>CAYNCU010000179.1:0-9100 GCA_964395765.1 uncultured Roseivirgaceae bacterium | reverse complement strand
AGGCAGGTTCCATATGTATTTTGAAGATCAGGCTCCAATTGGAAGTAATGTGACACTTGACGTGGATGATATTGAAAGCTACGGACCTGAGACTGCAACCATAACATCTGTGTTTGACGGAACCTATAGATATTCTGTTCAGAATTACAGTAATCAGAATTTAGATGGCGGAAGTGAAATTGCACAATCACCTGCAATTGTAGAGGTATACGACTATAATGGCCTGGTTCGAAGTTATCAGGCGCCTGCCTTCACAGGCTCCGGCAATACCTGGCGGGTCTTTGAAATCAATGTATCCGGAACATCCGTACAACTATCTGACGTGAATCAATATGTTCAAGCGTATGTGGATGATGTAAATGACTTCAGGACAAGTAGTAAGAATCATAAAAGCGAAAAATTTAAAATCAAAGATTTTTAAGTCTGAGTTCCTAATACCGAATTAAGCGATGCTCCACGTCTTTACAAAAGGCGTGAGCATTTGCTTAGTTAAACTTTTTGAAAATTGCCTGTGATGGACTCTTTGAACAGGGGGACATTTTTTTACCTGTTTTAAAGAGAATTTTGGGATTATTATTCCCTTAAATTTAAATAATCTATCCTAATCCGGGTACAGATAGTAAATTAATAACTACTACTTCTTTTTAATAACTTCTTAAAATTTTTAAATTGAATAAATTTAATTAAACTTAATCAAAACAACTATGAACCAGGTGCCTCGTGAACTACTGGATGATTACGGGCGGCTTCTTTCCCTCGACTTTTTCAGAGGTTTTACAATGTTTATGTTAATGTCCGATGTTTTATGGAGCGCCATGGGAGTTCCTTATTTCAGTGGAACGATTATTGGATCAATTCATATTCAATTAGATCATGCCGAATGGAATGGCTTGCATTTCTGGGACCTTATCCAGCCATTTTTCATGTTTATCGTTGGAGTTGCTATGCCGATCTCCTTTAATAAACGATGGGAACGGGGGGCTTCCTGGAACACCACCCTGCGGCATGCTGCGAAAAGATCGCTTATCCTGCTCTTGCTTGGTGTGGGTTTATATTGCATCGGGAATACCGGTGGCCCACATGCAGGGGAAAGTCACCTGACTTTGGAATTTTGGGATGTGCTTGCTCAACTGGCATTTACCTATTTTATTGCCTTTCTTATCATGCGAAAATCCTGGAACTTCCAGCTAAGCTTTAGTATTGGTCTGCTTGTACTGACAGAATTGCTTTATCGCTTGTGGCCGGTCACAGGGTATAATCACCCCTTTGTTCCGGATCAGAATTTTGGTGCCTGGCTGGATACCATCATTACCGGATATTACAGTAGCGGACATTGGGTCGCCGCCAATGCTATCCCCACGGCAGCCCATACCATATGGGGGGTAATGGCAGGACAATTGCTCATCAGTGAAAAGAAAACCGGAAAAAAACTACGGATCCTGATCATTGCCGGAATTATCGGGCTGTTGATCGGTTATGGACTTGATCCGGTCACACCGATCATTAAAAGGATTGCAACTACTTCGTTTACAATTGTCACCGGTGGATGGTGTCTCCTGGCTCTGGCTTTTTCATTTTGGGCCATCGATGTAAAAAAATATAATATCAAAACGGCGCGTTTCTTTGCCATCGTCGGTATGAACCCGATATTAATCTATCTGTTTACTGAAACCGGGGGCTCAAGATGGTTCAGTCACATAGTAAGACCGTTTACAGAAGGCGTATTAGGTTGGTTCAGTATGCCCCTCCCTGTAATCACTTTGTTCACCAATGCCATTGTTGTGGTTATGATGTGGTATATGCTGTTCTATCTTTATAAGAAAAAGATTTTTATATCTATATAAAAAATATGCCCGTAAACCATTGAAAGTACCCTATATATTACTGGTGGCAGGATTACTGGCTGTGTCAGCAACACTATTTTATGGTTTAACTATGATCCGGGAAAGCGCTTATGAAGGCATTTGGCAAAGACAAAATACCGAAAAAACCCGGGCATTTATCCGGCAATGTGATTCCCGGTCCTTTGTGGACACTAAGGGTGACACCCTGAAATATTTATTAATGAAACCGGTGAATTATGAATCGGAGAGAAAGTATCCACTGGTGATTTGCCTTCCTTATGACGGTTACCAGGCACCGGCTGCCTGGTGGCTGGCAAACGAAGAATTAAGAAAGGAATATCCTGTTTTTCTTTTTGTGCCTTTTTGTCCTCCGGGTAAAGGTTGGGGGGTATTCCGGGTTACCCAACCATCGATACCCTGGTATTTAATACCATTGGTTCACTGGAAAAAGAAGAGGGAATTGATGAAAAGAGGATTTACATAACAGGAATCTCCCGGGGAGGTTTCGGGACATGGCATTTTATCAGTATCCACCCGGATATGTTCGCTGCTGCCATTCCAGTTTGCGGGGCCGGCAATCCCAGGCTTGCGCCAGAGATTACCAATATTGCCGTATGGGCATTCCATGGGGCCAGAGACAGGAATGTACCGGTAAAGGGATCGAGGAACATGATCGCGGCAATCCGGAAAGCGGGCGGCCATCCGAAGTATACTGAATACCTTTCCTTGGGACATAATATATGGCCGACAGTTCAGAAGACTCCCGGGTTACTGGATTGGCTGTTTAAGCAGAGAAAGAAATAAAATTTCAAAGGCTATGCCTTTGAAAGCCTTGGCAAGTAAAAAAACCTGAAGCGAGCTTTGTTTTTTTTCTCGTTTCAGGTTTTTGGCAAATTTTGATTTGATCGTGAACCCGGGGGGATTCAAACCCTCAACCTTCTGATCCGTAGTCAGATGCTCTATTCAGTTGAGCTACGGGTCCAATAATTCGTTAAATATAATACCTATTAAGATACCGATTACTCTATTCAGCTTGCCCCGCCTTTCTGACCATAAATGATAGCGGCGGGTACGGGTACATCTTAATTGAATCAACAATATCCAACAATGTATTACGTTCTCTTTGTGATTCGGTCCAAAATTAGCTATTTAACCTATTATAAGGGAAAATTTGTTGTTCAAATTCAAAATAGAGTATCTTTACCGCCTTGTAAAATTTTAATATTTCCGCATTTATGCAGATTTTCAGAAGAGGCTGGGTATTCCTTGTGTTAATCACATTTTTGTCAGTTCAATACGGAATGAGCCAGTCAACCAATGCTAAAAAAGGCAGTGTCATAATCAATAAAGGAAGACCCGATATTCCCGGTGAGCTTGGATTTGATCTCGGTTTGGTTATACCCTCCTTTTCTGATACGATGAAAGTGAGCCAATTCCACTGTACCTATATCAGCCCCTTTTATAAATACGAAATATTTATTCCGCATACCCATTTTTCCATCGTAACCGGACTTTCCCTTGGGCTCGAAAAATACAGGTTTAACCAGCCCCTTACCATTGAGAAAAAACTGGACAACAGGGGGAATTTTGTGGATCACCTGGTTAGGCTTGACACAGTTCTCATCTATACAAGAATTAAGTCCTCTAAACTGGCCGTGAATTACCTGCAGATTCCTGTTGAAATAAGATTCAGGACCAATAAAACCTATCCTAAAAACTCATTTATGATTTCAGTGGGTGGTGAAGTAGGATTTATGATCAACGGTCATACAAAATATAAGTATACCCAGGCCGGCAATACACAAACCGTGAAACTACGGGACCAATTTGACCTGACGCCCATTCGCTATGGATTTATTGGTCGTCTGGGATTTGGTAATTTTAATTTTTTCTACTATCAATCACTGAATACCTTGTTTGAAAAAGGAAAGCTTCCTGCCGCTAATGAATCCCAACCGATGCAGGTGGGGATTTCCTTGTCCCTGTTTTAATTTCACATCTGACCTCTGACATCTTGTTCAGACTCCGGTAATGTCAAACATGAACACTGATTACCTTAAATCATTAGGCTGATAAAGGATATAATCAAACCGATCCCAAATCCATAGTAAACTTCAGATGGGGTATGGACATTTAATTTTAGCCTTGATGAAAGTATGATCCCTGATAGAAGGAGTATTCCCGTAAAGGGGATATAAATTCTCTGATCGGGGAAGAGATAAGTAAGAGCCAGCAGGTACCCCGCCAATCCGCCTGCTCCCGCTGCATGAATGCTGATTTTCCAGAAAAAGGTAATAACGGTCATTATCAAAACGATCAGACTGGTGCTTATGAATATCATTTGTAACAGGGGATTGAGGTCTAGTCTCACTTTGAACATATACGCCGTAACCACGTAAAATACCGTTATAAAAATAAAAGGTAATATTCTTTCCTGTCTTTTTTCGAGCTTTATATGGGAGATCATTGCGGTTCCGCGTAATCCCAGGAGACTTAAGACAGGAATCATAAAAGTGGTTATAAAGATCAGCAATAATACGTATACGGATACCCGGTTACCCATCGGTTCCAGTACAGCAGGAACAAAACGCTGTAAAAGAATAAAGAGAAATGTAGGCATTAATAAAGGATGGGCCAACCATGAAACCAGGGATGCTAATTTTTTGCTCATTATACTTCCTTTCGTAATCGTGCTACCGGGATATTAAGTTGTTCTCTGTATTTGGCTACCGTTCTCCTGGCAATATTATACCCTTTCTTTTTCAGCAATTTTTCGAGTTTGTCGTCAGATAGAGGTTTTTTCTTGTCTTCTCCACCAATAAATTCCTTTAGCGACTGTTTTACTTCACGGCTGCTGACATCTTCGCCACTATCGGTAGATATGCCTTCGGAAAAGAAATATTTCAAAGGGAAGATCCCGAATTCGGTCTGGATGGATTTACTATTGGCAACCCTGGAAACCGTAGAAATATCCATATTAATTTTACCGGCAATATCTTTAAGGATCATCGGCCTTAACTTGCTTTCATCTCCGGAAATAAAAAATTCATACTGATAGTCAACAATGGCACTCATCGTATTTAACAATGTCATTTGTCTTTGTCGTATGGCATTGATAAACCAGAGGGCCGAATCCAGTTTTTGTTTGAGAAAGGAAACGGTATCTTTCAGGTGTTTATCTTTTGTCTTATTTTTATCATAAGCCCGAAGCATGTCGGCGTAAGAACGGCTTATCCGCAATTCGGGGGCGTTTCTAGAGTTCAGGGTTAAATCAAGCTTTCCATTGTCGTTATTAAGGATAAAATCAGGCATAAGATATTGAGCCTTATTACCTTCCGTTCCACTGTTTCCTGGTTTAGGATTAAGCTTTGTAATGAGAGTTATAGCCTCTCTCAGTTCCTCTTCCGAAATGGATAACTTTCTGACTATTTTATCAAAATGTTTCCGGGATAGATCTTCGAAACAATCCTCCAGTATTTTTAGTGCAATTCCCGTGTCTTCATTGGTTTCTTCTTTTCTTTTCAATTGAAGAATGAGACATTCCTGGAGGGTTCGGGCACCGATTCCGGGAGGGTCGAATTCCTGAACTTTTAATAGGATTTCCTCCACTTCCCCGACTGTAGTTTCAATATTTCTTGAAAAAGCCAGGTCATTGACTATTGCCTCCAGTTCCCTGCGGATGTAGCCGTCGCTTTCAATACTTCCTATGAGCTGTTCGCCGATTACGGACTGACGTTCATCGAGACCGATAAGACCCAGCTGGTCGCGTAACTGGTCCATCAGGTTTTTCGTACTTGGAATAGGTATTTCCTTGTCTTCTTCATCCGGATTTACTCCATCACCTTGCATCTTGTAACCTGAGTAATCATCCTGGAGATAATCTTCAAGGCTTACATCGTCATTTTTATCCGACTCCGTAACATTGTCATTTTCGTCATCCGTCTGAACGGACTCCGCTTCCTCTTCATCTGCGCCCTCTTCTAATGCAGGATTGGTCTCAAGTTCTTCTTCAATCCTCGTTTCTAATTCTGCCGTTGGAATTTGCAGCAGCTTTATAAATTGTATCTGCTGGGGTGACAGCTTCTGCTGCAGGCTTTGTATCAATCCCAGTTTTTGCATACTGCTTATTTAATCCGTTCAAATTTTTTATTTCTTTATTATATCCAAAAATATAATATTTCATTCAATTGGTTGAAAAAAAGGGCAAATTAGTGTTGCTTTGCGCACATTCTCAATCGATGTAAGTTATTAAATAATTAAGTATTCAGCAACACTATGATTAGCAGCAGGATTAAAATTAAAGACATTCTTCAGGCCGATAATACCGGAATTTCAGTCCATATTAAAGGGTGGGTGAGAACTAAACGTGAAAGTAAGAATGTTGTATTCATCAATTTAAATGACGGATCCTGCATACAAAATATACAAGTGGTGGCGGAACCTGCTTCCTTTCCGGAAGAATTAATTAGACAAATAACGACAGGGGCATGCCTGTCGGTCACCGGGAAACTGGTTAAATCGGAAGGAAAGGGTCAGTCACTCGAAATTAATGCTGAGATCATTTCGGTGGAAGGACCTGCGGACCCTGAACTTTATCCGCTGCAACCCAAAAAACATTCCCTTGAATTTTTAAGGGAAATTGCACACCTGCGGCCGAGGACCTCCACCTTTTCTGCCATTTTCAGAATTAGGCACGCCATGATCTTCGCTATTCATAAATTTTTTAATGATAAAGGTTTCCTGAATATCCATACGCCGATAATTACCGGTTCGGATGCAGAAGGAGCAGGGGAGATGTTCCGTGTCACCACCCTGGATGCCGATAACCCGCCGAAAGGTGAAAACGGGAAAATTGATTTCAGTAAAGATTTTTTTGGCAAGGAAACTAATCTTACCGTATCAGGTCAGCTTGAGGCGGAATTGGGTGCCCTTGCCTTATCCGAAGTATATACATTCGGCCCAACCTTTCGCGCCGAAAATTCAAATACCACCAGGCACCTGGCCGAGTTCTGGATGATTGAACCTGAAATGGCCTTTTATGATCTTGAAGACAACATGAACCTGGCTGAAGAATTCCTGAAATACCTTATCCGGTATGCCCTCGATCATTGTTTTAATGACCTGGAATTTTTGAAAAAAAGGGAAGATGAGGAATCTAAAACGAAAAAGCAGGAGGATCGTTATGAACTGAATTTAATTGAACGTCTGAATTTTGTCGTCAATAATCAATTTGAACGGATCACCTATTCGGAAGCCATTGATATTCTGATGAATTCCAGGCATAATAAAAATAAGAAATTTCAATATGTGATTGAAAAATGGGGTGCCGACCTTCAATCCGAGCATGAAAGATACCTGGTTGAGAAACATTTTAAAAAACCGGTTATCCTTACCGATTACCCTAGGGATATTAAAGCTTTTTATATGAGGCAGAATGAGGATGGAAAAACGGTAAGGGCTATGGATATCCTGTTTCCCGGTATTGGAGAAATTGTAGGCGGATCGCAACGGGAGGAAAGATATGATCGATTGCTTAGCAGGATCACTGAATTGAAAATTGATCAAAAAAGTCTCTGGTGGTACCTTGAAACCAGAAAATTCGGCTCAGCGCCTCACAGTGGATTTGGATTGGGCTTTGAAAGGTTTATGCAATATGTAACCGGAATGTCGAATATAAGGGATGTAATACCGTTCCCGAGAACTCCGGGAAATGCAGAGTTCTGACCTTACTTGGTGGCTTTATGAATTTTAAAGGCCTGGTTGAAATGTTGGACTGGATCCTTTACCATCAGCAAATAATATCCGGCAGGTAATTCCTTAACCCCGATTTTATAATAATTCTTTTCAATTTGCTCTGATTCTACATTTAAGCTGGTGCCTATGATATTATATAATTCAAATTCTACCTTGGGTTGTTCCTGGGATTCAATACGGACAAAAATATTATCGAATGCGGGGTTTGGAAATACGTCTATTTTGATTTTAGGCTCATCCCTGTCTCCATGATATATGGCAAAATTATTCGTTTTCCCATCGTCATGGTCCCCAGGACTGGATTGGGCCAGAGCGAAAGTAAAGGTCCCGAATACTAACAATAATGCTGGTAAAAGTTTCTTCATAAGCCCACCAACCTCACTTAAATTTAATATATTACAATATACAACGCAAATTTTATTCCAATCCTTAATACAATATTAATATTTCTACAACGTTACTTCTGTCCAATTTATAATACGCAAATTTTTATCTTTAGTTAAATATTTTAACATATTATAACAGATTTTGAAGGATTTAGGCCAAAATAATGCTCTTTTTATAATAAAATCGGCAATAATTAATAAAATCAGGTATTAACGGAAAGAGAGGAAAGCCTGAGGAAGTGCCTCGATAATATCCGATGCGATCAGTCCTTCCTGGCTTTTATTTTCGACGGCAATATCACCGGCAAGACCATGAAGGTAAACTCCCAGAATGGCTGCAGTCGCAGGTGTATATTCCTGGGCCAATAGACCGGTAATAATACCGGTTAATGCATCCCCGGCCCCACCTGTGGCCATTCCGGGGTTGCCGGTCGTATTAAAGTACATTTTCCCATCCGGCAATGAAATAGATGTATAGGCGCCTTTCAGAATGATAACAAGACCGTATTGGCGGGATAATTTTCTTTGTTTGTCTAATCGTTCATAATGATTTTCACATCTTCCGGCGATTCTTTCGAATTCACGAACATGGGGAGTAAAAATGCTTTTTTGAGGGATTTTTTCCATCAAATAATTATTCCTGGCAATAATATTCAGGGCATCGGCATCTATCACCAGTGGATAAATATAATTTTCAAGAAGCTTGCCAATCATGCCGACAGTTTGGTCCTGCATGCCAATTCCCGGACCAATAGCCACGGTATTATAATTTTCGAGGTCCGGATACCCGGTTATAAAGGATGTCTCCCGGTCAATAGAGGCCATTGCCTCCGGAATGGATGATTGCATGATTTCATAACCGCATTTTGGGATATGCATGGTCAGCAAGCCCACTCCTGATCGAAGGCAGGCTTTCGCACATAGTACCGCTGCCCCCATTTTTCCATAACTTCCTGAAATGATCAGCGCCCGCCCATAATTTCCTTTATGTGAAAATTTTTTGCGTTCTTTCAATTGGGATCGTATAAAATCCCTGGTGATCATGAAATTCACAGATTTTGTATGGTCAATAAATTCCTGGTCCAGCCCTATGTTTACTATTTCCCATTTTCCGGT
>CAYNCU010000178.1:0-9130 GCA_964395765.1 uncultured Roseivirgaceae bacterium | reverse complement strand
GAAACAGCAAGGCTTCTCACTACTCCCCTGTGTCCCGTCAACAGATACAGGGAATCATTGGTAAGAGATTTCAGGGCAAAATATAATCCTTCATAGATGTACCGGTCATATTTGTTACCGTCATATCGGGTATTGAAAATATAAGCTTGCTGTGCCATTAATCCCTCCAACTTATTATCGTTAACCTGAAGAGACTTTATGGCCATGTTCTGCGCCGTTGACAGATATAATAATTTGTTCTTTTCATTTTCATTGGTCTGGGCTACCTCTTTCTGGGCATTCGCTTCCCTGGATGCGGAATCGGCTTTTTGCGTCTGTTGTTCTGCAATAATTCTTCTTCTTTCAGCCAGTCTCTGTTGATTTTGCGCTATAATTCTTTGCTCGGTTGCCTGTTTCTGAGCGGCTATTGCAACGGATCGTTGAATAATGGCATTGGTTCTTTCCTTTTCGGCCAATTGTGCCTGGTACCTGGCCTCCGCGGCCTGGAAAGTTTGCAGTTCCTTCTCTTTACCTACCTGGATCAAACGATCGTACGCCAATTGCGCCTTATCATCAGCATCAATCTTTTTATAAAGGGCAACAATAAAAAATACGATAGCAATGATGGATAAAACCCCCATCACAATGGCAAAGGTACGGGAGCGCTTAAGCATGTTTTTCTGTAATAGCTCCTTACTCTTCTGTTCATTTTCAAAGGCTGTTTTACTGGTTTCAAGAAACAGCATTGCCCTTTCGAAAAACGGGTTATAACGTTGAGCCCAGGCGCGGGTAGGGGCTTGTTTCTTCTGCCAGTTAAGAGCAAGCTGCAGGTCAGGCGGTCTCCATAGTCCGGTTCTTCCGATCTGATACATCGCTGCCGCTTCGGATAATCGTCGGTACATCTGTGCCGATTCATGTTCCTCATCAACCCAGTTTTTAAGACGATCCCATATTCTCATTAAACTTTCATGAGAAATTTCAACTACAGTGTTCGAACGTAAAGGAATATTGGACGGGGGCATAAGAAGAGATCTCCCCGGACGTCTGAATTTTTCAATAATATTTACTACTTCACCTTCCGATACTCCGGATATGGAACATAATTCCGACACGGTAGCCGATCTCCTGATGCCATAATTTTCACGTCCTTTTTCTGTTAGTGCCTTAAAAATCAGTTCGCAGATCTCACGTTCCTTTTTATCCAGCTCGGCGTAGGTTTCATTCGCATGCTGCGATAAGGCTTCATCCAATTTACCAATGGCAACATAATGCCGGGTATCGATGGGTTCGTTTTCTTCCCGGTTATTCAGCCAGTACTCCCATGTACGCATCAAGGCATGTTGTAAAATGGGTAACTGATCCGGGTTATTGCCTACATCATTTAACAATTGCTGAACAAGACGTTTTGTGATCTTCCCTCCCCCTACTGCGATAGGTCCTTCAATGGCCATTCTTTGCTGTTCCCTTGTCATTTGTGGGATCAGGTAGTGACTTTTATTGATTACATAAGTCAGATCCGGAAATTGAGCACACTCCCCGATAAAATCGGAACGCATAGTAATGGCGGCGTATACCGGTAATTCAGACTGGCGAACCGATTTAAGGATTAAATGAACATAAGCGCTGGCGGTATTGGCTGTTTCAGGATCATTGGATGATTTTATGAAGCGGAATAACTCTTCAAACTGGTCGATCAGCAGTAATATATTAATTTGTTTTTTCCTGTTCCTGATGATAGGTTTCAGCGCATCCACCAGCCCATAGGAACTGCTTCGCAATATTATATTCGTTATGAGTTTCTCAGCTTCTTTTTCACTTTCTGATAATTTTTCAAAGCCAGGTGTAACAGAAAGAATTGATTCTGCAAGATTTTCAATCGGCGTATTTCCGGGTCGGGCAGTTACGATCAACCATTCCGAACCTGACGGCGCGAGGAATCCGCCGTACATAACCGGAAGCAGGCCGCAGAACATCAGTGAAGATTTACCTGATCCTGAGGCTCCTATTACGGCAATAAACCGGTTGTTTGATAATTTTTCAAGAATATCATCGCTCTGTCCCTCCCTACCGAAAAACAAGTGGCTTTCCTCAAAGCCAAACGGTCTCAGTCCGGGAAACGGATTAGCCAGGTGCGTTTCCTGAAGGGTTTTTTGTCTGGTAAGATCGAGCTCTTTGGTCCCCATTATGATTCTTCAACCTTATTAATAAATGGCTGAATGCTTTCTTTGGTTATATCTCCCTCTTTAATCAAAATTAAGGCATCTTTCTCTATAGTCAATGTATCATCAATTTTTTTCTTATCATTAACCACAATCGCCGTAGGATTGCTTGTATTCTCCCGGCCAAGCCCCATAGCTTTCATCCGGTCAAGCAATTTGCTTTTTATCCAGTTGGCGTCATTATCACCGTAATAAATGACGGTACCATCGCAACTCAAAAGGTTTTTATGATGGATATCTCTTATTTTCAGGAATTCCCCTTCAAAATTTGAAAATATCACGTCGAATCCATATTCCTGAAGAAACTCACCGATCGGCTTACAGGATTCATACTCGGCAGCATCACATATAATATAAATTAATTTCCTGTTTTTATTCTTCCTGAAAAATCCATCGGTTGTATGCTGTGAGGTTTGATCAAGCATATTAATAATGTAACTTTTCAATTCTTCAACCGGAAGGGACAAAATATCCGTATTCTTTACATTGGCAAATTCTCTTTTGATATTTTCAATGAATAATTTCTGTTTTACCGATAAGGTTTCCATTTTATCGGAAAGCCAGATAATTCTGTGAAATAAATTACGCTTCCGGATATCTTCATTTTCATTGATTCTTGCGCAATGATCTGAAGCTAATAGGTTTTCGATCTCAACCATAGGAAGACCTCTGTCCTTTATTAATTTTCCCGAATCCTCTCCTATCAGGTGCACCGAAATACTGCAGTGATTTAACGATTCCTTGATTTGCTGCTCAAGGCTTGAATAACTTTCCGATAAATTGGTTTCCGGGAATACATTATATCCATTTCTTATGATTTCACGTCTTACGCTTTCCCGGTGATTCTCAAGGTCGAGACCTACCTGAGCAAGGTAAACTGATTTGAGACTCATCTGGCCCACAAGATTTTCGGCCTGGCTCACGGAAGACTGATTGGATAATATATATTTTTTTATTGCGTAAGCTACATCATAAACCTTTAACCAGAAAATATTCTCAGTATCCTCGGGATTTTGGGGTTTATATTCTGTGATATAATCGGTAACCGCATCCGTTTTAAAAAAATAATGCATCCTGGAATTTGCCAGTGATGCAGGGATCTCATTGAGAGAGATCTTATTTTTCAGCATGAATAGAAATGATGAATCCGGCACCTCTCGCGAATGACGTTTTATTTCCGTGTTAATAACCTCTAGGTAACTTGATAATAAAGGGGATTTAAAAAAGTTCTTGGAAAGTATCGGAAGTATTACTGCAGGTGTATATTGAAAGGTATCCGGTTCAATATCATATTCTGAAAGCTTAATTAACTCAATTTTTTGCCCTACTAATTTATAGACCAAAACCGACAGGAGGAATGAAAATTCAGAAATCCAGCGCACATGTAGTTCACCGGCAGGTTCATCATCCATACTGGTATGCAATACAATAATTTTATATTCCTGCATAATTGTTCAGGAAAACCCTTCCTCAGTTGACGATTATATAAAAATACATACGCAATTTATTAATATTCAGGAAAAATTTATTAAAAAACCAATATATTTTGTTAAAATCACAATAGAGAGGGCATTTTTTTAACTTTCCATAAATAACGATCAGGGCTTCGTTCAGGTTAATAATGCAAGGACAAAAGGGCAAAACAAGTATTATCAAAAATCAATAGTTAGGCTGATTGGGCTACTTCTGTCTCAACGGGAAGGAAATTACTCCTTATTGATTCCAGAAAATTAACTACCATATCATGATCGGAAGATATGATATCATATAATTTATCTTTTTCAATCCGGAAAATAATCGAATTTTTTAATGCCACTAATTTATATCCCTCTTCGGATTTATTTTCCATTAATAATTCTCCGATAAAATCGCCCTTCGTGAAACTGTTACAGATTATATCTCTTTTCAGAAAATTTAAATAACCTTCAAAAATGATAAAGAAGTAATTATTATTTTCAAATTCGATTTGAATTTTATCTTCCGGTAGCATGTGAATTTCCTCAAGGTAATCAGAGATGGAAACCAAAAGGTTTCCAGTAAGGTTTTCAAATAATTTAAGATGGCTTAAAAAGAATACCTTATTGATCTGGAGTTGCGTGGAGAGTCCTGTAATGGACAACTGGGGCCTGGGGAGAATCTTATTATCAATAATTTGCCGGTCACGTTTGGCCAAGCGGACAATGTTTTCCTTATAGGTTTGCAGATCCGACTGATACAAGGATAAGGCGGCTGTTTCCCTGATCAGTAAATCAGGGTTAAACAGGTTACTGATCATCTCCAGTGTAAAGTGCATATCTTTGCTCTGACCAACCCAATAAATCGCCAGTGTTTTAGTCCAGCGATTGATCTGGTTAAATTCTTTATTGATCAGCTGCTTTATTACGTCAAAATAATCACCCATGATATGAGGATAAAATACCTGGAGTCTTCTAACTTTCTCCTGGTTGGAAATATCATCGAGCAAAGGGATGATCCTGTCTTTCAGGTCTTCGGTCAACAAAACATCCAATAACTCAAGGGCATAAGAAATACCTTCGCTTGTTTTGCTTTCAAGGTTGGTCTGTACCAGGTCGATCGAATATTTATCGAAAATCATCGACAGCAGCATATAAATATGGCTGAAGTGATAATCATTTTCCTCCAGAATTGCCTTTTTCAACATTAGACCGATTTCATCGTCTGGGATTTTATCCAATGCACTTAGGTTCCAAAGTATGTTATTGATGTCGGATTCAATTACAAATTTTATTCGTACTGTTTGATACCCTTCCGGTTTAAATCCTATGAAAGCCAGCGAATTCAGAACCTGTGACACTATTTTTTTATCCGGGAAATCGACTTTGGCCCACAAAGCTTCTTTCGTTTTATCGGAAGCAATCTTTTCATAAATTTTAAGAATCCGAATCTGGGCTGAAGTATCCTGTCCTGTTTTATAATAGGCCACCTCCAGGTAGGAAGTAACATCTTCCCCGATATCGACCAACGCGGTAACCGCCTTATCCCCGTAGGTTGAGGAACTCAATTGTTCGATCAGGAAGGGATAAAGATCCGCCTTTTTAAGTTTCCCGGCTACCATGATGGCGACACAACGAACATTATAATCAAGATCATTGAGTAATTCCACTACCAGGGGAAACGTTTCATCCATCGGGTTATTCAGGATCTGGTTCAAGCCCTGGATGCGGTCTTCCTCTTCTTCGCTATGGACCAATTTTGACAAATCGTCAATTAATTTATTTTTCCCTCCTACATTGATCAGGCTGTTAAGCCAATCACCGATATCATCTTTAGCGTTCCCGTTCCCGTTCCCATTCCCGCCTTTATCCAGCTTATAAATTCTGTGCGGATTAATTACTCCCATGATGTTTCGTTGTTCATTCAGCCGCATCAGGGCGAATTTTTTCAGCAATTTATCAGGGTCGCTCAGGAATATAGGAACATATTGCTTTATGATGCCCGGATCAATCCTGTCAATTAGTTTGATGGTAAATATCTTAACCCCGGTTTCCCTGATCTTAAGGTTATTCTTTAGTTCTTTTTCAAGTACCTGGTCTTCCTGTACGGTTTCCTCCAGTTCGTCCTTTTTTTCCAATTTTCTCCGCACGCTGTTCCTATATTCATTATATAATCTGCCCGTCAGGTAAAAATAACCGATCATAAAAAATAGGAGAACGAATGTATAGTGAACGAATTTAAAGGCGACCAGTAAAGGAAGAACATAAATAACGGCACCTGCGACCGTTCTGGATACTTCAACGATCACACCTTCAACCTTGGCCTGGATATCAAACCTGATCTTTACGTTCAAGGGCATAAAAAACAATTTAAACGTCGGGTTTTCCAATGCTTCCCGTAACGTTTGGGCAATAAACCTTGTGACCACGATGGAAATAAAAAACCAGGCTGAAACCTGTACCCCTGATCCGGGATTATTAAAGAATACGCCGGTAATGATACAAACGATGGCAAAAAAGGTGAGTACTACCGGTAAAATCAACAGGGCTATTTTAAAACCATAGGCGGCTATGATCTTATCATTAAAAAAGGTCTGCATGATTAGGGTCACCAGCCAGATCGACATATATATATAGGATAGAAATTTAGCCAGGGCATTCTGATCGGGATATTGCTTTTGTGATACAGATAAAAAAGTATAATCCACCAGGGTGAAAGTAATAATGGAAATTGCGATAAAAGCGGAAAGCCAGAGCGCATATTTATTTTTGAATATATTCGACGCCCGTGCAGTTGCCTTGTCTTTGACAACGTTTCTGTTTTCATCTTTGATTTTGATCTGTTTAACTATAAAAAACAACAGGAACAAGCAGGCTAAAAGGCTGGATATGCAGATGATCAGCAAATTGGCAACATCCCCCAATATTTCTATAAGCAAAGGTGTCACCAAAAAAGCGATAATCGTTGCAATCAGTTCCCCTGAATCTATACTTCCAATAATTCTTTTGGATTGTCTTAAATCAAAAATTCTTCCGAATAATCCCCAATAGCTCAGGAGCATAATGGAGGAGATCGGCAGAAGCAGTAAAAAAAGGATAAATATTAAGGTATGATTGGATATAAACAGAAGTTGGATGAATATAAAGGTAATGAAGATTAGAACGGAGATTACATTAAAAATTGCCAGTAAGGCAAATTTCATTCTCTTTTGGAGGTACGCATATAACCACGTTGAAAAAATACCGAATCCACCGGAAATAAGGATGGCTTCTTCCAGGTAATTTCCCATTGAACTCATAAAAAGCGCCTCTGCAACAACTTTGTATGTTGCCAGAAAGACACCCATGAAAAATCCATACGTAAGCAAAAGCAAGGCAGGCTTAGCCTCCTCATCCGTTTCAACATTGATAATGCCTAATATGAACTTTAACATGTATTTCTACCCGGTCAGCAAGTAAATTATGAACAAATAAACTTTATTATTAAAATATTTCAAAGACCCATTATTTCCTTCGAAAAAGGGAAAAAATATTTTAATTGATCATAATAACGCAACGTAAGGGCTATTCCGGATATCCACAAATAATTTCTGAAATATTAATACTGTTTTCAGGATTTATATTAATGTATTATCATTAATTTCCCTGTATGGTTGACTGAATTTTTATCAGTAATTACCAGTTCATAAATTCCTTCCGGTAACATATTCAGGTCCAATTCATATTTCTCCTGTCCAGGGTTAAAATAGCCGGAATTTACTTTCGTCCCCTGCCTGTCAATTAAATTCCAGTCACATTTTTGTTGCAATTCAGAAGGAAAACTTACGAAAACAATATTTGAAGCGGGGTTCGGATATAATTTAATACCCTGGCTTACAATCGAATTATCCGCCAGTGCGGTAACTCTTGAAATATCCGCTGAATTATAAATTTCGGCTGCCTGGTATATTTCCTTGGTTTTGGCATCCTGTACAAAAGCGACAATGATGATATTGGAAGCATCGGTGCCGGCCAGCTTCTCCAGGCTTATCGATTCATCGAAAGATTGCGAATCTCCTGATTGCCAGCTCTTTGCAATAGAAAGTCCCGTCGGATCAGGCAGTAATTTTTGCAAAACATAGTAATCCGTTTTGCCGCCTAATTTTTCGGTTTTATCGAGTACTGCCACATATAATTTTAATGGATTATCGAAAGCAGAATCCCTTATATAGGATATAGAACCTTTAATTTCGAGGGATCCGTTTTTAATCTGCGGAGATTCCGTTGAAATATTGAAAGGTGAAAGTTCAAGGATCCTCTGCATGCCTTTTTGCTCGCCCCAGCCCGAAGAAAAGGGCTGATTACTTGTAATGATTCCGTCCATAATGGCTTTGGGAACGGTTGAAACGCCATAATAAATCGATCGCGTACCGGGATCAACAGGATTTACCTCATTGAAATCGTCTAATCCGGGGAATTCGGTATGGTAATTTATGGTTACGAATTCCGGATCATTATCTACAAAATCATTAATGGTTTTTTCCTCATCGCCAAAATTATTTTCCTGCAGGTTAGAAAATTGTTCAATCAGAACGAGCTTGTTTCTTTCCCCGATATAAACATTATCGAAGGCAAAACCTTTCGGGTCTCCGAAGTTGGATTCATTACTTCCAAGTGCAAACCTGAATCGCACGGTGGGTTGCCCGGCAAGGTTATCCAGGGCATACCTGGCATTCACCCAGGTTTCATTATCTCCGGTCCATCCGTTGGAATTATTGGCGGCATCTACGCCGGTAAGGCCTATAATTCCCCTGGAGTCATACCAGTTTGTTCCCGTATTTTCCTGACCGACTATATGCCAGGAGCCTCCTCCGTCCGTTGAATATTCAAATGTCACACCATCATTACCTAGTTCAAGGTTCTTCCAGATATCGAAGCTGACCATGGGTTTTGAGAAGTTTGTAAAGGAAAAACAGGGGCTGTTTACTGCCGACTTTTCATTATCATAGTAACCGCTGCTACCGTCGGCACGCAGATCGCCGAGAGATGCCCAGAAATTTTGACCGTTTTCCTGTGAAGGGCTGATAATAGTTGAATTATCACTCTTTATCTGCCAGCTCCAGAAATCATTTGTTCCTGATTTAC
This sequence comes from uncultured Roseivirgaceae bacterium, assembly GCA_964395765.1. Classification (GTDB taxonomy): domain Bacteria; phylum Bacteroidota; class Bacteroidia; order Cytophagales; family Cyclobacteriaceae; genus DATDPY01. The sequence goes on along the minus strand of CAYNCU010000178.1, from coordinate 354 downwards.
CGGTATGAATATCCTCAGGTATCCAGGTATCCGTACTGTTCTCAAAATTTTCGAAATAATTTCCGGACAGCTTCAGGGTGGGAAGGATTATAACCCTCCAGGTCTTTGTTTCTGTACATTGCTGTTCGGTGGTAACGCTGGCGGAAACATTATAAGCTCCACTGCTGGAAAAGGTATATTCCGGGTCGGATTGGGCACTTGTGGCTTTGCCATCACTAAAATCCCAGTTCCAGATCAGCGCGGATTTATCAATGCTGCTTGTGGAAGCAAAATCGGTGGGGCCGCCTTCACAAACACCACTCCATGTAAAATTCATGTTCGGGGACGACCCGATAGAGGTCAGTTTTACAATCT
>CAYNCU010000177.1:0-9155 GCA_964395765.1 uncultured Roseivirgaceae bacterium | reverse complement strand
GAACCTGAAAAAGAAGCTATTGCGGAAAATAAAGGGTACGTTCAGAAGAATACTGTCATTGATACTATTTCCAGGTTCAAAACGGATACCAATGAATATGTCATCCATGGAAAAGTATTAAGCTCCAAAACCAATCACGCGGTGGCAGGCACCATCAGCTTCTTCCTGCCCAATAATGCTCCGCTGGGAGAAATTAAAACAGATTCGATCACCGGCAACTATTCTCTGGAGGTTTCATCCGAAAAGCAATTTGACGTAAAGGTTAGTGCGAAAGGATATATGAACGTTGAAGAAACAATTAATACTCAAAATTTTAAAGAGAGAAATATTACAAGAGATTATTACCTCGAACCTTTGGATATTGGCCGGGTATTCAGGTTAAACAATGTATTATTCGAGCAAAGTACCGCAACCTTGCTGGACAGTTCCTATGCCGAACTGGATCTTGTCTATGAAATGATGAAGGAAAACCCCGATATAGATATTGAATTGAGCGGCCATACCGATAACCGCGGTGACGCCCATAAAAACCTTCTCCTTTCCCAGGATAGGGTAAAGGTAGTAGAGGATTACCTGGTGAATAAAGGTATCGATCCTTCCAGAATATCAGGAAAAGGATACGGGGGTATGTATCCCATCGCCAGCAATGCCACGGAAGCAACCCGGCGCCTGAACCGGAGGGTGGAATTTAAAGTGATTCGAAAGACTGACGATAGGAAGCAATGAAAAGGTCTAAACTTATCTTTATTATTCTAAGCATTTTATTTTTCATGCTAATGGCCTTCTTTGTTTATGATTTTTCACGAAGAACAACTTTCCCCGGGCAACGTAAAATAGAAAACAAGACTAATTCTGATTCAGTCAATCGATCGGATACCTCCCGAAGTCCTGATTATTAAAGCGTATCATCGGTAAAATTGAAAAAAAAGACAGCGATAAAATCCGACGGGGAAAGAGGAAAAGGCAAGCACAAGGACCCCGATATACCCGAAAATCCAGGGTTACTGACCTTTCCTCATACCATTGGCAGCGCGGTAATAAAGCCTGAAGACCTGGGGAAGACGAAAGGCAGGGCGCTTACGGCCATGCGACAGCAAACGAACAAGCAAATGACCCAGATCTTTGAACAGATCCACCTGCTGGCGCGACAAGCCCGTGATATCAGAAAACGCATCGAAATCTCGGAAAAAATATATAGGGCCCAGGCTGGCTTTGAGCCCATCATAGGCAATACCTATTTTTTATACCTAAAGGAGGATGAATCGAATGTCCTTTCTATGATCAGTCCGGCCGAATGGGGTAAATCCATGCCCTATAAAAAATATATTTCAGCTATCAAATTACTGGCCGACCATACCTGGGAGGTACTGGATGTCGAAGCTGATCTTTAATTTTTTAATTAATATTTTTATTTAAATAATAAGGCTTAAACCCCTGATTATTTCTGTTTTAAAAAGATTATGTAATAATTTGATTTAAGCAAATAAAGCCAGGTTATCAACTATGATCCTGAAATTGACAATTGCCTTTTGCCAGTGAATTTTGATAAATCACCCGGGGGTAGGGGAAAGGAAAATTCAATAATTCCCTTTGAGATGGCTGAAAAAGCGGTTGATAAGTGATCCTACATGATCGGCATATTCGTCTTCAGGAATATAGGAAAGCTGGTTTCGCATTGAAAAGCTGGCAAAACCGTGTAGAAAAGACCAGACGAGCGTTAAAGCCTCATTGATGGGCATTCGTGTAAATTGGTTATTGTAAATAGTGGTATTGATCTGGTCTTTAATCAAGGCAAGGATCTTGGTTCTGGGGGCAACGAGTTCAGGCGTTGAATTTTCATACGGATTATTAAAAAACAACAGTTCGTATTGTGCGGGATTTCTCCGGGCGAATTCAATATAAGAAAGCGAAAGTTTTTTAAGGCGGCTGAAATGGTCCTTCATGAATGAAAATTCATTGATCTTTTCAAGGAAATTTTCATAGGCTCTTTCCTGTAAGTGGAATAGAATTTCATTTTTATCACTGAAGTAGAGATAGATCGTGGCAGGGCTATATTCGATAGCGCTGGCAATATTCCGGATCGAAGTGGCATCAAATCCTTTTTGAACAAATAATTTATGGGCTGTGTCGAGGATTGTTTTCCTCATATTTGACTTTTCTCTCTCTTTTCTTTCTTTTATGCCCATCTCACAATGATAAATATATAAACAGCGTTCATAAAAATAATAGAAAATTTATAGAAATCAAATAATGAAAGGTAAGTCAGGTAAAGAATTTTAATAGAAAATGCTGCTGATCTTCCCTGGATTGCACTGGCTGGACCGCCAGGATACGGTGTTTGTTGTAAGCCGCAGAGAATTCCGTTTTTGTGATCCGTCTTCTTTTTTGATTGATAGGCTGTCTGAAATACTGAAGTCGGCCTGATTTATTGATCTCAATACTGAAAATAACTTTATAGGAAACTTCGGCAAGAGAAGGCACATAAAAAATTTCTCTTGCCGGGATATTTCCGAAATCAAAACTTAACATAATCCGAGTTGGTAATTTTTCCTGTAATTCTCAAATATCATCCGATCCTGAATGGATTCATACTCATTAAACAGGAGACGGGCATCATCCGGCACATAATGGAATTTTTCATTGAGTTCGTTGATCTTCTTATGAAGTTCATAAATATTATGCCGTGTTTGTTCCAGCTTTTTACACTTCCGCGGACTGATCAGGGATGACTTTGCAAACTTCCTGAATTCCTTTTCGATTATTTTTTCGCTCATTTTCTTGTTTATTTAAGTGTATTATTGCACTCAATTATGACGTAAATATATAGATTAAATCAAAAAAAACAAATATTTAATTAAAATATTTGTGCATTATTACACCAAAAGTTAAAATCTTAATTTCCTGGCTATTTTCACGGTTTTTTGAGCCGTAATTAATTCAGGAATTAAATTACAAGAGGGATAAAATCACTTAATTCCAAAGCGTAACTAAATGAAATGTCAAAAACCGGAGATCGGAGGAGGTAGGCGCTTGCGAAAGCAGGTTGAAAGACAGAAGTTTTTAATCGAGGGAATTGCGGGTTACAAAATAGCGGTAAGCGATAATGAGTTTATCGATGGATGAAAGCCGGTTAAGATCGGCATTGCTGTAACGGGGAAGTATCAGCTTGTTTATTCTTGCCAATGCCCTGAAAAATAACAATAGGATGGTTCTAAGTACCAGTTTCATCATTTAAAAATTATCGTCATTTATTATTGAAAATGGATTTTAATTTTATTTGTGTAAGTTTTCTTTTCGTATCGAGGGGAAAATCATTCTTAATGATCCAGTCATAATAGGAGGGTTCATTGCTCAGCACATCGTTCACCCTTTTACCCTTATGCTTACCGAAATTAAAAACTTCAATTCCCTGGTCATCATAAACAATCCTTCCCGCCAGGTCGATCATTTTTTCATTGGTAAGTTGATGGATCATCGCCATGTCATTGGTGAGCTTACCCAAAGGTTTCCCGATCAGGTCTGTAACTTCCATTCCTTCATATCGGCTGACCTGTGCTTCCAGTACTTCAAGCGTGGCGCTGGTATCCGACATGGCGCTGTGGGCGTCTTCAAGATTTTTACCGCAATAAAATTTATAGGCAGCGGTGAGGGTCCTTTTTTCCATAAGGTGAAAGATCTTCTGGGCATCAATAAGTTTTTTATTGCCGATCTCGAATTCGACGCCGGCACGGAGGAATTCTTCCACGAGCATGGGCACATCAAATTTTATGATATTGAATCCTGCCAGATCGCAGCCCTCGAGCAGTTGGGAAAGTTCGGCCGCAATTTTTTTAAAGGTAGGTGCCTCTTTTACATCCTCGTCGGAAATTCCATGAATAAGAGTCGATTCCGGCGGAATGGGAATGGTAGGGTTGATTTTTGTAAGTTTGGTTTTCTTTTCCCCGTTCGGGTAAAGAATAATAAACGCCAATTCTACGATCCGGTCCTGTGAAATATTGGTCCCGGTAGTTTCCAGGTCAAAAAATGCGAGTGGATTTCTAAGTTTTAAGATCATGATCAATTTAGTTTGCCGACAAATTCTTTTAGATCGAGTCCGTCGAAATTGCCTGAACTCATGAATAACAAATTTAAATTATTGTAATTCAGTTTTAGCATAATTTCTTTTAATTCCCCCGCCGATCTGAGAATAACAATTTCCTGGTCTCCAAACTGATCGCGGATCATTGCATTGCTGACCGGCGCCATCTTTTTAATTTTAAGCGCATGGTCATTAATGAATACATAGCGCAAGTCGGCGGAAGCCATTGTGCCTTTGTATTCCGGCAAAAAGGAAGGATTCAGGCTTGAGTAGGTGTGCAATTCCAGGAATGCAGCCAGGGATCTTTCCGGGTTCAGCTCTTTTACCGCTTGAACGGAGGCTTTTACCTTCGACGGCGCATGAGCGAAATCGCGGAAGAGGGTGTAATTCGCGTTCGTTGCAATTATCTCCAGCCGATTATCGGCTCCCGGGAAGGAGGATAATGCTCCAACAGACTGGTCCTGATCAATTCCCAGGCACTCCAAAACCTTTAGGGCGCCGTCAATATTCTGCATATTATGGTGACCGAATATTTTAAGTGGAACGGGACTACCCTTGTAATCAAGATTGAATACCCCCTTTTCAACATGGTACGGAAATACATCATAGGGGATAAGACTGCAGGATGTTCTTGAAATGTCGATTAATCTTTTAACCACAGGATCAGATTGATTAAAGATAAGAATTCCGTCACCGGGTGTGTTTTTGATAAACCGGAGGAATTGTTCTTCATAGATTTCGCGGCTTGGAAAAGCATTGATATGGTCCCAGGCAATTCCACTGATAAGTCCGACATTATGATTATATCGTAGAAACTTCGGTGTTTTGTCCGTGGCTGAAGAAAAATATTCATCTCCTTCCAGGATTATGGTCGGTGCACTATCGGATAACCTCACCATATTTTTAAAACCCGGCAAGCCGGCACCCACGAGATAGTCGAAGTCCTTTTCCAGGCGGTTAAGCACATAAAGGAGGATGGATGTTATTGTTGATTTTCCATGGGATCCGGCGATAACAACTCTTTTTTTATTTAAGGAATGCTGGTAAATAAATTCAGGAAAAGAAACCACCTGAATACCTAACGCCGAAGCCTTTATCAACTCCGGGTTATCATCCCTCGCATGCATGCCGAGGATGATCAGATCGATGTCAACACTTATTTTTTCAGGATACCATCCGGGAGTTACTGGTAACAAACCGTTCTCCTCAAGCCTGGACCTTGAAGGTTCAAAAATATCGTCATCGGAGCCTGTTACATCATATCCCTGTTGTTTCAGGGCAATGGCCAGATTATGCATTGCGCTACCTCCTATGGCGATGAAATGAATTCGTTTCATACAATTCCTGTCCGTCCCTATTTTAGATATGTAATCTTAGTCAAATTGGGAATATTAATGTGTAGATTCATCGGATTTTCGCGGATCGAATGATCCATTATTCATTTACCTGTTGAAATAGAAAATAATAATAGTTATCCATGTAAGTCGTTATTAACTTGCCTTCAACCCTCCCATTGAATTATTACATTTATCATGAATCGATATCTGAAATTAACTCTGCGAATTAACTGTTAATAATATGTTTAAAACTTGAATTGCCTGTTGATAAGGCTGGCTGAATGATGTGGAAAAATATTCTATAACTAAAGAAGGTCATGATTTCATATGGCAACCCGTTCTTTTACTTTTGTTTAAATTCTAAAAGAAGATGAATATAGAACGTTCCGCATCAGTCCGCTGGGGGATCAGGCCAAAAAGGCTTGGCGATCCGGATTTTTTCAATCAATTAGGGAAGGTTCCCCCGCAGGCTGTTGAGATCGAAGAGGCGGTTCTGGGAGCCCTTATGCTGGAAAGGGATGCGTTATCCAATGTTATCCAGATCCTGAAGCCGGAAAACTTTTATAAGGAAGCTCACCAGGTGATCTATGAAGCGATTATCGAGCTATTTAAAGCATCTGAACCGGTTGATATTCTTACTGTTACGAATTACCTAAGGAAAACGGGTCAGCTGGAAACTGTCGGCGGCCCTTATTATATAACCAGCTTAACTTCCCGGATCAATTCATCCGCGAATGCAGAATATCATGCCCGCATTATCACGGAAATGTCAATCAAGCGGGAATTGATCCGCATTTCCTCCGAGATCCAGCAGGAAGCTTATGAAGAATCAACGGATGTATTCAACCTGTTGGATAAAACCGAACAATCCCTCTTCGATATTTCAGAAACCAATATCAGGAAGAATTATGACAACATGCGATCTCTGATGGGAGATGCAATCCGGGAACTTGAAAAAAAGAAAAACCTGAAGACGGGGCTTACCGGTATTTCATCTGGCTTTACCAAGCTGGACAGGATCACGTCAGGCTGGCAGAGATCTGATCTGATCATTATCGCCGCGCGTCCTGGTATGGGTAAGACGGCTTTTGTTCTATCCGCCATGAGAAATGCCGCCGTTGATTTCGGCAAACCGGTAGCTATCTTTTCACTGGAAATGTCGTCCATTCAGTTGGTCAACCGACTGATATCCGCCGAAGCGGAACTAGAGAGCGACAAGATCAAAAAAGGCCTCCTCGAAGAATATGAGTGGGAGCAACTGGTATATAAAACTTCACGGCTTACCGAAGCTCCCATTTTTATCGATGACACCCCTGCCTTAACGGTCCTTGAACTAAGGGCCAAATCAAGGCGCCTTGTTTCCCAGCACAATGTAGAGTTGATCATCGTAGACTACCTGCAATTAATGGCGGGAGAAACCAACCGTTACGGAAGCACCGGAAATCGCGAACAGGAGATCGCTTCCATATCCCGGGCATTGAAAAACCTGGCCAAGGAGTTGAATATTCCCGTGGTGGCCATATCCCAGTTAAGCCGGGCTGTTGAGACAAGAGGCGGAGATAAAAGGCCGCAACTTTCCGACCTTCGTGAATCCGGATCCATCGAACAGGATGCCGACATGGTTATTTTTCTATACCGCCCTGAATATTATGGGTTCAGTGAAGATGAATCGGGCCAGAATATACGGGGGATCTGTGAATTATTGATTGCCAAACACAGGAATGGTTCCACCGGTTCGGTCAATCTCAAGTTTATCACTCACTTCACTAAATTTGCTGAACTCGAAGAGGATATATCGGAAGGAGGGTCTATCAACCAGCCTAATCCGAATTACATTTCCTTCCAGAGCAAGATTAATCATACAAAAGAAAGCGGATCAGGAGATGTCGGCTTGCCGCAGGAAAGCGATGAGGAAGATAAGGCCCCTTTCTGAAAGAACCGGGAAATTATTTTTTAGATTTCTTCAGCGACTTTTTGCTTTTCGACGCCGGAGTTGATTTTGTTTTTTTGGCTGGTGTTTTAGAAGCCTTTGAAGTTTTAGCTGTCTTCGCTTTCGTGGCAGGCGCTTTTTTGGCCTTAGGAGTTTTGGTGGATTTTACTTTTGCCGAAGATGCCTTTGCCGGTTTGGCCGGTTTAGCAGGTTTTGCAGCTTTTACTTTAGGCGCGGCTGCCTTTTCAGTTCTTGTTTTTGGGGCCGGGGATGTTCTTACAGCTTTCACCGTTTTTTCACGTTTTTCCGGAATTGTCGCCAGTTCATTATTTTCCTGTACACCGGCATATTCATTTAATTCCGGTTTTTCAACTTTAGCTTCTCTTGCAGAACGGGAGGTTTTCTTCTTTTTCTTATCCTTTTCAGGATCTTCAATTACATCTTCCACATCGACCAGAATTCTTCCGCAATGTTCACAAACTATCAGTTTCTTCTTCTCCCTGACCTCAGCCTGACGCTGGGGAGGAACAACATTAAAACAACCACCACAGGCACCTCTCTTTATGGATACAACCGCGAGTCTGTTTTTAGCATTATTCCGGATCTTGGTATACGACTTCAATAACCTGTCATCAATGGCTTTTACCGCTTTTTCCCTTGATTTGATGAGCTTGTTTTCTTCTTCCTGGCTTTCCGAGCTGATTACATTTAATTCTCCCTTTTTGGAATCAAGATCTTTTTGTCTCTCGTTTAATGTGGCTATTGTACCATTGATTGATTCTTTTTTCTCTTCCAGCGTTGTATATCCCTCCTTAATTCTTTTTTCGCATATCTGGATTTCAAGCTGTTGCAACTCAATTTCCTTGGTTATGGCATCGTATTCCCTGTTATTCCTGACATTCATCTGCTGTTCAGTGTATTTCTGAATCAGCTTTTCAGAATTTTTTATGGCTTCCTTATTGTGGGTAATACTGTTTTCAACTTCCTGTATTTCAGATTCAAATTTGGTAATTCGGGTCTGGTATCCGGCTATTTCATCTTCAAGATCCATCACCTCGTAAGGGAGGGCGCCACGGATCATTGCAATTTCATCAAGTTGGGAATCTATGGATTGTAATTTGGCTAATGCGTCAAGTTTCTGCGCTATCGTATTTTCCATCTGCTATAAGTAACGAACGGGGTTAGTATTAACTTCTGATAAATGGAGTGCAATATTACTAATTTTTTTATTTATTAACTGATAGAGTAAATCTTTTGTAAATTTTTCGCTTTCGTAATGCCCGATATCCGCCAGCATTAATTTTCCTTCGGAATTAAAGAAATCGTGATATTTTATATCTGCTGTAACAAAGGCATCCGCTTTTTCTTTAAGGGCAGTTTTAATGAGGAAACTTCCCGATCCGCCGCAAACGGCTACTTTAATTATTAGCTTGTTCTTATCAACCGGTGTGTATTTTATTGTATTCAGTTCAAGCTTCTCTTTAAGCCAAATAAGAAAATCATCAGGTGCTAACGGCCGGTCCAGCTTTCCAATAAGGCCGGAGCCGGCTTGGCCCGATAAATTATCGACTTTTTGAATGAAATAGGCAACTTCTTCATAAGGATGACTTTTCATCAGGGCTTCCATGATCTCATTTTCACGCCACGAAGGGAACTGGACTTCCAGTCTTTCTTCCCCGGCTTCTTCCAGTTTACCTGCCTGCCCGATGTATGGCGTTGCTTTTTCATTAGGCTTAAATGATCCTGTTCCGGCAGTTCGGAAACTGCAATGCTCGTAGTTGCCTATCAAACCTGCCCCGGCCTCATGCAG
>CAYNCU010000176.1:0-9177 GCA_964395765.1 uncultured Roseivirgaceae bacterium | reverse complement strand
CCTGCTTATTATAGTTATTCCCATTATATAGTGGTAATTTGTAAATATTGATTAAGTTAATTTCCTGGTTCTGACCAATAATTATTATTTAAATCATTTTACCAGTTCAGTATTTGCTTACAGATTCTCATTATCAATTACCGCCTCTACTCAGGAAATAGTATTTCTCCTTTTCAGTTACAAAATAAAAAATATGGATATAATGTTCTCATTCAGTTAATGAAACTATTGGAATCGGTCTGAATTAAATTAACAATGTAAAAAAATCATGCATTATGATATTCAACCATGTTAAAGCATGAAAAAAATATTCCAGCGGGAACCAAGGGATCTCAAACTTATCATAAAAAACAGGATGAGATTCGAGGCAGATTATCAGCAATTGTTGACTCCTCCGCGGATGCTATAATCGGGAAATCCCTGGATGGCATAATTACTAATTGGAATTCAGGTGCCGAACAATTATTTGGTTATTCTGCTAAGGAAATCATTGGGAAATCAATTTCGGTATTGATCCCGCAGGATCGTGCATATGAACTTTCGGAATTCATATCTCAAATTAAGAGGGGGGTATCATCAGTACATTTTGAAACGGTTCGAATAAAAAAAAATGGTAACCTGTTGGATGTCTCTACCATTATCTCACCCATTTATGATGATTTGAACATCCTGAAAGGATTTTCATCCGTTGTCCATGATATCACAGGTCGCAAATTGGTTGAGGATGAGATAATAAAATTAAACAGATCACTTGAGAAAAAGAATATTCGGAGTGAAAAGCGGGCAGCGGAGTTAATAATTGCAAACAAAGAACTTGCCTACCAGAATAAGGAGAAAGAAAAGCGGGCAGCGGAGTTAATAATTGCAAACAAAGAGCTTGCCTATCAGAATAAGGAGAAAGAAAAGCGGGCAAAAGCGTTAGTCATTGCAAACCAAGAACTTGCTTTTCAAAATAAGGAGAAAGAAAAACGGGCAGCGGAGTTAATAATTGCAAACAAAGAACTTGGCTACCAAAATAAGGAGAAGGAAAAACGGGCAAAAGAATTAGTAGTTGCTAACAAGGAGCTTGCCTACCAAAATAAGGAGAAAGAAAAACGGGCAAAAGAATTGGTCGTTGCGAACAAGGAACTTGCCTACCAAAATAAGGAGAAAGAAAAACGGGCAGCAGAGTTACTCATCGCAAACAAAGAACTTGAACAATTTTCATATATTGCTTCACATGACCTTCGAGAACCACTTCGCACAGTATCTAATTATATGCAGGTCTTTGAGGAGGATTATTTAGAGCATTTAGATGACAATGCCCGAAAATATCTTCGTGCAGTAAATAATGCTACTGATAGGATGAGCATACTGATTAAATCACTTTTAGACTTTTCCCGATTAGGCAAAAATATTAAACTCACGTATGTTGATTGTAATAAATTGATTGAAGATGTAATTGCAGATCTTGAAACCTTAATTAAAACTTCAAAAGCTGTTATTGAAGTGACCGGGATGCCTAAGCTGAATCTATATGAATCTGGCATCCGTCAGGTGTTTCAAAATCTTATAATTAATGCCATTAAATTCCAGAAAAAGGGTACACAACCTAAGGTTCAAATTTCCTCAAAGAAAATAAAAGAAAAATGGGAATTCTCAGTGCAAGATAACGGAATAGGAATCGATTCTTGCTATTTTGAAAGAATTTTTAATATTTTTCAACGGTTATATACCGACGAAAAAGAGTATGAAGGATATGGAATAGGACTTGCTAATTGTAAAAAAATAATACAGTTGCATATGGGAGAAATTCGTGTCAAATCAAAAGTCGGACGAGGAAGTACATTTTATTTCACCATTCCCAATTTAATAGCATGAATAAAAAATTAAAATGCGTAATGCTGATTGATGACAACTATGATGATAATTTCTTTCATGAAAGAGAGATAAAAAAAAACAACCGGGAAACTATTGTTATTTCGAAGAATACAGGATCGGACGGGTTAGAATATTTGAAATCAAAGAAAAATACTTCACATTTGAAACCTGACCTGATTTTTTTGGATATTAACATGCCAGGCATGAATGGCTGGGAGTTTCTTGAAAAATACAACCGACTAAATAAGAAATTACATGGCTACGTAATAGTTATTATGTTAACAACTTCAGATAATCCTGATGATGCGGAAAGGTCAAAAACATGGAAATTTATTTCTGAATTCATAACAAAACCACTGACCCATAAAATAATGGATGATATTGTTAAAAAATATTTCAGTTAACCTAGGCCAAAACAATATTACAATTCCTTGAAATCTTTCAGTAAGCGTAGAAAATTCCAGCGCAAGCGATTAAGGGAAATTTAATCCTTATTTCATCTTAATGGATTCTTTGTTCATTTTACAGTCTCCCTCATTATATTATTGAACAAAGCATTATTTTCTTTTTTCTCCTCCTCAATATCATAATCATCCTGCAAACCCAGCCAGAATTTCGCCGAGTTATCGAAGTAGGAGGAAAGCCGGAGGGCTTATCGGCTGTGGTCCTTCTTTTGCCCATAATAATTGGGGATATTCTTGTTTGTGGAATTTCAATATCTTTTGAAAACCTGTAGGCGGAGATATTCACCCGAATCAATAATACCTCCAATAAAACTTCTCCAGGATGTACATTGCGTAACTTTCCCATATCGATTAATTATAATCAGTAATTTCAACCTTGCAGGCATTGTTATTTTTCCACCTGAAAATGATTCTCCATTGGGCATTTATCCGGATGCTGTAATGATCTTTTAACTTTCCGGATAATTTTTCAAGCCGGTTTAAAGACTGAATTTTTAACTCACCAAGATTCTGAGGGTTATTCAGCATTCTTGACTTTCGTCTTCCAACCTGTTGAACTTTAATTGAAAATTTCTTTACCCGCTCGCCCTGCCATTTCAGGTTGAGCCTACCGCCGCATTTAAAGAACATTCTATTTTGCCATTTTTATAAAGCCAGATCATCCCGGGATATAAATAACGGGTTGCAATCCATTTCCGGGTATAAAAACCTTCAGGTAAAGGAATGCTAATGCCGAAAATAATGCACGGATTATTCCAATAAATATGCTTCACCTTTGCAATACTTGTATTTTATATTTAATATTCGAATTAAATTAAATTAATCTGAGATTATTTTCAGCCATATTGCTGCTTTTGGTATTTGCCCTGTATCACCTGGGTTACTACGTAATTTACCGGTCATTAAACGTTCGGTTGGAGCAGGATTGGGAAGCTAAAATCCTTCACAATGATTTTCAGAAGGATCGCATTTTCCAAAAGGTAATTCCTATAACGTTTGCGTATCAGCCTGAACAGAAAGATTTAATCAATTATGGATTAACGATCGGGACGGATGCATACCGTATTCTGAAATACACCTATCAGCGGGACACACTTATTATTACGTACGCCAGGGATAAAAGGAAGGACGGAATTATTAAAATGTTCAATGAATGGTCGGATTCATTCACTCAAAAATCTCTTCCGGGCAATAATTCAGCAAGACAGAGAGTTTCCTTTGTAAAGAATTATCTGCCCCGTTTTGAATCTCCTTTATTAAATGTACCGGACCAACGTATAAATAAATATCACACCGGTTATTTCACGCCTATCCTTTATAATTATATTGAAGCCGCCGAACCTCCTCCTAAAGAATATTTTTTCATTTAACAGACATCCTTAGCTGGTGTCCTGATTTTAAAAACAGGCATCAGTCGTAACCATCCCGGACCGTTTTAAGTGCTGGCCGATCCTTTCAGGCAATAGTTTGCCTGCTGTTGTTAATTTGAAAATCAGACGGGATAATCTTAAATGTGTCTGTTATTTTAAATCTTGTTCTATTTCATGGAATCGAGTGTAGATTTTAATGAAATACAAATTCGTGATTCTTAATTATTTGTCTGATTGTTTTAACCGTTGCTTTAAAAACAAAATATCATGAAGCGATTTGTACCAAAGAAAATAATGTTCATATATCCTGGATCTCCGGGAAAATCGACCGGATATTACTTAATGGTTCTTTTCATTGCAACCCTTGCGGTAAAGGTCCGGGGTCAGCAAAGTTCCGGTCCCGGGAATCCGGCCCCTGACAATTTCAAGCCTTCAGGGAAATTATGGGGTTATGTATTCGGCGATTACTTTTATAAAATTCATGCCGATTCCCTGAACCGGGGCAATGTTCAATTCTCCGACCTTCCAAAAAATTTCAATGCCTTTACTTTCCGCCGGATCTACCTGGGGTATGATTACCGGATCAGTGAAAAATTTTCCGCCCACCTGTTACTCTCCAACGAAAACGACAATGCGGATGCTATAGGCGAAAGAACCTTTTATATCAAGGCGGCCAATATCCAATGGAAAAACATTATCCCCAATAATGACCTTATAGTCGGCCAATCCACCACTCCGTTGTTTGTCGGGAATTCCGAATCAGTCTGGGGCTACCGTTCAGTTGAGAGAACGATTGTCGATATGCGGAGTTTCGGAGGTGGAACCGACCTTGGAATTGCCTGGCATGGCAGACTGGACAACGGCCAGAATTTCGGGTATAATTTCATGCTGGCCAACGGCACTTCCGCAAAACCGGAGAACAATAAATACAAAAAATTTTATTATGAATTTTATGCCAGATTGCTGAATAAGAAAATCTACCTGGATATTACCGGTACTAAAGAATCGGCGGGAGGAGGGAAAAACATGTCCGTGATCAAAGGCACGGCGGCCTTCACAGGAAAAACATTCACTGCAGGAGGTGAATTCATAAAAGTCACACGAAAAAAAGCCGCCCAGAATGTCACGGATCCTTTGAACCCGACGGAAGTAAGTTTTACACCCGTCGGCATTTCCTTTTTTGTACATGGGATGATCCTGCCCGGCAAACTAAATTATTTTGCCCGGTATGACAATTTCAATCCTGATACAAGGTTTGATCCGAATATTATTTATTCCAGCAACCCGGTGAATTATAAAGAGAATTTTATTACGGCCGGTATAGACTGGATGCCCGTAAAAAGTTTCCATGTTGAACCGAATATCTGGTTCGATTCCTTTCAGAGCACGACAGCGGACAATACCGGAAATGATTATGATATGGTCGCAAGGATAACCTTTTATTATATTTTCAGACCACAATAACCTATATGCGAGGTATGATGGGATTTCCTGAATATAAATCCGGCAGCGTGACAATTTGCCAATCTCTGATTAAAAAGGGTTTTTCGTGATGTTGCAGGTTATGGGTAAACTTCAGGTTAAAATATTCCGCATTTCATGAGTAAAATAGAAAAATTAAATATTTAAACAGTAAGATATGAAAAGTAAAATTACATTCAGAAGCAAAGGAGCTTTCTGGGTAGGCTTTCTATCCGTTTCAGTCGGGGTTGGCTTACAACTTCCTATGTACATCAATGCAAGTGATGTCGGTTACAGGCTGGTGGGCATGCACATGAGCAGGATGATGGATTTCGGGATTCTGCTGGTAACGTCAGGTCTTATTATTACCTTATATAGTCTTATCCCTCCTTCCGCTCTTAAGGAAGATGGAAATGAAAATCTTAAGGTCCGCGCGCTGGATGATGCGCCAATCAACTGGACCCATATCGGGTTGCTGCTTGTTATGGCCATCGCCATCACGCTGGATGTGATGAAGCCGACGATCCTGTCCTTCGTCGTGCCCGGCATGGCACGGGAATATGGCCTCAAATCGCCGGTAAATCCGCATGCGGCCATTCCGGTTGCCTTATTACCGCTTTCAGGGATTACGGGTACGGTAATCGGCTCCTTTCTTTGGGGGTGGCTGGGCGATAAAATCGGGCGTAGGTCCTCCATACTCATGGCAGGGATTACCTTCATCGCTACCAGCGCCTGCGGTTCCATGCCTGCATTCTGGATGAACTGCCTGATGTGCCTGGTGATGGGCTGGGGGGTTGGCGGAATGCTGCCGATCATGTTCACCCTGATGGCCGAAAGTATTCCAGCACGGCACAGGGGCTGGCTCATGGTCCTTATCGGCGGAGATATCGCCGGTGCCTATATAATAACGAGCGCCCTGGCTTCGTGGCTGGTCCCTCACTATACGTGGCGGATCCTGTGGCTGATCGGTTTCCCAACTGGATTTATGCTTATCCTGCTGAACCGGTGGATTCCCGAATCCCCAAGGTACCTGCTGAATAACAACAGGATCAGGGAGGCCCAGGCTGTGATGAAAAGATTCGGCGCGGTTGCCATCAGGGAAAAGATCCTGCCGAACCTGGTTGAATCAAGGATCAGGGACCAGTTCATTCAATTGTTCCGGGGTCCTTTTCTGGGGCTAACAGCCACTCTTGCCATCCTTGCCCTTGGCGGTGGGTTCGTGGAATTCGGTTTCGAGCTGTGGATCCCTTCCAACCTTCAGCACCTGGGATTCACCGAAGCCGGTTCGTATGAATTGTTGCGAAATGCCGCACTCATAGGATTTCCTTTAAATTTCCTGATTGCCTGGATGTACGGTTTCTGGAGCAGTAAAAAAACGATCATCCTGCTGACCATACTTACTTCGGCATCCATGCTGGGATTCCTGTTTACGGGAAATGATATCGTCCATCATCATGCCCTGCTTTATGTCCTGCTGATCGTTCCCATCTGGGGGATCAGTTCGGTAATTTCCATTCTTTCTGCTTATGCTGCAGAGATCTACCCCACCCGGATCCGTTCCCGTGGTAGCGGACTGGTGGCAGGAGCCACAAAATTCGGTGGTGTTCTCATCATTGCTATGGTAGTGGCGGCCATTGCTCCGCCCTCCATTGCTGCTACGGCACTAATGGGCGCTGTTCCCCTTATCATGGCGACATTTGCCATCTATTTCTTCGGTGTTGAAACCCGCAAAAGGCAGCTTGAAGAGATCACAGCCGAACAACTTGGAGAGCCGGCGGTGCAGAAGTTCGAGGAAAAAGGGGTGTGAGATTAATAAAAAAAGTTATGCCCTGTTGGAAATCATCAATCAATGCCACCCATGGAAACCATGCTTTCATTAACCGGAATGCATTCATAAAACGGGCATAAAAAAATGATAATTTATTTATAACCTGAATCTGTCATAAAATCAAAATCAATGAACAGTAAAAAATATTTACTTTTCATCCTCCTTATTACCGTAGTGAATTTAATGGTTATACCCATAGCCGCTAAAGCCCAATCGAAAACCGGTGATATTAAAGGTCAGGTAATCGATTCGAAGGACAAAAGCGTCTTACCGGGCGCCAACATTCTGCTTAAAGGAACCTCCTTTATTACGGTATCGGACGCGGATGGTCATTTCGAATTAAAAAATATCCCCTTTGGAAATTATACGCTGGTTGTAAGCTTCGTGGGATACAATACAGTTCATCTCCGTGCCAATGTAAATGAAGGCAGCCAGCCGCAGGTTACTGTTTTATTATCAAGTTCTACCCTGCAATTGCCGGGAATTTTCATAAAGGGCCAGTTGTCAAATTCACTTCCCGAAACCGGAATACAATCGGGCAGCCTTCGGGAATCCAATGCCCGGGATGAAGGAGAGCTGATGCGTGACCTTCAGGGAGTGGACGCCGTAAGAAGGGGGCCTATTGGGCTTAACCCCTCCATTCGCGGAATGCGGGAATCGGAAATCGGCGTGTATGTAAATGGGACAAGAATGTTCCCGGCCGGACCCGCCGGTATGGATTCCCAGTTAAGCCATTATAACCCAAATGATATACAATCCGTCAGGGTTGTCAAGGGACCTTATGCGCTGATGTGGGGACCCGGAAATCTCAGCGCTGTAAGGGTGCAAACCTTGGGCATTCCGGATAACCCCGATCTGGGATGGGTGCACGGTGACCTCTCCGCCGGCTATAACACCAATATTAGAAATGTGAGTACGAATGCCTCTCTTTTCGGAAACGGCAAGGCGTTCGGATACCGGCTGGAAGGGAGCTGGCAAAAGGGCCAGAATTATACTTCCGGGGATGGCACGGTAATACCCGCCGGTTACTTATCAGAAGGTTTACGCGGGAAAGAGCGATTCCGCATACAACCGAATCAAACCCTGATATTATCGGAAGGCATGCAATCACAGAACAATATAGATTATCCCGGCCGATTGCTGAATGCGAGATTTTTCCATACCTATGATATGGCGCTTGATTACGAGTGGGCGCGACCCGGAAAAATTTTAAGGAATATATCGGTAAATGCTTATGGAAACCGGATTGTTCACCGTATGAATAATGACAAAAAGCCCACTAGTCTGCCTGATTCGACCAGGATGCCCCCTTTCCCTTTGAATGTTGTGGTGAACTGCCAGAGCCGTACTTTCGGGGCCAGCGGGATCTTGTCATTCAGACCGGAATTACCCTGGCAGTTCGACCTGGGAGGAAATTTTTTTAGCAATTACCGGAGGGCAGAACGTGATGTGTCCCGACGGGATACGGGAAAGCCCCTGTTCGCGGATTTAGCATGGCCCGACGCTACGGTCACCATGGGAGGTATCTTTATCAAGGCTCAAAGAAACCTGGGGAATAGCTGGTTCCTGTCGGCTTTGGCACGAGAAGATATAATCGTTGAAAATGCGGATTCGGTAAGTGATTTTTTCAGCAATAATGTTTCCGCCAACCTGTATCATCAGCGTGAGGTGACCAGCGGAGCCTTAAGCTTCACCTATAACCCTTCTCCGCACTGGTCGTATTCCCTTGGACTGGGAAGTGCCACGCGTTCCCCTGATGCCAGCGAACTTTATTCAGATCGCTTCCCGTCGTCGAGGGCCCAGATGAGCGCCGAATTTGTCGGAAACCCGGAATTACTCCCCGAGACGAGTTTACAGGCCGACCTTTGGGCGAAAGGGAATTATCAAAAATTTTCGCTGGAAATAGATGCCTTTACCCGGCATATGATTCACTATATTACCATCCGTACCACTGACTTTCCCAAAAGGCTTCCGTTAAGCCCTGACACTGTATATCAATATGTGAACGGTACCGCTAATTTCCTGGGCGGGGAGTTAACAGCCCTGTATCAATTTTTACCTTCTTTACAGTTAAGTGCAGGATTTACCTATCTCCAGGGTTATAATATATTGCTGGACGAACCTGCCCTGGGAATCTCGCCTCTGAGAACCGACTGGAAGCTTCGTTATTCTCCTGCGCCGGGCCATTGGTTTA
>CAYNCU010000175.1:0-9188 GCA_964395765.1 uncultured Roseivirgaceae bacterium | reverse complement strand
TGGCGGATATAAGGTCAACGATCAATTCGTCATTCTTTTCTTTCAAAATCCCGTTCAGAATCGGGTAAACGGTCTGTAATCCGGTCATTCCGTATTCAGCAAGATCATATTCCAGTCTTTTACTTTCCACGTCCTGGGGCGAATGGCCTGAAACTACGGCATCAATAACCCCGTTTTCAATACCGTTAATCAATGCGTTGGTATCGCTTTTTTCCCGTAAAGGTGGATTTACTTTAAGGTTCGTATCGAAATTCACAAGGTCGGTATCATGGAATGCAAGTTGATGGGCGGCTATATCGCAGGTAAGACTGAGTCCTGATTTTTTTGCCTGACGAATGAGTTTTACCGCGTCGGCGGTTGAAATGGCAGAGATATGCAATTTCCCTCCGGCATAATCGAGAATCCGGATATCACGTTCTATCATCACCTCTTCAGCTATTCTCGGCATGCCTTTCAGCCCCAGAGACGCATTTACCTTTCCTTCATGCATCAGCCCCAGCATATTCAGCCATTTATCTTCCGGTTTATTGATCACCAGGCCGTCAATTTTCCTCAGGTACTGAAGGGTTTTATATAAAATATCCGTATTCCATAACGATTTTTCCCCATCGGTCAGCGCTACAATTCCCGCATTGAACTGGTCAAGGATCTCCGTCAGCTCTTCCCCCTGGCAGTCATGGGTAACCGCCCCGTAAGGATACACATCGGTGAGGCAGTCTTTCGCCTTATTGAAAATATAACTTATTTCATTTTTGGACTGGATTGCCGGTTTGGTATTCGGAAGAACGGCAACCCCGGTGAATCCACCCGCTGCCGCCGCCTGACATCCGCTGATAATATCTTCTTTATACTCATAGCCGGGATCGCAGAAATTCGCCCGCATGTCAAACCAGCCCGGGGATACTCTCAGCGATTTGCTTTCAACGATATGTCCTTCCTCCTTTAGCCCGGTCCCGATAGAAACAATAACGCCATCCTTGATGAGGAGATCACGTTTTTTTAAATGATAGCCGGAATTTTTATCAACGATCAGTGCGGATTTTAGGAATACCTTCATATTATAAAAATCTTATGAGAAGAATTTCCGCCAACAAAAAAAACAATGCCATGATCAAAGTATATTTCCAAAATGTCCTGCCGAGAAAATTCTCCTTTAATACCTCACCAAATTTATTAATATCTTTTATATTAAAAACTTTGACATTTGAATTTTCTCCAAAATAAGACGTTAAATTACCGGGAGGCACCTGGGCCAGCTGGGATTCGGCCCTTTCGTAATTGAAAGCGACGGCGCCGGGAGGAAGTCCTTTCCCGAGGATATCATAAAATCCCGCATCCAGCTCAGACCTGGGGATGTCAAGGATCATTTCATTTCCGTTGATTCTTTGCCTGGGGATAATTTCCTTTTTATCATTTACCAGTTTAACCAGGGTGGTCGCATCAATCGAATCCACATGGTAATTTAGAACCGTATTATCCATGGTTTTATACAAGCTGTTGAAGGTCTTCTTACCTGACATGGCGATTCGGTACATAACCGGAACGAATAATGCATTGTTCTGAAAGTCGGTAAAACCGGTATCCAGGGGACAGGATAAAATATAAAAATTTCCGGATTTAGTCAGAAATACCTGTCCGTCCCGGAATTTCAATATGTTATCGGCATTGGGAAGAATATACGAGGCCTTGGCTTCCGGCATAGTGAATTTTTCAGCAGTGCTTTCGAAAATCTCCCTGAAAAACGGGTTGGACAGGTCCGGATTGGCAAGTGGTTTTTTCACGCTGACGGAGTCGCGTGTGGCAGGAAGGATAAGCCCGGGCATTACCACATCACTCTTTCCGGGAAGAAGTCCGGGAATTAACAATATCGTGCCGTCCTGGTTCGTATAGTCCTTCAGCAAAGTCATGAGGGAATTGTCAATGGGTCCAGGTTCATTTAGCACCAGCAGATCTGAGGATCGCGCAAGATTATAATCCACATTTCCGGTCATGAAACTTCTGAAATCAAATAACTGGTGGTTCCCGAAAACTTTCTCAATTACCGTCGGTTTATTCACTGATTTTATTTCAACTACATCAATATGGTTGGATAACGCAAGAATAAAATAGAAGTCATTATCAAAAGATACCGGCGAATCGTTAAAACTGATCCTGCATTTATTGATTTGCTGCAAAGGAAAATTTATATCAAGAGAGATCTTGGAGGATGTCCCGGCTTTTATGTTTACGGAGGTATTGGCAACCTGCAGGTTATTAACGTATAATTTTAACAAAACCTCATTCGCGTCCTTTTCCCCTTCGTTTCTTAATAGGATATTTAAATTATTTTTTTCTCCTTCGATAAGGAACGGGTTATCAAGAAAGACCGAATCGACATATAGATTATGTAAATCCGGAAAATTAATGGGTACCAGGTAAAGGTGATCCGCGGAATCCATTTTAATATCTCCCTGCTGACCCAGGGTTGAAGTCTGAAAATCGGAAATCCAGTAAATGTTGGCCGAAGTGCCCCGCGGAACATTGGACTTTAACCGGTTATAAACTTCGCTGAAAGTACGGGACTGCCCTGAAAATCCAATCTGGGAGAGGTTTTTATCCAGGTCATCACTGCTTTTCGGGTTATTTGAAAAGGGTGCAAAATTATTCGTAAGAAGAATATATTTTGTATTCCTGGGAAAGGTCTTTAAAATATCCCTGACGTGAAATATGCCCGCTTCCAGGCCGCTGACATTGTTATCCACCAGGTTCGACATGCTCATGGAATTGTCGAGATAAATGTAAACCTGGTCATGTTGTCCCATTTCCTCTTTCCCTGGGATCATGGGCTGGGCAAAGGTGACCACCAGGAAAAAAAGAAATAAAAGCCGGCTTAACAGTACCAGCAGGTGTTTTAATTTCAGCTTTGAGCTTGTGGATTGGGAAACCGTTCTTAAAAATCGTGTACTTGAAAAATAAACTTTCCTGGCTCTCCTGAAATTAAACAGATGGATAATGACCGGTATGGCCAGCAATCCGAGGGCAAACAAAAATCCGGGATAAAGGAAAGTCACAATTCGAATTAACTTTTTTTGCAAATGTATAACAATGTTCGTAACTGGACATGATTTGGCCGGAACTGAACAAATTCAAAAATAAAATTCAAGTTAAGCTCCATAAAATCAAGAGGTTATCTTTGGCATTATATTGGGACGCAGTTGCGTGCCGACAACTGATTTTTTAAGCGAAAGGAAAGCTTTCCAATGAACAGACATAATTTTTTACTGGCCTATGCCTGTTTACAATCACCGGGTTTTTTAATCGAATAATTAATTTAAAAATATGTTAAAAAATTTTTTATTGATCACCCTGAGAAATCTGTGGAAAGAAAAATTAGGGACATTTATAAACATACTTGGTTTTTCAACCGGATTGGCCGCTTTTATGGTAATCCTTGCATTTGTCAGGCATGAAACAAGCTACGAAAAATATAATGTTAATGCCGACCGCATCTTCAGAATTGATGTACAGATGATGTTCGGCGATAAATTAAAGATTGCCACCGTTACTCCGAATATCCTGGGGCCAAAAATGAAGGATCAGATTCCGGAACTGGTAAGCTATACCCGGATCTTTGCCCCGGGTTTTATATCCGCCACCCAGGTATCGTACCAGGAAAACAGCTTTATGACCACGAAGTTTTTTTATGCCGATTCAACCCTCTTTGATGTTTTTACCATACCTATGCTTCGGGGATCATCCAAAAGATTATTGACCAAAAAAAATGAGCTAATTATTTCCGAATCAGCGGCGAAAAAATATATCGGTACAACAGAGGCTGAAGGGAAATATATAAAAGTTGATGGAAAGGACAATTACCTGATTACAGGGATCTTTCAGGATTTTCCATCTACTTCCCATATTCACCCTGAATTTATTGCGCCGTCTTTAAACAGCTATATCAATGGGGAACTGACTTGGGACCAGATTAATTATTATACGTACCTGCTGCTTGATAAAGCTTCTTCCCGGGAGAAAGTAGAAAGGAAAATGAAGGAGATAGCCGATACAGGCATGGCCCCATACCAGAAATCGCTTAAAATGCAATTCAACCTTATTCCCCTCCTCGATATCCACCTTCACTCACTTGCCGATTTTGAACCTGAACCCGTAGGCGATATCAAACAAGTTATGATTTTCATTGCCATAGGAATTTTTATTTTATTGCTGGCCATCGTGAACTTTGTAAATCTCTCTACTGCAAAATCCATTGAAAGGGCTAAAGAAGTTGGCCTGAGAAAAATCATGGGGTCTGTGAAATCACAGTTAATAATTCAATTTCTTGGCGAATCTTCCATGATTACTCTTCTTGCTATGGCCATTGCCCTGATGATTGCCTGGACGGGCACCCCATTCATTGCTGAAATTTTTCAAAGGCCGATCAGTTTTTCATTTCTTCTCCAACCGATTAATATAGGTGCCATCGTATTGCTATGGATAACCCTGAGTGTCATATCAGGAGTTTATCCTGCTTTCGTGCTTTCCTCATTTCAACCCATATATGTGATGAGAGGGTCTTTTAAAAGGTCTTCACACGGCTCTTTGTTACGTAAAGTCCTGGTCATTTTCCAATTTATTATTTCCATATCGATTATTGCCGGCACCATAACCGTATACCGCCAGTTGAATTTTATGCAAAACAAGAAACTTGGATTCGACAAGGAAAAGGTTATGGCTATCAATATTGTTCCGGACCCAACAGGAAAAACCGATATCGATGGATTTAAAAAACAGCTTTTAATGAATAATAATGTCGAAGATGCTTCCGTTGTATCGGCTTATCCAACCCATAATCTTGGAGGAGACATCGGCTGGGGGGAAGGAATGGGTGAAAAAGAAACCCTCATAATCTGGGGATGGGAGGTAGATGAGGACTTCATTAAAACGCTCGGACTGTCGCTTATGGCCGGGAAAAATTTTAATCCCCAAAATAATGATTCTACCCAATCCGAATTTATTTTAAACGAATCGGCTGTGAAAAGCTTCGGCTGGAATATCGACAATTGCATCGGGAAGAAAATTATCAGGAACGGTTTTCAACATGGCCAGTGCATAGGGGTAGTCCGTGATTTTAATTTTTCATCCCTGAAGATGAAAGTCGAACCCCTTTATCTTTTTAGGGGCCATAACCTGCGTAATCATCTCCTGGTAAGGGTAAAAGGTAACGATATAAAGGGTACGCTTGCCTATATTTCCGGTCAGTGGAAAGCAATGGTATCCTCAATGCCTTTTGAATATCATTTTCTCGATGAACAATATAATGCACTGTATAAAAATGAAGTCAATACCGGCCGGTTTTTTATGGTTTTTACGGTTATCGCTCTGATCATTGCCTGCCTGGGACTATTCGCCCTGTCGACTTATGAAACCCTCATGAGGCAGAAAGAAATAGGCATCCGGAAGGCCATGGGATCGACGGAATTTCAGATACTGAATTTGCTTGTCAGAAAGTTCGGTATGCAGGTCATCTTATCTTTTATTATCGCAATCCCGATTTCATTTTATATAATGAATAACTGGCTTGAAGGTTTTGCCTATCATGTAAAAATGGGCCCGGTAATATTTATTATGACCGGGCTGTTAATCGGATTGGTTACATTTCTAACAATGGGTTACCATTCGATGCGGGCCGCCTTCAGGAATCCTGTCAATTCCCTTCGGTATGAATAATTAGTACTCAATGACTTTTACTTCTTCTTTTTTGCCAAAGACACGTAAAATCCTATTTTTGTCGAAAGTCAGTATTCATGAGTGTATTAGTCAATAAATATTCAAAAGTTATTGTTCAGGGATTCACCGGATCGGAAGGAACTTTTCATGCCGGTCAGATGATAGAATACGGTACCAATGTTGTCGGCGGAATGACGCCGGGAAAAGGGGGGCAGCAACACCTGGATCGCCCGGTCTTCAATACGGTTAAAGAAGCGGTGGAAGCCACGGATGCCAATGTTTCCGTGATATTTGTTCCACCGGCTTTTGCCGCGGATGCGATCATGGAGGCTGCCGATGCAGGAATTGAAGTGATCGTGACCATCACCGAAGGAATCCCAACCCGTGACATGGTGCGTGTGAAACAGTATCTTGAGGGGAAGAAATGCCGCATGATCGGCCCGAATTGCCCCGGCGTGATTACACCAGGAGAAGCGAAGGTGGGTATAATGCCCGGTTTTATACATAAAAAGGGCCATATCGGGATCGTTTCCCGTTCCGGGACACTTACCTATGAAGCTGTGGACCAGGTTACCAAGGCCGGATTGGGACAATCCACCTGTATTGGAATAGGAGGAGATCCGATCATAGGTACCACCACAAAGGAAGCGATTGAATTATTAATGGCAGACCCGGATACAGAAGGTATCGTAATGATCGGTGAAATCGGCGGCAGCATGGAAGCGGATGCCGCTCGCTGGATTAAGGAATTCGGGAATAAGCCGGTGGTAGGATTCATTGCCGGCAGAACAGCACCTCCCGGACGCAGGATGGGTCACGCCGGCGCTATTATCGGCGGAGCCGAAGATACGGCCGTTGCTAAAATGAAGATCATGGAAGAATGCGGAATTCACGTGGTGGATTCACCGGCGAATATAGGGGCTACCATGCGGAAAGCCCTGGGTTGAAAAATCAAATGCCCGGCCTTTATAGACCGGGCGTTTGATTTTTTTACTTGGCAAATGATATCGCCCGGGTTTCCCTGATCACAGTAACCTTTATTTGACCGGGGTATTGCATATCCTTTTCAATTTTTTGCGAAATATCAAATGACAATTTGCTGGCTTGCTGATCGGAAATATTTTCTGCATCAACCAGTACTCGCAGTTCACGGCCGGCCTGGATGGCATAGCATTTTTCCACGCCTTCGAAATTCAAAGCCAGGTCTTCCAGTTCGTGCAGTCTTTTCAAATAGGATTCCATAACTTCCCTTCGTGCTCCCGGACGTGCCCCGGAAATTGCATCGGCGATCTGAATGATAGGGGAGATCATGTTCGACATTTCTATTTCATCATGGTGTGCTCCTATCGCATTGCAAACGTCCGGGTTTTCCTTGAATTTTTTTGCCAGTTCCATACCCAGGATGGCATGGGGTAATTCCGATTCTTCGGGATAGACTTTCCCGATGTCATGGAGAAGCCCGGCTCTTTTCGCCGTTTTTGCGTTTAAGCCTAATTCTGAGGCTAACGTCGCACTGATTTTAGCGACTTCCCTGGAATGTTGAAGCAGGTTTTGCCCGTAGGAGGAGCGGAATCGCATCCGGCCAACCAGCTTGATCAGTTCAGGATTAAGACCATGGATGCCCAGGTCGATAGCGGTTCTTTCACCGATCTCGATAATCTCCTCGTCAATATTTTTGCTGGTCTTAGACACCACTTCTTCAATTCTTGCCGGATGTATTCTTCCGTCGGCCACCAGACGATGCAGTGATAGACGAGCAATTTCACGTCTTACCGGGTCAAATCCCGAGATAATGATGGCTTCCGGGGTATCATCGACGATGATTTCAACACCGGTGGCTGCTTCCAACGCCCTGATATTTCTGCCTTCGCGCCCGATGATCTTTCCTTTTATATCATCACTTTCAATATTGAAAACAGATACTGTATTTTCAATGGTGTGTTCCGTGGCAGTGCGCTGAAGGGTTTTAATGATTATATTCTTAGCTTCCTTACTGGCCGTAAGCTTGGCTTCTTCCATAATGGTTTTGATATAGGATGAAGCTTTGGTCTGGGCTTCGTCCCGCAAGGTGTTGACGAGTTTGTCCAGCGCTTCTTCCCGAGTCAGGTTGGCGATTTTTTCAAGGGCGTTTATTTCTTCAGCCCTTACCTTTTCCAGATCATTCTTCCTTTTTTTAACGATTTCAAGCTGGGCGGTAAGGTTTTCTTTCATGGATTCTATTTCTTCCTCTTTTCTTTTTACCAATTCCATTTGTTTTGAAAGATTCACTTCCCTCTGTTTGAGCTTTGATTCGTTGGCAATGATCAGGTTCTTTTTCTTGTTTGCCTCGTCTTCAAATTCTGTCTTGAGTTTTAAAAATTTCTCCTTCGCCTCCAGCAATTTGTCCTTTTTAATGTTTTCGGCATTAATTTCTGCTTCTTTCATGATTAAAGCAGCCTTTTCCTTCGCTTCAGCCTGAGTCCTTTTCAGGGCGCCCCGAAAGATCAAATACCCTGTTAACCCGCCAATAAGCAGTCCCAGGATAATCGCAATTCCTAAAATAACCGTTGAGTCCATAATTGTATGTATATATTTATTGTGCGGACAGGTCCGCAGAAACCTGTGAAGGAGAGGGGTGGGATAGGATCAGGATTCCAGTGCTTTGGAAACCAAATTACTTAAACCTGATATTCGTTCGGTAACTGATTCATCATGGTTTACATCAATTTCTTCCCGTTGACTTTTATCAACAAGAATATCGAAGGCAACCATAGCTAACAGGTCTTGTTTATCGTCAATGCCAAATTGTTGGGCATAGGATTTGATTTTTTCATTGATCACCCTTCCTGCTGTACGGATCCGTTCTTCATCTTCCGGGACCACACGCATAGGGTATTCCCTGTCGGCTATTTTTATTTTTATTGACAATTCCTTCATCCGAGTTTAAAATCTAGCCCTGACTTAAATGCATTATGCATTTGTCAATCTCTCCAATATATTCATTCAACAGGTTTCTGATATCAGAAATATCTGATTCTCCTGTCTTTAAATTACCTGCAATTTTAGTGATTTTATATTTATTTTGAAAATCCTTAACTTGATCTTCCTTGGTTTTCATCGAATCTTTTAGCTGCTGATTCTCAGCGCGTAAAGACGCGGCTTCTTCACGTAATGCATGATATTCATTGAGAAGCAGTTTCAACTTCCTCTCAAGTCCGCCTAAGCTGGTGCTGAGCTGTTCGTTATTCATTCTTTACTTCCTGATTTTAGCGCCTAATTCCTTTTCAAAGGATTCCATCAACCGGTTCATTGCTTTGTCTATCACTTTATCAGTAAGCGTACTTTCAGGATCCTGCAAAATAAAACTTAAGGCGTAAGCTTTCTTGCCCTTATCAATATTTTCTCCCTCGTAGTAGTCAAAAACATTTAAGTTCCTGATCAACTTCCGCTATGTTTTATCAATGACTTTCAGGTCGGCATTTCCAGGGCCATTATGGGTAAAT
>CAYNCU010000174.1:796-9205 GCA_964395765.1 uncultured Roseivirgaceae bacterium | reverse complement strand
AGTAACGGTGCTGAGCACCTCGCCCTCAAAAAAACAGGACGCGGCAAAGTTGGGGGCCCATAATTTTATACTTACCTCCGAGGAAGATCAGTTGAAGAATGTAAAAGGGCATTTCGACTACCTCCTGGACACAGTTTCCGCATCGCACGATTTCAATCAATTTCTCCCGCTTGTAAAAACCGACGGCACCTATATTTGCGTAGGGCTTCCTCCCCGTCCACAGGAAGTTTCCATTTTTAACCTGATCGACGGCAGAAAAAGTCTCGCCGGATCCACGATCGGAAGTATTGCCGAAACAAAGGCAATGCTTGATTTCTGTGCAGAAAAAAATATTGTCTCCGATGTTGAACTCATTGAAATGAAATATATTAACAAAGCTTATGAAAGATTATTGAAAGGCGATGTAAAATACCGTTTTGTCATAGATATGAAATCACTTTAAATGAAGATTAACCGAGTCCGAATAGTAAAATAACTTCCATGAAAATACCCGTTAAAATTCTTCTGGCCTTTGTAATTATCACAGGGATGCTTCCGGTTTTAAATGCAAAATCCCATCCTTTAAAAACCGATACACCTTTCTATGAGGTGAAATCCTACGGTGCGACAGGGGACGGAATTACCAATGATACAAAAGCCATTAACGCGGCCATCCGGGATGCCTATGAAAAAGGAGGAGGCACTGTATATTTTGCCCCCGGTAACTATCTGTCAGGATCGATTCACCTGTTAAGCAACATTTCCCTGTTCCTCGATCAGGGGGCCACGATTATCGCCGCTCCCGTGAGCGCAGAAAACGGATATGACCCGGCCGAAACGGGGGCCACCAACGCTTACCAGGATTATGGCCACAGTCACTGGCACAACAGCCTGATCTGGGGAGACAGCCTGCATGATATCAGTATTCTCGGGACAGGAAAAATCTGGGGAAAGGGACTTTATCATAATTTCGTTAAAGGCGACCAGACCGCCAATAAGGCTATCGCCCTGGTAAGGTGCAGGAATGTAATCATCAGGGACATTACTATTGAACAGGGCGGTTGGTTTGCCATTCTTGCCACCGGCGTTGATAATTTTACCCTCGATGATGTAAAAATGGATACCAACCGCGACGGCGTCGATGTTGACTGCTGTAAAAATGTAAGAATTTCCAATTGCACTGTTAATTCCCCTCATGACGACGGAATCTGCCTCAAGAGTTCGTTTGCGCTCGGATTTTCCCGGCCTACGGAAAATGTTACCATTACCAATTGCCAGGTAAGCGGTTTTGTCGAAGGCACGCTCCTCGACGGAACCTATAAGCATTTTGATGCTTCCTATAATGGTCAACCGGTAGGAAGAATAAAGTTCGGTACCGAATCCAATGGCGGGTTTATCAATATCACCATCTCCAATTGTGTATTTACTTATTGCCGCGGGCTTGCCCTGGAATCGGTTGACGGGGCAAAGCTTGAAGATGTGGTGATCTCAAATATAACCATGCGTGATATCGTCAATGATCCCATCTTTATCCGGCTGGGCTCCCGTATGCGTGGACCTGACAGTATTCCGGTCGGGGCCATTCACCGGGTTATGATCAAAAATATTATTGTGTATAATGCTGCTTCCCCTTATGCCTGCACGATCAGCGGGTTACCCGGACACGATGTTGAGGATCTTCACCTTAATAATATCCATATCTATTATAAAGGAGGCGGGTCAGCCCCGGAAACAAATTTTAATGTTCCCGAGGAAGAGAATAAATACCCGGAACCGGGTATGTTCGGCCTCTCTCCCGCTTATGGTTTTTATATCCGGCATGCTTCGGATATCACAATGAATGATATTGCCTTATTTTACCAGAACCCGGACAGCCGTCCTCCTTTTGTCATAGAGGATGCAAAAGGGATCTACCTTTATAAGATCACGGCAAAAAAGGAAAAGGACCAGGGGAACTTTATCCTGAGGAATGTAAGCGACTTTCATATTTCGGAAAGCAGGAAAATCCCGGATAAACAAATCAGTACTTCATTTTCCGGAACTTTATAAAATCAAATAGATTTATTTCCTTACTCTCCTGAAGCCGTTGCGATAAGGTTTATTTTTATTTATTAATAAAAATTCAATAATTCTTTCATTGTAATCTTAAAATATAATTATCATTGAAAAAATAAATATTTCATGCGCACAAGGCTCAGGTTATTGTTCTTCGTAGTACTCGTTACCTTTCTTATCGGAAGTGACCGTATAACCAAAGTGATGGCCAGGAACGACCTGGAAGGAAAGGGTGTCATATCCTATTTTCACGATACTGTTCGCCTGGTTTATACGGAAAATACAGGAGCCTTTCTTTCCCTTGGAGCCGGGCTTCCCATAAAATTAAGTTATACATTATTCGTTATCATTCCGTTCATTTTCCTCCTGGCCTTTGCCGTGTTTATCATTATTAAAAGATACCAGATGAATTTACTCACCTATTTTTGTTATATCCTGATATTTGCGGGAGGGATCGGGAACATCATCGACAGGGTATTTCATCACATGCGGGTCTCCGACTTTCTGAATTTCGGAATTGGTAACCTGCGGACCGGAATCCTGAATCTTGCCGACTTTTATATCACCACAGGCATTATAGTACTCATCATATTTTCCTTCATAGGGAAAAAGCAAGTCAAGGCGGAAGAAGTTCAATCGTAAGAAAAAATCCGGCCATAATCTCCAAATCTCCTCATCCGGAAATTCATATAAAAAAAATCAGGGGTTATGTTTGTTAATTACGGATACGAATAAATTTAACAAACCTGATGATACGAATACTTAAATTAAGGTGCCATGTTTAAAATTGGGTTGACCGGAGCGCTGGCCTTCATGGTCGTTTTCTGCACCTTCGGTCAGGACAATTATGAAATACAGGTTTATCCCTCTGCACCGGTGGAAACGGGGATAACCATGTTCGAACTCCACAGCAATTTCACCGCCCATGGAATGCCTTACACCGATATCCGGCCGACAAATCACGCCTTTCATGAAACGCTGGAAATTACCCATGGCCTGGCCCCCTGGGCTGAAATCGGATTTTACCTGTTTACGAATATACAATCGGAATATGGCTGGCAGTTTGTCGGGACTCATATCCGGCCCAGGGTTAGTATTCCCGATTACTGGAACTGGCCGGTCGGGCTAAGCCTGTCCTTTGAATTCGGGTATCAACGTCGTGAATATTCCGAAGATACCTGGTCCCTGGAAATACGGCCCATCATCGATAAAGATACGCGCTGGGTTTATATCTCCTTCAACCCTACCATTGGGAAATCATTTAAAGGGGTAAATGAAAAAGAAGGCTTCGATTTCGAACCCAATCTGAAAATAGCCTTTCACGTAAATAAAAAAGCGGACCTGGGCGTAGAATATTATGGCACAACAGGAACCTTTTCACATACCCTGCCCGTTCAGGAACAGGTTCATGCGCTTTACGCGGCCCTCGACCTTTTTGTATCCAAAAACTGGGAATTTAATTTCGGTACCGGCTGGGGACTGACCGACGCAACCGATGGTCTGGTCTTTAAAGTCATCATCGGCAGAAGAATCGGGGGTAGAAAACCTCCGGATCCTACATTGAATGATCAAAAATTTACGACGCGATAAAATTTTATTTGTTATTTTTTATTAAAAATCGCACTGTTCTTATGCATACCTGCACAAGAAAAATTAATTTTGATAGAATCCTCTGTTAGCGAAGTACTTTCTGAATATCAAGATGAGAAAAAAAATATTCACCCTGTTTTCATCTTTGCTGTTATTATCTTCCTGCCACCACCCTGTCCGCCAGCTCACCATCGCCACGGCCGCTAACGTACAGTACCCGATGGAAGAATTATCCAGGGAATTCAGCCAGGAGACAGGTGTTCGCTGCGACGTGATTATCGGCTCCTCCGGAAAACTTACCGCCCAGATAAAAGGCGGCGCTCCCTATGACCTGTTCATATCGGCCGACATGAAATACCCCGACCAATTGTATAAGGCGGGACTGACCACCAATAAACCCAGGGTATATGCTTTTGGCCGGCTCGTATTGTGGTCTATGACGGATATAAAACCTTCCATTGATCTTTTAGACAGCAGCGTTGTGAAACATATTGCCATCGCGAACCCGGAAACCGCGCCCTATGGCCAGGCCGCAGTTGAAGCGCTGAAATATTTCAGGCTGTACGATAAAATCAGGGACAAACTGGTATACGGAGAGAGTATCTCGCAGACCAATCAATTTATTATTTCAAAAACCGCCGATATCGGAATTACCGCCAAATCCGTGGTGCTTTCTCCCGAAATGAAAGGCCAGGGAAGCTGGACTGAGCTGGATGAATCTTCCTATACTCCCATCACCCAGGGAGCAGTTATTATCAACCGCCACGATAAAAATGCAGCCGATGCGGTAATATTCTATAATTTTCTTTTTTCAGATACCGCACACGCAATATTAAAAAAATACGGATATCTTGTAAGTCCGTAATATGAACCAACTTACAGGGGAAATAAAATCCATTACCA
Source organism: uncultured Roseivirgaceae bacterium (assembly GCA_964395765.1). Lineage (GTDB taxonomy): Bacteria > Bacteroidota > Bacteroidia > Cytophagales > Cyclobacteriaceae > DATDPY01. Next base: position 4,678 of record CAYNCU010000174.1, on the reverse strand, counting down.
CCGAGGGAAATCTATCGATGGTCGGTATCAGTTATGAAGACATAATGCTGAAAACCGTTATCATCGAAAAAGTCGGCTCCGTCCCCTATCTTAAACCGGGTAAGTCCATCCAGGTACTTTTTAAAGAGACCGAGGTAGTGATCGGGCTGAACATCGACAGGCAGATAAGCCTGCAGAACAGGATCCCATGTACCATCATGAAAATTGAACAGGGGAAATTACTGAGCAAACTTATCCTGAAGTGTTTCAGGGATGCAATAACTTCCATCATATCAACCCATGCAGTTAAACAGATGGCTTTGAAAGAAGGCATGCAGGTAACCGCCATGGTGAAGACCAACGAGATCATGCTTTCAGAATAATGCAGTGGACGCCCATCATATTGAGTTTTAAGCTGGCCTTTACCACCACCCTGATCCTTTTGATCCTGGGTGTTCCGCTGGCTTACTGGCTGTCCTATACTAAAAAAAGGATCAGGCCGGTGGTGGAAACATTGGTCAGCATGCCCCTTGTGCTTCCCCCGACTGTCCTGGGCTTTTACCTACTGGTTGCTTTCAGCCCTTCCTATTTTTTTGGCGATTTCCTGCATAAAACATTCGGCTTAAACCTCGTATTCTCCTTTGAAGGTCTCGTTATCGGTTCTATCCTATACAGCCTGCCGTTTATGGTTCAACCGGTTCAATCCGGACTGGCCAATTTGCCTTCCTCCCTTTCCGAGGCCGCGCAAGTGCTGGGAAAATCCAGGCTTACCACCTTATTCAGGGTGCTTCTCCCCAATATTAAACCTTCGCTGGTAACGGGAATTGTACTGGCCTTCGCCCACACGATTGGGGAATTCGGCGTTGTGCTGATGATCGGCGGGAATATTCCCGGAGAAACAAAAGTGGCTTCCATTGCCATTTATGACCAGGTGGAATCGCTACATTACGGAAAAGCCAATTTGTATTCCCTGGTGTTGTTCTCGATAACATTTATTATCGTATTACTGGTCTATTCCATTAACGCCAGGTACTTAAAAAAAATCCGGCTATGATCACCTTCTCTTTCCGGAAAAAATTAAAGTCCGCCAATGGCGATATGATCCTCGATATCAGTCAATCGCTCGAAGCCGGAAGCTTCACCACCCTGTTCGGGGAATCCGGCGCAGGGAAAACTTCGACGCTAAGAATACTGGCCGGGCTGATGAAACCGGAACACGGGAATATTTCCGTGAATAACCGGGTTTGGCTGGATACGCCCGGAAAAATCAATCTGGAGGCTCGGCACAGGAGTACCGGATTTGTATTCCAGGATTATGCCTTGTTCCCGAATATGACCGTAAAGGAAAACATCGAATTTGCTGCGGGCAGGAAAAAGGACAGCAGCCTCATTTCAGAACTTTTTGAAATTTTCGAACTGGGAGAATTGCAACTACAGAAAACCGACCGGTTGTCAGGCGGACAACAACAGAGGGTTGCCCTGGCCCGGGCATTGGTAAGAAAACCGGAAATACTGATGCTCGACGAAGCCTTGTCGGCCATTGACGCGCGGATGAGAGTTAAATTACAGGATTATATCCTGACGGCACACCGGCGCATGGGAACCACTACACTGATGGTGAGCCATGAAGTCGGTGAAATATTTAAAATGTCGGACCGGGTAATGGTCCTGGATAAAGGTTCAATCAGCAACAGCGGGAGCCCCGCAGAAATTTTTTCCAACAGACACATCAGCGGAAAGTTCCAGTTTACCGGCGAGGTGGTTAATATCGAAAAGGACGACATTGTTTATATTGTTACGGTACTTATCGGCAATCATATGGTAAAGGTGATCGCCGATGAATCCGAAGCCAGGGAACTTGAGATCGGTAACAAGGTGCTGGTAGCCTCGAAAGCCTTTAACCCGATGATAAGGAAGATTGGTTAATTGGTTCATTGGTTCATTGGTTCATTGGTTCATTGGTTCATTGGTTTATTGGTTTATTGGTTTATTGGTATTTTTGATAAGATCAGAACCTGCAATACACAGTACTGGCACATCGGCAGGTAATAGGCAACCGGATACCCCATATATCAAAAATCCGGTGAATTATATTCTGCATCCTTGAGAGGTGAATACTGACTGACCGGTAACCGGCAACGGGAAACGATCAACCGGTAACAGTTTTTAACTAAAATCTGATATCATTTTCCTTCGACAATCGTTATATAAGTAAGGGAATAACGAAAGGAGGATTGTATGAAACGAATTTATTTCCTGGCCATGATTGCCTTTCTGGCTTCATGCGGGCCTTATCAGAAAATTCCGGCCACCACAGCATCCAATGTCTTGAACATTAACAAAGAAAATAACCAGGATCAGTATGACCTGGTGGTTCTGGATCCCGGATTTCATACCTGGTATGAAACCAACTGGAGCCCGGCGAAAGATCATTTATATCAATATTATAAGATGTGGAATGATCAATACGTAACCGACTGGAATTACAAGGCTACCCATATGGGTTATTCATCCTATTTCGATAATGTGATTAACTATGATCCCAATGTTGACTATGGTATGGAGGTAGCCAGAAAATTATATTATTATTTCCGTTACGTGGAACTGGTCAAAAAAATACAGATTCTGGATTACCGCAGACCGAATGATGTAATTTAAGGACCGCAGCGGGATTCTGAATTTCCGCACACAAGCCAACCAATGAACTAATTTGTTTCTGCGGATGTTGTATTTTACAGGGGGCAGGCTATAACTATGGTTCAGGATATCCCTGTAGGCTTGCCGGGCCCTGAATTTTCGGGGTGTTAAATAATATTTTTAAGGTACGGAAAGTATAATATCCGATCCTGCTGTCAGATCAAAGCTTTCAATTTTTAAACCTAAAAAACAGACCCATGAATCTAAGCACCGTTCAAAAAAGGAATTTCGTGAAAAGCAGAAACTCCGGCCTGTTGAAAGAGCTACAAGGCATTCAATCCGATGATGATAAACAACGGGCAAAAAGCTTTGCCATTTTATATCCCCTGAGTGGCTCCAATCCGGAAAAGTTATACCCGTACTGGGATATTTTTGAAAGCCTTTTAAAGAGCCCGCAGGTTACGTATAAATACTATGCCATCCACATCCTTGCCAACCTGGTATCCGTGGACAGGGAAAATAAATTCCGGAAAATCTATAGCCTCTGGTTTAATGAATTATTATACCATGAAAGCCCGGTGGTTTCCCCGCATATCGCCGAAAAATCGGGAAAGATCGTAAAGGCTAAACCTGTCCTTGAAAAAAAAGTTACTCCTATCCTGCTGGAAGCTGAAAATAAATCCGCCTGCCGGCATAAGGAATTGCTAAAGGCCTATATCCTCTCCGCCCTGGAGATGTATTTTGATATTATATCTCAAAAAGACGACGTCATCGATTTTATCAGGAAACAGTTGAACAGCGCCAGCCCGACTACGAAAAACAAGGCTAAAAACCTGGTATTGAAATATCATATCCAATAGAATCGACCGCTGTTCCAGGGTAAAACCATGTAGTTCCCGACATTGAATTTCATCCATGAAAACAATTAAAAATTTTTAATTTTCCCGGCCTTTCGCTAACTTAATAGAAGAAAAATCAGATTTTATTTTTCCGTTCACTTTTAAATCCGGGCTAAAAAAAATTGATTTTTTAATTGCTATTTTTTAATATTAATAATTAATTTAGATAAGTAATCATAACTATTTAAAAATGAGTTAGTTATGGAAAATACATTAATCGTCGAAATAATTGTTTACCTCCTGTTGGGCTTTTTATTCGTTTGGCTGGGAATCCTGGTGCATGACAATAAAAATTATCATTTAATTGCGGGATACAATATGCTGAGCGATGAGCTCCAGAAGCGGGTCGACATTGAAAAATTTTCAA
>CAYNCU010000174.1:0-786 GCA_964395765.1 uncultured Roseivirgaceae bacterium | reverse complement strand
CGCCTTTGTTCCGGCTACGTTAAAGGTTTTCGGGTATTATAACTGGGGAATTTCCTTTCTCTGGATCATCGGAATGGGGTGGATATATGCCATTGTCGCCTTTATCTTCTGCTTTGACTGGAAATGGAAGGAACAGCAAGAAACCGTTGCAGATAAATCCATTTAACCCCGGGCAATCCCTGAACCAAATTTATGTAAAGGAGCTCCGGGGAATTATACCAAAATTTTTCCTTCTGCCGATGCGAAGTGACATGCAGAATAAACCGGTTTTTTTATTTCCTCATCTCTTTAGTCTACGGGAATTATAAATTGCCTTCAACCACCCTCCCGGATAATTTCATTAAGTGACCATCCTATCGTATATTCATGCCATAATTTTTGATTTAAAATTAAACCTCATGAAACATTTACCGCTGATTTTTTTGCTGGCCCTTTTTTCCTGCCGGCCTTCGGGACCCGTTACCGAACAATCGCAGGTTCCAACCCCATTTAATGCAGGTGATAAGAAAGTGGTGGTTATTACCACTGCCGATAGTACCGACTACCGTCTTACCCCTACCGATACCCTCGGATTTTCCGGTTTTCCCCAGCCTCTTGAAACCCAGGCCTGCATCTTTGTCGATCCCGGGCATTCGTTTCAGTCTTTCATAGGAATCGGTGGCGCCCTGACCGACGCTTCCGCAGAAACATTTGCCAAAATTCCGCCTGAAAAACAGGAAGAAGTATTGCGGGCCTATTATAATGATCAATCCGGAATCGGTTATACCCTTGCCCGAACCAATATCC
>CAYNCU010000173.1:0-9232 GCA_964395765.1 uncultured Roseivirgaceae bacterium | reverse complement strand
ATTTGTAATTAACCTGTAATTTTTAAAGAATGATGATTAATTTATTAATTTTAGCCCCGAAACTACCTGAAATTAACTTTTTTAAAAATTATGGATACAAATTTCAATAAAGTTAAAGAATACCTTTTGGAGCTGGATTACATAATTATAAATCAGGATCCGGCGGAGGGCATTTTCCTGGTTGAAAAGGAAGATGCCGGTATTAAAAACCTTGTTATCGGCTGCGCTGAACCCATCCTTATTATGGAACAATTTATCTGTGAGATCGCAAAACCGAGCCTGGAAATATACAGGGCTCTGCTGATCAAGAACCGCGACATCATACACGGGGCTTTCGTTCTGGATGAAACCGGCAAAAACCTGATGTACAGGGATACCCTGGAACTCGAAAATCTTGATCTTAACGAACTGGCAGGTACTTTAAATTCACTGAGTTTGTTAATGAGCGAGTATTCGGAAGAATTAATTAAAATGTCAAAAAAATAAAACCCAAACACAATGAGCATCTTCAATAGACTTTTTAAAATCGGCGAAGCAGAAGCTAACGCCATGGTTGATAAACTGGAGGACCCTATCAAATTAACCGAACAGGGAATCCGTGATATGAAAAAAGACCTTGACGAAAGTCTTAAATCCTATGCTGAAGTAAAGGCATTATCCATTAAAGCGAAAAAGGATGCTAACGATCTGAGAAGTAAGGCTTCCAGTTATGAACAAAAGGCGGTTCTCCTGTTACAGCGAGCCGAGAAAGGGGAAATGTCACAGGAGGAAGCAGACCGGCTGGCCGGGGAAGCCCTGGCAAGAAAGGCCGAAGCCGAAAATGCCGCTGCCACTGAAGAAGAAAATTCGAGGAAGGTGGACTCACAGCTCGTTCAACTTGATCAGAATATTAAAAAACTCAAATCCAATATCGGTCATTATGAAAACGAGCTGAAGACCCTGAAAGCGAGGGCCAAGGTCAGTGATGCAACAACGAAACTGAATAAACAAATGGCGCAAATTGACGGAACCGGCACAATTGCCATGCTTGAAAAGATGAAAACCAAGGTAGCCGAAAAAGAAGCATTGTCGGAAGCCTATGCCGACGTAGCCGATTCAAGCCGTGGCGTTGATGAACAAATTGACGAGGCCCTTAAATCAAGCACTCCGCCGGAAGCATCGGACGCTTTGGCTAAGCTGAAAGAGCGTATGAAATCTCAGCAAAAATGATTTTTTGATCAGGGGTATTTTCTTATCTTTGAAAAAAATGAATTCAACAGCGAGAAATGTAATCCTTGTGCTTATCACCGCAATCCTGATTTTTATTTTCAGGAGATTAATAGGCTTTTTGATTGTAATCGGCCTTATTGCACTCGCAGTTCTGTTATTCTATACAATTATGAGGCTTAAAAGTTAATTAAGATCATATGGGGGTATTTGATTTTTTAAAAAAGAAAAATAAAGAACCTGATTACGATCCGAGTAATATAAAAATTACGGATTTACGGGCGGGTTTCCTGCTTGATTATGATCTTAACACCTGGCAGATAAAGGAAATGTATGAATATGACTGGGGAAACAGTTACTTCACCAGGGAATTCCTGCTGGATTGTGGCGATGACCAGGTTTACCTCCATGTGGATCCAAACGACGGAATGTTTCTGACCATTACAAAAAATATTAAAATCAGGTCGATTGACGAAAATCTGCCGGAATATATCATTGATCATAAAAAAACCCCAAGTAAGCTGACTTACGAAAATGTAGAATACCTACTTGAAAAGGAAACGCCGGGTTACTTCAGCGACCAGCCACAATTTGATGATACGTGGGCAGAACTGATATCCTGGGAATTTTATGATAAAGACAGTACACTGATTTTGTCAGTGGAACAATGGGGTGAAAATGATTTTACAGCTTCGCAGGGAAAGATTGTAAAGGAATTTGAAATATCCAATATAATACCGGGCGAATAAATTTATTCTCATGAACTTTATCAAAAAAACCTTCACTGTACTTGTCATTCTTTTATTATCTTCCTGCGGGAACCAACCGGATCTTACTAAAAAACCAGTCGACGACATCATTAAAAGCCTCAATCAGGTAAATGATTTTACGATCATTCTTTACGATATGAATACCCAGGGTACATTTTTTAAAAAATATTTTCACCAGTATCAGATTATCCAGGGTGACAGTGCTTCGGGTGGACCCAAGGAAAGTATTACCGACTGGTATCCCGTGAGCAAAGATTATTTTCTGGCCAATATAAATAATATGGGAATGGAGATTGCCGCCAAAACGGACGGCAAGCTGGATAAAACAGTAAGCCCGCCGGGTTATGGTTCCTACATCGGCAATCCGACTTATGGGCACTGGGTGGATAATAACGGGTATAGCTTCTGGCAGTTTTACGGGCAGTATGCTTTTATGTCATCCATGTTCAATCTCATGACGTATCCGGTACGGAGATCTTACTGGTCGGATTATCATTCAAATTATTACGGGACCGGCAGAAGTTATTATGGTCCTTCCATGGGGACGGGTATGTACATGTATGGAACAGGGAGTAAGTATAACAGTGGCCGAACCGCCTCTCGTTGGAACAGTAATTCTTCCAATAACAGTTTCAGGGACAGGGTCCGGGGATCTACAAGCCGAAGCACACGATCCAGTTCAAGATTCAGCCCGTCGTCCCGTTCAAGAAGCAGCGGATCCGGGAAGTAAAGTATTCGAAATCTCTAGATAAAGAAATATTATGAGCATCGTCGACTCGATATTATCAACGCTGGTGTTCCTGCTGATCACCTTTGGCCTTATGTATGTTGGCAAAATTGCCTACCAATTATTTAATCCGAATATTAACGTTAAGGAAGAACTTGTTTTTAAAGATAACCTTGCATTTGCCGTGGCCCATACAGGTTATTTTGTAGGCCTGATCCTTTCCATCGGCGGCGCCCTGGCCGGTGTAAGCCAGGGATTCCTTATGGATGTTGTTTATACAATAGCTTATGGCCTTACAGGGATATTGCTTCTCAATCTTTCGGTAATTGTCAACAGCCAGTTTATCCTCCGGAAATTCAGTGTGCAGAAAGAAATTACCCGGGACCAGAATGTCGGTACCGGCGTTGTTGAAGCTGCATTAGCCATTTCAACCGGGTTAATTATACTGGCTTCCCTGACTACCGAAGGAGGCACTGTATTCACCGCTTTATCCTATTGGGTGGTGGGTGTGGCCCTCCTGATCCTGACGGCATTCGTCTATAGCTGGATCCTGCCGTATAATTTACAGGAACATATCGAACGCGATAACGTAGCGGTCGGAATAGGTTTCGCGGGCGCACTGATCGCTATTGCCAACCTGATCCGGTTCGCCCTGATGAAAGATTTCATCAGCTGGCCAGTTACTTTTCAAACCATTGGAATAGATGTCGGCCTGGGACTTTTGTTCCTGCCGGTGGCCCGGTGGGCTGCAGATAAAGTATTATTACCGGGGCAGAATCTTACCGATGAGCTGATCAACCAGGAAAGACCTAATGTCGGCGCGGGAATTATCGAGGCCTTCGCTTATATCGGAGGATCTATTATCATAACCTGGACTTTATAAAATATTTAATCCTTTTATTTGTAAGGCATTTCTTTTTTGGAATGCCTTTTTTTTTAGATAATGGCTGCTTGATACTCCTGATGACTCAAATAAAAAATAAATTTCGTAATATTTACTGTTGATAATGATTTATATATGGGACTAAGATCGAATATTCTAAAAGTATCACTTTTTGCAACCGGCCTGTCCGGCATTGTGGCGGAATATGTGCTTTCCACACTGGCTACATATTTTCTCGGGGATTCGGTGGTACAGTGGACCATGATCGTTTCCATTATGCTGTTCTCCATGGGCCTGGGAAGCAGGATAAGCAAATATTTTGAACATAACCTCATTCAGACATTTATCCTGATCGAATTTTCCCTGTCCCTGCTGGTTTCACTTACTTCTGTAATCTCTTATTCCGCCGCCGCCTTTTCGGAATATACGGGTCTTGTAATATATACTTTAAGCATCATCATTGGGCTTATGATCGGCATGGAAATCCCGCTTGTCGTAAGACTTAATGAAGAATTTGAAATCCTGCGGGTAAATATTTCATCGGTGCTTGAGAAGGATTATTACGGTAGTCTTATCGGCGGGATTTTCTTTGCCTTTGTGGGACTGCCCTTTTTAGGGATAACCTATACCCCCTTTGTATTGGGTGCTGTAAATTTTGCAGTGGCCCTGACCCTGTTAATTTTCCTTTGGCAAGCTTTGCAAGCCGGGGTAAAAAGAAAATTATTGACAGGTGCTGCCGCCATCGTACTGATCTGGTTGGCGGGCTTTACCTCCGCTTCAGCGATTATTGATAAAGGCGAACAGCTCCGATATAAAGATAAAGTGATCTTTTCCGAACAAACACGATATCAACGTCTTGTTATCACCCAGTATAAAGGAGACTATTGGCTTTATATCAATGGGAATGAACAACTGAGCACACTGGATGAATATTTGTACCATGAACCCCTGGTGCATTCAGTTATGAGTCTTTCTCCTGCGCCCCAGGATGTCCTCGTATTGGGAGGAGGTGACGGTTGCGCAGTAAGGGAAATATTAAAGTATAAAAATGTAAAAACAATAACCCTCGTAGATATTGACCCGGAGATGATAAAATTGGCTAAAACCCACCCGGTACTTACCGAATTGAATAAAAATTCGTTTTCGGACCCTAAGGTTAATATAATCATTGATGATGCCTACCAATATCTTGAAGATACCAGGAAGTATTTTGATGTGATTATCATCGATTTGCCCGATCCCAAGACGGTTGAATTGGGAAGACTGTTTTCGCTTGAATTTTACGAATTATGCCATCGCCAGTTACGGCCGAACGGATTGATCATTACCCAGGCGGGAAGCCCATATTTTGCCGCTCGTGCCTTTCAGTGTATTCAGAAAACGATGGAAGCCGCAGGATTTTCTTGCGTTCCGATGCATAACCAGGTGGTTACCCTGGGGGAATGGGGCTGGGTGATAGGGGCTAAAAGTCTTACTTCTGAAGAACTTAAACAGGGACTGCAGCATATCGATCTTTCAGGAATTCCGACACGCTGGCTGGACAAGGACGCCATGGTCATGATGACATCTTTCGGAAAAGATTTAAAATTGGATCATTATAAAGAAGTCAGGGTCAATACGCTTCATGATCCTGTACTTTATAAGTACTATCTGAACGGGAACTGGGATCTCTATTGATTTTTCGCTTCGGCATAATGGCCAGGATTGCCCCGGTCAATACAAAAGCCGCCCCGATGAAGCCGAAGATTGTTACATTTTCACGACTTATCCATTTTACATTCCATTGTGTTAATATGGCTATCACCAGAAAAGTTATAATCGGATTCAGGGTTATGATAATACTTGCCTTGTTCGCTTCAATATATTTTAAACAAGCAGCAAAGGCGCCATAGGCTATCACTGTGTTCATCCCAAGGAATAAAAGAATAAGCCACTTATAAAAACTGAGATTAACAAAATCGGAGAACTGTACGAAAGGAAGAAAAAGTAATACGGGCAGCCCGAAAATGACAAGGTTTAATTGTTGTGAAGGCCATGTCCGGACCAGTTTTTTCTGAAATACGGCATAGATAGACCATGAAATCGCAGCAAAAACAATATAGATGACGCTGATCCTGTAATTACTTTTGCTCACAATTGCATGACTGAACTGATCTCTGAAAAAAAGTACCAGGCCGATCCCGGTCACCATGAAACCAATGAATTGTCTGAACGATAATCGTTCGCGAAAAAACACGATACCGGCTACCGCCAGGAGGATCGGGCCGAGCTGAATAAGAATTTGTGCATTTTCAGGACCTGAATAAGTTATACCCTGCATATAACCGATATAATTCATGGCCAGGAAAAAGGCACCGGCCAGTAATAAAACCGGGGGGCGGGCAATGATACTAAGCTTTTTTTTATCAGTTACGAGGAACCAGGCCATCATGGCAAGAAATGCAATCAGGTAGCGGATCCATACAATGGAATAGGGGTGAACGTAGGCTACCGTATATTTGAGAATAATGGCTAAAACACCCCAGAACAAAGCTGTAGTGCCCGCCAGGAGAATTCCTTTTAACGCCGGATTTTTTTCTAACAAGTTTATTGGTTTAATTCACCGCAAAACTAATGATTTCCCGGAAGGTGAAGACCCGTTTGTTTTATTCTTTCAGAAGCCCGGAAGCATATATTCCGGAATCCAGAGCTTCAAATAACAAGGGCAGCCGGCTGTTGTCTACACCGGCATAGACCAGATTTTTACAGGAACGTTCGTCGTTTTTATCATGAAAAAGGTAATTAATTCCCGGTACAGGCATGGCATGTCCGAGGACTTTAATATATATTTTCCGGATCTTGCCTGCTAACGGGATTTTGAAATAATCCGAAACATATCGAATGGTCTGGTCCGCTATCCTGTTCTTATTCTGATTAATATTGGCGAGGATCAGTCGCTGAGAAGGTTTGAAACAATAATAAACAGTGATGATGTGCGCGTCGCTTTTTTTATGCCACTGCGCACGGGAGTCTACAAATCCCAGGAGATTGGGATTTTCATACAAAATTTCATTCTGCCAGAAAGCATGTTCTTCGTATAGATTGTCAACAATCAGATTCATGACAAGCCAGGGCGCATAACTGTTGCCGGTAAAAAGTTTCTGATCTTCCGGAAATACATATTTTAAAGCATGTTTCTGGCCGGCATAGATAATTTTCCTGACCTCCAGTTTAATAATTTCCGGGCCATTTACATTTATGATTTCTACATTAAATTCATCACCTGATTTTTCAATCCTGCTGATAAGGCATCCGGTCCTGATCCTTTCAAGGGGAAGCTTTTCAAGCATTTTCCCTATAAAATAATAATTGCCCTGGGGCGGGGAAAATAATTCGACAGGTTGATAAAAATACGGCCGGCACTGGTAATAATGAATTCCGGCCAGAGCAGATACTTCCGCAGCAGTGCCCCCGTAATCGTCGAGCATATTATAGTCGATGGCATGCATAAATTCCCGGCTTGCTGTTAATTTATCGCTGAGGAAGCCGGCGAATGTAATCTCATTGAGATTGCGATAATCTTCTGTGATAAGCCGGGTCGGCATTTTCATATGATTCTTATACGGATCGAGCAGATCCTGAAAGACGGCCCTGGCCGGGTCATCAGGAATAACATCATTCCTGTAAGTGTCATGAGATATGCACCTGGATTCATTGATGGGATTTATTACATATTGCTTATCCCTGAATTCCCAAAGCCGCGTAAAAGAATTATACTCAATGATTTTTAAATTTTCGAGGAATCCCAGGGTTTCTTCTCCGAAATAACCCGGGTAAGCCAGGTCGTAATGAGCTCCCTGCGCGTAACGGTTACCACCGATTGAAATGCTTCCTGAGCTTCCCCCGACCTCACCGGATAATTCACAAAGTAAAAAATCCTTGTCTTGAAGGCTGCAGGCGGCAGCGAGCCCGGCAATTCCCCCGCCAACCACCAGGTACTCATACTTTAGAGATTTTTCCTGCTTAAAATTTTGTTTGCTGAAAATAAGATGCCCCACCGGCATGTCGGTTGAAATTTCAATATCATACTTTTCAGAGCTGTCCCTGTTGCAGGAAGCCAATAGGGGTAGCATTGACAATGAGGATAGCCTGATAAAATCCCTTCTGTTCATTGAAAAAAATTCAGCTCATAATTTTAAAATAAAAAGAACCAAAATTTCCCCAAAAACAAATTTAATTTCCTGTGAATCGAATATTTCTTGCAAAAGACTTATAAAAAATGTTTACAAGCCGGCAAACGGGACCATGTGACCTGATCTTTCAACTTTACGCTTTGAGCTATCTACGGCCCTTCCAATGCTTTGGCGCTCTCAGAATAATATTTAAATACAACAGGATCGGATAAAGTATTGACGGAGGTTGTATCGCTGAAATCGGGGCTTTTCCCGAAATGAGTTATCAGGTTCATGGCCTGACGGTTAATCCAACTGGTTTGTATTTCCCTGAATTCCATTGAATCGATATTCTGTTTTTCCTGCGATTTTTTTATCCCAATGATCCACCCCCATTCTCCTAGGGTCATGACCTGGTTATGTAAGGGAATTACTGAGAATCCGGCTTTTTTGATTGTATTGCGAATCGCGACAAAAGCTTCCGGGGCATAAAACGGGCTACCGGCCTGGGTTACGAAAACACCGTTACTATTCAGCATACTGTCGCATAACTGGTAAAATTTAACGGTATAATATTGGTTATACTCAAGGCTCCGCGGATCCGGAAGATCTGCAATTAACAGGTCATAGGTACGTGATGGATGTAACAGGTATTCATCCATATTATACGGAAGTACCCTTACCCTCACATTAAGAAGACTGGAGTCGTTAATACTTAGAAAAACAGGATTACTGCGGGCCAAATTCAAGTATGTAGTATCTAACGGTAAAATATCAATTTCGTCAATGGAGGAATACTTTAACAATTCCCTTACTGCACAACCGTTTTCGCCGCCAAGAACAAGTATGGTTTTCGGGGATTGGCAAATATGAACGGCAGGGTGGATGAATGGCTCATAAAATAGATAATCATCTGCCGAACTCAGGTATTTCAATCCATCGATAAACAGCCAGTAATATTTTTTCCACTGGATAACTGTAAGATCATGAAGATTGGTTCGCCGGTGGAAAACTACCTTGTCCTCAAATGATTTTTGTTCCGGAAATATTTTGATGGAAGGCACTTTAAAATAAATGATCATTAAAAAACTGCAGGAAAGAAATGAAAGAATTATTAATCCCGAAATTTTAGCGAACGTACCCGCATTTAAATAAGAATCGGCAATTTTCAATAAAAGTAAGATAAGGGACCCTGTGACGGTTATTGCAGGAGCTATTGGCAGAGGAGAAACAAGGCCTGATAAAAAGCCTGCTATGAAAGCAATAAGTAAAATCATAAAAACAGCCTTGGTATTGTCGTTCAACCGTAAATCCGGAGAACCCGGAAAATTAGCAACAGAAATAATGAACAGGGAAAATACAACCATGAGAATACAAAGTTCACCCAGCGGCGAAAAATACATGGTATAAGGTCTTATAAAATAAAGAAAGTTTAAAATCAAGGTTGAACCTGCGATAACGATAACGGATAAATAAGCCGGAATTTTATTTAATG
>CAYNCU010000172.1:0-9278 GCA_964395765.1 uncultured Roseivirgaceae bacterium | reverse complement strand
TTTGCGGTTCCCACCCATTTATTATTCAGGTCATCTATATATAAGGCATTGATGGCACCTATAGAGGATCCGTTATAGTTCGTATATGAGTGCCAGAATATACCGTTAAATTCGGATATACCATATTCAGTTCCGGCCCATACATGATTATTATTATCGACGGCTATCGAATTCACCGTATCACTGATCAGGCCGTCATATATTGTGTACGAAGTCCAGCTATGGCCGTCAAATTGCGATAAACCACGGGTTGTTCCGAATAGAATTTGATTTTTATAATCGGTTGCAATCGATTTCACGTAATTATCTGCTAGCCCATCAGAAGTAGTATAATTGGTAAAGAATAAACCGTCAAAAGAGGATACCCCGTTGACGGTCCCGATCCATATTTTATTGTGAGAATCGCAGGCTAATGCCAGTACATGGTTATCTACCAGGCCATCTGATGTATTATAAATAAACCAATTTTGATTTACATATTTTATTAATCCGTTATTTTTTGTGCCAAACCAGACGTATCCTTTTGAATCAATCGCTATGGCTGTAATCTGGCTTGAGAACAACCCGGTGGGAGCGTGATAATTTGTCCATTCTCCGTTGAAATAGGAGATACCTGCGTCCCCCATGCCGAGCCAGAAACTTCCGGTTTTGTCAACAGCAATGGCGCTGATTTCATTTCCCGGAATCCCATCGGCGTTCGTATATTTGTTGATAAGGTTGCCATCCTGATCACGGATTAACAATCCCCCTGATGTTCCAACAAGAACACTATCACCCTTGGCGTCCAAAGATAATACTTTCATCGTCCCGGCAATATTAACGAGGTCCTGGGTCCCTTTTTCAGATGGGACAATGTTGTTTGAATTTTTATTGCAGGCCATTAGAAATATCAGGAATGGTATAAAAATTAGAGCCTGAATAATTTTATGTTGTATAAACTGTAACACTTTGGTATGGATCCTTGAATAAGGTTATCTCCTTTAAATTGTGTAAAAATATAAAAATTACCCGGAGGTAAATCCTTACGTAATATAAAAGATAAAAATTAATCAAAAGTTATCATTTTATTAATAATCCTGTATTAAGATTATTTCATTCAGCCTGAGAGAACACTAAAATGCCAGGGAATCAGCATGGGTATTCGAGGATCTATTAATCATATTGAAGGTTTAAGTTATTTATAGTAAATTTTATATTTTATTCCCACCGTCGGATAAACCTGCAAAATATTATCATTAGTTAAGACGTGATAATTTAGATTGATCTTTGTTCCACAGGCAAATTTTTTATTCAGGTTTATCCAAACCTGGGGTTCCCCATAAATTGATAATGTTTTTCCCCTCAACCCCGCTGTATATTGATCACCATGATTTTTATTTAATGTCCAGACCTCGAGGTCGCCGGAAAGCTCAACCTTATATTTTAATATCCCTTTCCACCAATAAAAGGAAATCATGGCATCATGACTGGGCTTTTCAAAGGCATTGAACCGATAGCACAGCGCCAGGTTATAATATCCCTCATGCCATATAAAAAGATGGGACAAGCCCATTGAAAACCCATTGGTGATATAATAACCGTAAGATCCCGGTTCCGCAATTCCCAGTCCTCCGCTGTATTCGACATAAAGAAAGATCTTTGGCTTCCAGCATCTGAAGGATTGGGAGACCTGCATATAGAATTTTCCCTGGTTATGATCATTCCCGGCGAAATCGGACTGCATTTTAATTAGAAATGAGCCCGGTTTTATAAAGAACGACCCAGAGTCCTGGTTTGCGAAATATTCAAAATACAATATAGGAAAATTGGCATTGTTATGTTTCGGATCAACCGTATGCCTTAAATCATAATGAAATTGCAGGCTTTGTGAATATAAATTAAGGGACCATAAACAGCTGGCTGCCAGGATAAGAAACTTTAAATTATACATAGTAATTTTAGTGAATCGAATAAAATTAATTTCGGACAAAGCGATAAAAAAAAGTATACAATGGATCTTAAAGGGACGGAAATATGCCGGAAATCTCACGGAATTTTATAATCTGTTAAAATTTTAATATGGGAATGAATTCAATTGATAATACCATATTCGTTGCCTTGCTCGGGGAAGCGCATGAACATTGTTTCGGTTATCCCATGAAGGATCCTTTGTCAGAACCGGATAGTCGGCAGTTAGCCAGCGAAATTGCCGATAAAACCGGTTTGATCATCGGCTGGAAAAGCCTGAAGAATTATTCGGCTTTTATACTTGACCCTTCTCAGGTCAGGAAGGAAAACCCTTCTGCATCCACCCTGGATACCCTTGCAAGGTATGTTCTTAACGCGCCCAAAACGGATGAAATCACAAGGAAAGAAAATGAGAGTCATAACCCCTGGTGGTACCGTTATCGTGAAAAGTTTACTAAAAGACCGAAAGAAGGACGATCTTACCGATGGCTTGTTTCCGGAACGGTATTAGTCATTGTTTTATCTGCCATAATTTTTCTTTTTCATTTTCTGCCGTTTAACAGGAGATCGGAAAGTAGTGTTTTCGTTGATCGGTTCAGCCAGGTTAATATGGATTCACTTTTGCGAAAGGGATGGATGATAAAATCGATCGATCCGGCAGCCTGGAATAAAAGGGATACGTTACCGGGATGTTTGACCTTATATACCCTTAAGGGGGATAACTGGCCTGATTCTGCAAATCGTCCGGAAGTGCGGGATTTACTGCTAAGAAAAATCGGCTCGGATTGTTTTACTGCCGAAATTCATTTTAAAAATTTTATTCCTTCGGAAAACTGGCAACAAGCCGGCCTCCTTTTGCTTGAAGATAGCAGTTTAACCGGAAAGAGTCTTCGTTTTTCATTAGCCTATAATGATTATTTCGGGGGAATGTCACCGGTCCCGACTATATTATTACAGGCGATTTTTTCATCCGGAAGTGAGTCACTTAAACCGGAAGAATTAATTCATGAATCTATATTTTCACCGGGTCATGATCCCGAAACCATCATTCGCCAAAATTTGCAGAACTCGGCTCTCAGAATTGAAAAACAGGATAACCGGTTCAGGCTACTATTTTCGGATGGAGTATTTGCCAATTCGGCATTTAAAGAAGAATTATCAAAAACCATTGATTTTACACCCCGGTATATAGGAATAATTTCCCTCAAAGGATTCGTCAACGATACCAAGGTTATTCCTGTTCATATCACTTTTTTTTCCTTAATTTCAGTTTCATGTAATCCATAATATTTTATTTCCCTGATAATTATTCCGTCAATTCTTTAAATCCTCCCTGCGTTTTTATAAAAATTGTTATGGCAAGTATTCCCAGTAACATATGGCCGGCGGCCGTAAACATTACATATTCCGGGTGCCCAAGGCTTTCAAAGTGTCCTAACAAAGCGGTGTACATTCCGCTCAGGGCAGCCCCGATAAAGGTGGCCAGGAAATTCGTGCCCATATACAAACCGGCTTTTTCTTTGGGGGCAATCCACATGATATATTCCTGGATCCTGGGTGAACATATCATTTCTCCGAAAGCGAAAAAGAAAACTCCCAGGAAGATCAGGGCCGGAAAAGTTATTCTTGAGATCCCCAGAATGATAAAACCAATACCTAGAATTGACAATCCAAGGTTAAATGACCGAATGGCCGGGCGTTTTTCAAATATTCTTGATATCATGACCTGGAAAATGATGATCACATAGCCATCCTGGGAAATGGTATCACCGAGTATCCTCATTTTCCCGTTTACCTCGCCGGAAATAATTCCGACAAACCAGTGGGGAAGGACACTGCTTACGTTCTGGTAAAGAATATCGGTAGGAATATTATGTTCAATATAAACGGGGAGAATATTAAAATAGGCCCAGAATGGCAACCAGAAAAACAAGCCGAGAATAATGAGGAAAATAAGGAACTTTTTGTCGGATAAGGCAGTGACGATATCTTTGATTTTTTGCTTCAGTGATGTACCGTCTATTTCACGGGGAGGCTCTTTATAGAAAAACAATGTGATCAGGAACATGACGCCGATAGCGGCCGCTTCGGTATAAAAGGCATAATTCCATGAAATGGTTCGCAGGTTCCCTGCAACGATAGGGCCGATGGTACCTCCGACATTCACCATGGCATAAAATATCCCGTACCCCAGGGTCTTATTCGTGGAATCGGTTACCGCACGGATCGTGGCCGAAACCAGTGGTTTGAAAATACCAGCGGCAAAACCAATACTCAGCATGGTTAATGCAATTCCCGAAAAAGACCGGGTAAAAATCAGTAACAGGATGGTGGGAAGATAGGCCGCATAAGAGATAAGGAATACTTTTTTAAATCCGATTTTATCCGCCAGTGTCCCGGAAAATAACGGTGTAAGATAGGACAACGATAAAAAAATACTCTGGATAATTCCCAGGTCGCCGCGTGAGAATCCCAGGTGCTCAAGGTAAATGCCGAAACTGAAAAATATACCGTAGTAAGCAAAACGTTCCAGGATCTCCAGGCTGTTCGAAATCCAGAATACCCTGGGAAATGAAGATCGTGATTCCATAATATTCCTTAAAATTTTTTCGATTTACCATCTTCCGCCGTTAATACCAAAAAATTCCCGGAATTTTTCAGAACAGGATAAAATTCTAAAAAGATTTTTCGATTAACGAATAATTCCGGCTGCCTGTTACCTGTTTTTCAGTCAGGGTCCCAATTAACCAATTAACCAATTAACCAACCGGTAAACTGATAAAAAATTCACTTCCTTTCCCTTCTTCACTAGCAACCCAGATTTTGCCGTTATTTTTTTCAACAAATTCCTTGCATAGCATTAAGCCTAGTCCTGTTCCTTTTTCTTTTTCTGTCCCTGCCGTACTGTAAATTTTTTCAATTTTAAACAGGTTATCCAGTTTATCCTTAGGAATTCCCGTTCCATTATCCTTAACCGAAATAATTATATTTTCATTTCCCTTTTTCGCGCTGATGATGACTGTTCCGTTCCTGTAGGTAAATTTCAGAGCATTGGTAACCAGGTTTCTGAGGATCAGTTCAAGCATGTTCCTGTCGGCGAAGATCATGATTCCGTTCATGACCGAAGACTCCAGTTGGATATTTTTTTGATCGGCCATACCCCGGGTAATTTGAAGAACCTGGTCGATCATCTCTTTCAACAGGAATGGAACGGGATTAAATTCAATTTTATCGGTTTGGGCATTCGACCAGATCAGCAGGTTTTCAAGGAGTTTATTTCCGGTTTCGGCGGAATTATGGATCATCTCAATGATTCTCATTAATTCTTCCTTACTGACATTCGGAAGGTCTTTTGTCAGCACATCCGTTAAACCAAGGAGCTGGTGAAATGGATTTTTCAGGTCATGCGATATGATCTTGAAAAATTTATCCTTGGTGGCATTCAGGGATTCATATCTTTTTTCACTTTCATGAAGCGCCTCTTCAATTTTTTGCATTTGGGTTACATCGTTGAAGATCATAATCCAACCGTTTGATCTTTTTCTTTTGTCGAGCACCGGGGAAACATTCACCTGGAAGGTATGGATCTCGTTTTCAAATGTAAAAGTCAATATGGTAAAATCGGATTTACCTGAAATCAATGGTTTCAACTTCCTTGAAAGCTCGTTGAAATCCCGGGTTATATTTTTGCCGATGGATTCCGGGTTCAGTTGATGACTGATCTTTTGAATGGAAGGATTATAATTAATAACTCGTTTTTTCCGATCGATAATGATTACTCCTTCTGCCAGGCTTTGAAAAACGCTTTCCGCAGCAATCGGTACAAGGTCGAGGATGTGGTAATGAAACATACCCCATGAATAAATAATTCCGGCAAGCACCATAACCATTGGACTTGTATCCAGCGAATAAGGGCTTAATCCGAATACATAGATCAAATGACCCAGCCATGGCCCAAGGGAACCGATGAGCATGACCATGGCTTGTTTTTTATATAACAGGGTCGAATTAAGGTACATATCTATAAAAAGCAGATTCCCGACCAGGATAGCAAGGTTGCTGTAGGCAATATGAACCCAATACCATGGGCCTTTGGTCAACATAGCCACCGGGAACGGCCCCGATTTATCAATGGAAATTCCTGCGTAATACCAATGATGCAGGTCGTTGGTATAATGAATGATAAAGGTGGCGAAAGAGATTCCCGCCAATAATACAACGAAGGGAGGAGAAAGCCATTTTTTATTGCCGGTGAACTGAATGGCAAAAATCAACCATAAAGTTGGAATTGCAGGAATACCAATATATTCAACCCGAAGCCAGAATTTTAACTGATCAATGGTGACGGAAGCAAGTTCAAATGTATATCCGAAAGAATAGAATGCTCCTGCAAGCATTAGTGCACTGAACATGAGGGCGCCCCTGGCTTTCCTGTAGCTGAAGGAATAGATAGAAAGAAAAATGAAGACGAAAGTGGTAAATACTAATATGAATCTGAAAACATACATAAAGGCAGGTATTTTACCTAGCTGAAAATTTTAAAAAATAAAAGTAGAAGATTTAAGAATTCGTTACCTGAAATGGATTTCACCGGATTTATAAAATGAAATGTATAAGTTATACTACGCTGTGTCAAATTCTATAGTGAATATAATAATAATCTTTAAAAATCTTAATAAGGATAGTTATTTCACTTTCATCGTAAATGTTAAAATATCACCCGGGATACATTGGCAGTAATAAAGAAAATAATATTTATTGAGCCTTGGATTCCAAGGCATTGATTTACTGTTATATGTATCCTGGATGAGTGGATCAGCAGGTTACCTGAACCAGTAGCGGATACCGATCCCGCCCTCCAGGTCGAATTTTGTATCGGGGATAAGATCAAGTTCAGGGACAATTTCAGCAAATATATCAAGGGGTGCATCCCCGAAAATATAGTTGATACCGAGGGGGATCCTGGCCCCGAATTGCGGCTCATTGGCAAAAACCAGCTTGGCGCCGATTCCAAAATATAATGGCAACTGACCCTGGTTTACATCTACGATTTTAAAATTATGGACAAGATAGTCGGCGTGTAAATGAATATATCCGCCATTTTCAAAACCCCAACCCACGGCACCGTCTACCGCACCGGTATGTGATACCCAGCTTTTCATACTGATCCCGGTCGGAGCGCCAAGAACAATGCCGAGACCGAATCCTTTGGCCTGAGCAAAAACACGGTTTGAGGTTACTGTAAATATTAGAATAGAGAAGATGAATATTATTGCTTTTTTCATAATAACAAAATTTTATTTTTGGCAAACATATTCATTTTATCCGACGCGATGGGGACCTTAGGAAGATATTATATTACCCATGTAAGTTTTAACAATTCACGTAAGATTTTAACAAAAATTTAACACAAAAAATGACTTTTATTTTTTTAAAATGTAACTCATCGCCCGTTCTGTTATGGCCGTAATAGTAAGTGAGGGATTGACACCGGGATTAGCGGAAATGGCGGCTCCGTCACAGACCAAAAGATTTTTATAATTAAAAATATGATGATGGCTGTCAATTACACCTTCATTCGAATTTCGGCCTATGACGGCACCCCCCAGGATATGCGCTGTGGTTGGAATACCGGTAACTGCCTCGGTTGCCATTACAAAAGGATTTCCGTTGATGATCTTTCCTGTTTCTTCGGCTATCCTTTTGGCAAGGGGAATAAAGGCCGTAGGGGCATTACCGTCGGTTACCGATGATTTTAAAGTGAATAGTCCGCGCTTGAAACGCAGTAAACTGTCGAGGTGCTGCATGAATAGCAAAGTGACGGATTCTTTCGCGAAATCTTTACCGGTGTAAATGCTCAACCATGCTGACGGGTGGGTGATTAATTTCAAAAATAATTTAACGCTTCGTGTCATTATGTTACTCCCGAAAGTAAGTGGAACCCCCATTAATTTCCAGAATCCAGAACCGCTTCCGTAACGCACGGTTTCTACATGACTGTTTTCATCCGGTTTTACAATTGAACCGATCGCGATTCCCCGTGAAAGATCTTTCGCCTTATCGTGGGTTTTGATCAGGATCAGGCTTTCATTGTTGGTACGTATAAAATTACCGGTCTGGGGACTCAGACCCGGGAGGCTTTTCTTTTTTAGATCCAGCAGAAGCCTGACCGTGCCCAGAACGCCGCCGGAAAAGATGACTCCCTTGCATTTAAAATTTTTATTACGTCCCGGGAGAAGGGAAGTCGATTTTTTACAGGTCACAAGATAGCCGTCTGAACCATCTGACTTCCCGGAAGGTAATACATTAATTACCTTGTGTTCAGGAAGTATTGCGGCGCCTTTTTTCCTTGCCAGGTAAAGGTAATTTTTGTCGAGGGTATTTTTAGCACCGTATCGGCATCCCGTCATGCAACCCCCGCAAAAATTACATCCCGAGCGTGCCGGACCTTCCCCGTTGAAATAAGGATCGGGAACGACCTGGTCCGGCTTCCCGAAAAACACGGCAACCCGCGTAGGAGAGGCCTCCTCTTTCATTTTCATTTTTAATGAAAGGTCTTTTAATGCAATGTCGGAATCGAAAAAGTGTGGATTGGTATCTACTCCCAGCATTCTTTCAGCTTCTTCATAGAAGGGTTTTAGTTCCTCTTCCCAATCGGCAATTCCAGCCCAGTTTCCCGAGTTGAAAAAAACAGGATCGGGTCGTGGCAGGGTATTGGCATAAACCAGGGATCCGCCTCCCACGCCTACGCCGCTCATGACGGTAATATGCCTGAAAAAGGTAAGTTTAAAGATCCCATAAAATCGAAAGAAAGGAAGCCAGAACCATTTTCGAAGATTCCAGTTGGTCTTCGGGAAATCACCGGGTTTAAATTCCTTCCCTTTCTCGATTACAAGTACTTTGTACCCTTTTTCTGTCAACCGTAACGCGGAGACCGAGCCCCCGAAACCGGAACCCACAATTATATAATCGAAATCGTTTTCTGATGAAATTCCCCGACCCATTAAAAAGATTTTACATAATTAATTATGCATGGATAACAAATTCCAATATTCAAATTTCATAATCCAACTTTCAGCGTTCTGGATTCTGGCTTCTGGCTTTGAGCTTCGAACTTATATATGTATTTCCGAAATTTTCACCAGCCTGTTTTCTGTTACCGATTTCTTTGCCGCCAGTCCGATCACAAGCGACATAAGCCCGTCATCACCACCGACCGGAATTTCTTCATTGTTATTTAATGCTTTAATGAAAGCATTCATTTCATCAATATAGGCTTTTGTGTACCGGTCGATAAAGAAATCCATCGGGAGAGAGCCTGAAACACCCTT
>CAYNCU010000171.1:1747-9291 GCA_964395765.1 uncultured Roseivirgaceae bacterium | reverse complement strand
TTATAGGTTGCAGTCCCCACCCAGAAATCCACATTGACAGCCTTTTCGTAGACGGCTTCAAAACTTAACTGAAGCTGGTTGGCTGAAGAATCCCCATTCCTGAGGTAGTCGGCACCGGCATCCCTGAAAAATGCGGCCGCATAACTTTTCCCTCCGGGAAGAAACCACGTATCCCCATAGACTATTCCGGTGAGAACAGTAGGACGGGGGATGATTCCTGTAACTTTTTGTTTTATGGTATTATAATTTTCCCTGATCCTGTCGAAAATTGAATCAGCCCTGACAGAACGGTCAAAAAAAAGGGCCATGAACTTAATCCATTCCGCACGACCCAGCGGACTGTCTTCCATATAGTCGGCATTCAAAACAACCGGTATGCCGGCTTTAATGATCTTATTAAGGGTAGTCAGATCATTACCCATGCTGAAGGCCATCACCAGGCCGGGGTTAAGGGCAACAAGACTTTCATAATTTACTTCATTGGAAGGCCCCAGGTCTGTGATTTTCCCTTCCTGTACCCTTTTCCTGAAAACCGGAGAATAGATATAGTCCGTGTTCGGGAAGCCGGTTAGCTTGCCGGATTCTCCCAGCATTTGCAGGGCCGCAAGATAGGAGGTAGAATAGCATACGATGCTCTTTACAGGAACCTGAATGATTTCCGATGAGGGAATAAAGGGCACTGGCTTGTTATTCAGAGAGTCTTTCAGAATATAAGTAAAGAGAGCATTCGATCCCGGATAGGGCGTGTTCACCTTCACCACGGTATAGCCGTTGATCCTGTTAACGCTGAATCGCTTTGCATACTGAACGGTTACCGGGCTGCTGCTTTCCAGACCGGTATTGCCGGATTCAGATTTTTCCTTTGTATGATGGTTGCATGAAACCATCAACGCTCCGAAAAAAATTACGGGGATCGAAATTTTTATTTTAAAAATAATTTTCCTTACCAGCATGAAATCGGGAATTTTCCTCTTATGGATCCTTGCCTTCGAATGTATTCGATTTTCGCATGTATAAACAACGAATAAAAAATTATTATTTAATTTTTTTTACCTCGGACCGAATCCCTATCTTTGACGCGTTATGGTTCCCGATCACACACGGTGATAAGGGACTAACAGGGAATACGGTGACCTTGTCCGGTACGGGTTATTCAAAATACCGGGTATAACTTGGAATTCCGTAGCTGTCCCCGCAACTGTAAAACCTTATTTATTGTTCTTCTACCCCTTTGCCACTGTCCAATTCTGTAATGTCTCATATCATTCAGAATGATGGGAAGGCCGGAAGATACGGTTAAGCCAGGAGACCTGCCATAACATTTCATCGTACAAAGCTTTCGGGCGAAAAGCGGAGAAGACTTACGATAAAAAGCTGATCTAAGCCATCTCGGATTTTCTCGATCGCTTTGGATTAAATTATTGAATGTAATTTAATTCTTAAGCATCATGTACCGCAGTTTGGGATTTTTTATGCTATTATTTCTGCCCTATGCTGTAGCCGGGCAGGATTTTGGCCCGGATACGGTCCTTTTAAATGATGTGGTTGTTTACGGCCTGCCAATTAATAAATTTTCAACTGGATATAAGATCATTTCCTTTGACTCCTCTTCGCTGGAATCTTATCCACAACTCAGCGTTGCCGAATACCTGAGCCGGAAGACCCCGGTTTTTTTCAGGGCCTACGGCAATGGTATGACGTCCACCATTTCCTTCAGGGGAACCGGCCCCTCGCACACCGCCGTGTTATGGAACGGACTCGAGCTTAATCAGCCGACACTGGGGCAGACCGACTTCTCCCTTCTACCGGTTTTTGCGACTGACCGAATTGATGTACAATATGGTGCGGCCAGTTCACTGTATGGAACCGACGCTATTGGCGGAAGCATCCTGCTCTCCACGATTCCGGATTGGAATAAAGGCCTGGGAATACAATTTTCCGAGGAATATTCGGATTTTGGCCGGTCTTTTTCTTCTCTTGGCGTTCGTACAGGAAACGGTTCGGCCGGATTGAAAACAAGAATTTATTTCGACCATAATCCTAACCACTTTGCTTTCCGGAATATAACAAGGCAGGGCCAGCCTGTTGAAAAACAGGAAAATGCTGCTATAAGGAAAGAAGGATTAATTCAGGACTTTTATTTTAAAACAGGGAAAGGGCAACAGGTAAAAATCACAGGCTGGTATGACCATAGTTTGCGCCAGCTGCAGCCTGTCATGTCCGATCATAACAACCATGACAATCTGGAACAGAAAGATCTTCGAATTTCAGGGGATTATATTATCGATCATCATGGTATTAACGCTGATATCAAATTAGGATACCTCGGGGATTACTATCTTTTTGACGGGTATGACAAGACAGTTTCCGGCCAATGGATTGCCGGCGCAGAAGCAAACAGAAAATTAGGCCCGTTCACTTTTCGTGCGGGGGGCAAGTATGATCACCTTACCGCCACTGCCGATACCTATGTTACAAAAATCAAGGAAGACCGTCTGGACTTGTTCAGCGGCCTGGAATGGGAGGTAACACCGTACTTGAATATCAGCTTGAACGCGAGTCAACAACTGGTAACAGCCTCCTATACGCCATTTGCACCATCGTTGGGAACCGACCTTTTACTGGTTCGTAAACCGCATGCAGAACTTCACTGGAACTTTCAGTTATCGAGGAGTTACCGGATCCCAACCTTTAACGATCGTTTCTGGCAACCCGGGGGAAATCCTGATCTGAAACCTGAAAATGGTAAAACCGCCGAAACGGGGATCTCAGGAGATTACCTCTTCAGGGATTACAGGATGGGGGGAAGCCTGCAGGTGTATTATATGGAGGTGAATAACTGGATCCTCTGGGTTCCCGGCACTGATTTCTGGTCTCCTGCAAATGTTAAAGGGGTTCAGGGGAAGGGTGTGGAAGTGAATTACCATGTGCATAAACCGATCGGGGAAATTACCTCCGAAGTAATGATATCTTATTCTTATTCGAAAACCATTGATAAAAGCAAGTCGGGTTCAAGCAACGGCGAATACGGAAAACAATTAGCCTATACGCCTGTGAACAACGGAAGAGCATCATTGAATTTGATGTATCGCGGCTGGAAGACGGGTATTGATTATAATTATACCGGGTTGCGGTATCTTACCGCGGATGATTCCAATTTTCTGCCTGCCTATGAAATAATCAATATGGATATTGGCAGGGATTTAAATCTATTCGGGGGCACGCTTGCGATTTACATAAGTATCCGGAATCTTACCAATGCCGATTACCAGGTGATGAACCTGAGGGCCATGCCACGAAGAAATTTCGGTGTTTTATTGAATTACAATTTTAACCGGTAATATTTATCTATGAGAAATTCAATCCTATTTTATTTGATCTGTATTTTTCCCTCCGTTTTCCTTTGGTCGTGCAATAAAAACAAAAATGACGGGGGAGTAAATACCACGGAATTTAACAAGGGTGTATTCGTTGTCGATGAAGGCAATTATTCCGATGCCGACGGGGAGGTCACATTCATTAATTTTGAAAACGGTGACGTGTACCATAATGTATTTCAAAACGCAAACGGCAGGCCCTTTGCCGGTGTGATTCAATCACTTGCGATTTATAAAAATAAGGGTTACCTGGTCGACGAACTGGGGAGGCTTGAAGTCGTCGATGCGCTTACTTTCACATCAGCCGGTGAGATAACATCCGGTTTTTCCAATCCCCGTTATTTTGCGGGAAAAGACAATAAGGGGTATGTTACGGACTGGGGACCTTACGACGCCGATTATAATAACAAACAATCAAAGATTATTGAAATTAACCTGGATAACCTTCAAATAACCGACTCCGTTACCACCTTGTCCAGGCCCGAAGGGATAATCGTTACAGGCGATTATATTTTTGTGGCCAACAGCGCAACCAATAAGGTGAGCGTTTACAACGCGAGAGATCTTACGGACGTTGGTGAAATTGATGTGGCTTATGGCCCGGTAAGATTTGTCAGCGATAAATCCGGCGATTTATGGGTAGCCTGCACCGGCCTCGATTCCACGCGTTCTGCCATCGAGAAGATTGATCCGGTTGAACTCAAAGTAATTTCGACCTTTAACCTGCCCGAAAGTATAACATTGAACGGAAAAATTGCCATCAATGGAACCGGGGATGTGATTTATCTTATGAGTGAACAATGGTCGGCCGACTATTCTTCCAGTAAAAATATCGTCTTTGCCCAGCCTGTCAGCCAGGGGTCATTTAGTTTTACATCGGTAATTTCAAGGGATAATCTTTATGGATTAGGAGTGGATCCCGACAATAATAATGTATATGTCGCCGACGCAAAAGGATTCCAGTCCAATGGTATGATCTATGCCTATAATAATAACGGTCTTTTGCTTGACTCTGCACAGGTCGACCGTGGCCCGAGCGATTTTGTTTTCGTTAATGTACAATAATGCAATTTCACGAAGATTTCTTCGGGATTCTAAGTGCCTTCCAGGCATAATGCCGGGTAATAGTTTTCATCTCATTCCGGTTATGAATATTATTTTATGGAATCAAGAACCGGAAATGAATATTTATCCAGCATTCCCGGTTCTTTCATCATAGCCTCTATGGCGTCGGTGGTCCGGGGCGAAAGTGTCGACAATACCTCACAACCTTTCTTGTTTACCAGGAGGTCATCTTCGATCCTGATACCGGTTTTCCACCATTTTTTGTCGCATGGACTTCCTTCCGGAATATAAATTCCGGGTTCAATGGTTATCACCATGTTTTCTTTCAGGGTAGTAATATCCCCGGCGTCATGGACATCCAGGCCAATAGGATGGCTGATGCCGTGCGGAAGATAGCTGAATGCCTCCGATTCCTCATGAATGATCCCTAACTCCATTAATCCTTCGGTGACTGCCTCCCTCCCTGCATTTTCAAAATTTCTGTAGCTTTCACCCTGTTTACAATTATCAATGGAAGCCTGCTGGGCTTTCAGTACTATATCATAGATCTGTTTTTGTTCTCGGGTAAAAGTTCCGCTTACCGGTATCGTCCGTGTGATATCGGCTGAATATCCGTTATACTCCGCCCCGATGTCCATCAGGACAAGATCGCCGCTGTCAGTTTTCGCCCTTGTATTTTCTTCATAATGTAAGATGCAGGAATTTTCTCCTGAACCGACGATCGGTGGATAACCTTCGGCTTCAGATCCATATATCCTGTGAACGAATTCCTGAATAGCCTGAAGGCTTTTTTCCGATATGCCCGGATAAGCGGCCTTCATCGCTTCATTCTGCCCGAGACAGGTAATTTTTATTGCTTTTTTCAACAGCGCTATCTCTTCCGGGGTTTTTATTTCCCTCAATTCTCCCATGATCTTTTCAAGGCTTTTATGATCCAGTTTAGGTCCTGATTTCCCTTTTTTGCCGGCTTGAAGCGTATCGGTAATGCCGGCTTTTTCTTTAAACCATTCTACAAGATCATAAAGGTCGCCGTTATCTTCCGTATTCCTGATGTCATTATTAAATGGCTTGTAAAGTATCCTGTCAAAATTTTTAAAACCCGGATCGTAGTATAAGAAATCGGCGTTCGGGTAAACTTTGCCGAAACCCAGTTTTTCTTTTACTCCTTTCACACCCAGTCGTTTCCCAAACCACATTTCGTCCCATTCACTTTTTGGCTGAACAAAAATGATCTCATTGAATTTATTCCCTTCCTTATCCTGCTGTTCATTTTTAAACAACAAAAGTACGGCATTGGGTTCGGTATAACCGGTAAGGTAGAAAAAATCAGGGTCGGGGTGATAAACATAATCGATATCATTGCTTCGGTTCCTGACAGGATTGGTAAAAAAAATTGCAACAGAATTCGAGGGCAGTTTTTCACGAAGCAATTCTCTTCTTTCCTTATGAAATGCCGGTGTCAGTTCATCATGCTCCGGGAAATACTGTCCATAAGAGAAATTTATTGCCGCCGGTATGGTAAAAAAATAAACGATATATTGTAAATTGAATGCGCTCATTTTGAGACGATTTGAATATGCAAACAATTTTTCTTCCTCAAGTTTACTTAATATTGATTGCATACCGGTAATACTATTGATGAATTAACCTCTAAAAAAATCAGACATGATCAAACCTAAATCCTTTTTACTGATTCTGGCGATAATTTTTTGTATGTATCAATCCTGCGAAAACAGGGCAGGAACAGAAATTCCCGATCCCGGCATATGGGTAAGAAAAGGTTTTAAATTAAGTATCGCAGTTAATACAATAAAAAACCCTCGTTTTCTGAAATTTTCACCGGATGGGGTATTGTTTGTCGCTCTTCCGGGAAGCGGTGAAATCAAATCGTGTTTCGATAAAGACGGGGATGGTACCTACGAGGTGGTGAAGACATTTGTCAAGGGACACCAGACTGTTCATGGAATGGTCTGGCATGACGGCTGGTTGTGGTTCACCGTTTCCGGAGCTGTTTTCAAAGCTCGCGACAAGGACGGCGATGGTGTCGCCGATGAGGAAGTGACCGTGATCCCCGATGGACAGCTGCCGAAAGGAGGAGGGCATTGGTACCGTTCCATCCTCATCACCGGCAATCGATTGTATACTTCTATCGGTTGTTCGGGAAATATCAATGATGATTCCAAAACGGACAGGCTCAAGATCTGGTCCTATGATCTAAACGGCGGAGATAAAAAGCTTTTCTGTTCAGGGCTTAGGAACACGGAAAAACTGCTAGTCAGACCGGGAAGCGATGAGATCTGGGGCTTCGATCACGGCAGCGATAATTTCGGACAGTACCTTGAAGATAAAGATGCCGGAAGCAGGCAACCGATCACCGACCTGAATCCTCCGGGAGAATTCAACCATTACGTGCAGGATGGATTTTACGGACATCCTTTCATTGTGGGGAACCGGGTTCCGCGATATGAATACATGAATCGCCCCGATATAGTAGAACTGGCGGCAAAAACGATTCCTCCCGCCTGGTGCACAGGAGCACACTGGGCTCCTTGCGGCTGGACTTTTTGTGCCAGCGATAAATTTCCGACGGATATGAAGGGGGATGCCTTTGTGGCTTTCCACGGTTCCTGGAATCGTACCGATAAAGCGGGATATTGCGTCGATAGGGTCCTCTTT
The DNA here is from genome assembly GCA_964395765.1 of uncultured Roseivirgaceae bacterium. Taxonomy (GTDB): domain Bacteria; phylum Bacteroidota; class Bacteroidia; order Cytophagales; family Cyclobacteriaceae; genus DATDPY01. The sequence goes on along the minus strand of CAYNCU010000171.1, from coordinate 2,173 downwards.
GATGACGGAAAACCTTATGGCGAACTTACCTATGTTAAATTTTTGACCGATGACGGCAAAGTCCTGGGCCGACCTGTGGACGTGGTTAATGCCCCTGACGGATCTTTGCTGTTCAGCGACGATCTTGGTAATAAAATATACAGGCTTACCTATGCCGGAAGTTGATCGCTGAAAATGTTATCTCCGGGCTTAACCCGGCTTTCTCCTCCGTAGCGGGGTGAAGGAGAGGGTCTCCCGTCGTTTGATTAATTCTTGTTATTCGATTCCTTAGAAAGCGAACATAATAATAATAATTTCAATTACTGAATTACTTCAAACCAACCCTTCTTTAATACCGGGACGACAGGAACTGCGTCGATGCTAAGGGTATACCGGTAATCTTCTTCTGAAACAAGATGGCGAAGCCGGTTCCGGTGAGATGATTTT
>CAYNCU010000171.1:0-1737 GCA_964395765.1 uncultured Roseivirgaceae bacterium | reverse complement strand
GCCCGGTTATCGCTCGGCATCTTGGTGCCAAAACCGGTGAGATGATTTTGAAAGGTATCCGGGGAGGTCATGTTTGGCAATGCTCCAAAGATCGAGGGAGGCTTTGGCAGCGTCGCATTCCGTAATATACTCGCTGCTCTTCAATAATTTTTCCGTGAGGGCCCCTGCAAAAACGGAATCTTCAAGGTTAAACAGGTTTTTCCAGGCGGCACAGAATATTACTACATTTTTATTTTGACTCTTCAGCCATTCCGATACCGCCGAAATATTGACGAAAGACCCTGCCACTATCTTCACGGCATCGCCGGCCAAACCGGCAGCCCGGGTGCCGTTGGTCGTTGAAAAAACGATGGCTTTGTTTTTGAATTCATCCTTTATAAAGTCAGAAGGAGAATTCCCCGTATCGGCAAAGTCGAGGATCTGGCCGTTCCTTTCACAAGCGACAATATATCCTTTGTTTTTATATTCTTTGGCGGCCTCAATACCGGCTACCGGTAAAACCGATTTCACGCCATTACCCAGGGCAGCACAGATGGAAGTGGTGGCACGAAGAATATCAACGATCACCGTGATGAAATTATCCTTCGTTATCTTACTGTCATATAACATCGGGGAAAAACAAACCTCTATCGTATTCATGTTCAAGTTGAATCCGGTTCCGGCATGAAATTAAAGGATAGTTTTAATATTTTCCTTAATTCTTCAGGAATACCTGATAATTCCGAATAGTTAAATTAAAAATGTTGATTTTTATCATTGAGTTTTGTATTACCGATATAGTAAACTTGTAAGGAAATAATCTATGGAAAATCAAATTAATGCGGCCATCCAGGTATTACCTCAATCGAAGGAAAAACACATTTACGCTATCGTGGATGAAGCGATTGATGAAATCAGGAATTCCGGCTTGCCCTACCAGGTGTGCCCTTTTGAAACTGTGGTGGAGGGTGAATATTCACAAATCATGAAGCTTGTAGAAAAAATTAAGGACCGGTGCTTTATGGCCGGGTCCGAAGACTTGCTGATCAATATTAAAATTCAGGCCCGAAAATCAGGGAATGTGACGATTGATGAAAAAATGCACAAGTATAAAAACAATGGAGAATAGTATAATGGTTTAATGGTAGAATGGTAAACTGGTAAACTGGTAAGCGAGAATAGTGGTTGACCAGTTTAATGGTGACCTATTCTGCCAAGAATTAAAGTCAATATTATTTTAATTGCATTCAGGAAAAATTAATTTTTTAACCATGACAGAAATTACAGGACGCTGGCTTAAGAACATGACCTTTGAAACGAATATCGGCGATCATACCATTATTCTTGATGCCGACCCGAAAGTAGGCGGCGAAAATAAGGGACCCCGCCCGAAACCCCTTTTGCTTGCTTCCCTGGCAGGATGTACCGGTATGGATGTCGTTTCCCTGCTCGGTAAAATGAGGGTGGAATTTTCAGACCTGCAGATCAGGGTTAGCGGAAAACTGACCGATGAACATCCGAAGTACTATAATAAAATACATATTATCTATATCCTAAAGGGAAAAGAGATAGACCGTTCCAAAGTGGAAAAGGCAGTTTCCCTATCCCAGGAAAAGTATTGCGGCGTATCGGAAATGTTTCGTAAAGCGGCTGAAATAACTTATGAGATCCGGCTGGAAGAGGAATAAGAATCTTCCCGGTTGCTCCAAGTGGTCTGACGGATAGAAGTATAAATTCATTAAAAAATTAAAATCCATT
>CAYNCU010000170.1:0-9313 GCA_964395765.1 uncultured Roseivirgaceae bacterium | reverse complement strand
GCCACAGACACCGGTTGCTCGATCTTTACCGGGAAAAATTCGGAGAACATATTCCCCATATCCGCCGGCAGGATATTCGAGGCTTTGTTGAAAGAAAGCCTTCGTGGAGAGTAAGACCATTGAAAATTTCATCCGCCAGGAAAATGGCCGAACAAATGGAACTTGAAACGCGGCAATTTTATGAAACGGCTGCCAAAAAGACTTCTGACGCCGGCATACGGCAATTATTGGGTGACCTCGCCAATGAAGAAAGAGCACATATACGCGTTGCACAGGCCATGGAAGCGGCAGCTGATAAAAACGCAGAACAAGAGGCACAAAGCCGTTTGTTTCTGCTTCAGATTGTTCAACCGGGACTGGTCGGGTTAATGGATGGATCGGTTTCCACCCTTGCCCCTCTTTTTGCTGCAGCATTTGCCACCCATAATAGTTTTTATACATTCCTTATCGGACTTGCCGCCGCGGTAGGAGCCGGGATCAGCATGGGCTTTGCGGAAGCCTTATCCGATGACGGTACTTTAACAGGACGCGGCCACCCCTGGATGCGCGGAGTTATTACCGGCTTAATGACAACCCTCGGCGGCCTCGGTCATACCCTGCCCTACCTGATACCTAATGTTTATACGGCCACTGTTGTGGCCATCATTGTCGTATTCATTGAATTATTCGTTATTGCGTGGATACGAAATAAATATATGGATACCCCTTTGGGCACTGCCATATTTCAGGTTGTGATCGGCGGAATCCTCGTATTCCTGTCCGGGATTCTGATTGGCATTTCTTAACAGTTGAATTAGTTCTCTTAAAAATTAATTATTTATTCTGATTTCGTCCTATTGGTCACAAGCCATTTGATATCAACTATTTACAGGAATAAATTAAGAAATCTGATTCCCACTTTCTCTTACCTACCAGGACGTGAAGGATCCGGCACAAGAACGGAAGTCTTCTTATTTTAAGGACTATATTCTCACAAAATTCTTGTACCTCTTCATAACGCTCCTCTATTTTCTGATTGGATCTGACCCGACCCAAAGATCATATTTGAGAAGCGATTCCTTCCGGATTCCGATCAATTGAATCTATAATCCAACCCTAAAACCGGCTCATGATCTTAGCGTGGTTCCCGATCCTTCCATTGAATATGGGGTTCTTTTCATTGGACAGAAAGAGGTATCAATGATATTCCCGCCAAACAGTCGAAATGAAATAAGGGCAAATTGATAATCTTTGATTAATGATTTTCATCTCGTTTTTAAGAGGATTTTGAGTAATCTTGCACCTTCATTTAATGAATAATGGAATCTGAATTTATTGACAAAATACGTGAAAAAAAGGGGTTTATTATTGATATGGACGGGGTGTTGTATCATGGCAACAAGCTTCTCCCCGGAGTAAAGGATTTTGTCAACTGGCTTAAATCTGAAAATAAAAAATTTCTCTTTCTCACTAATTCCAGTGCGCGTTCACCGAAGGAACTAAAAGAAAAATTATCCCGAATGGGAATGGAGGTTCTGGAGGAACGATTTTATACGAGCGCTTTAGCCACTGCAAAATTTTTAGCAAGCCAGAAGCCCAATGGCAGCGCCTATGTAATTGGCGAACCCGGATTGATCAGGGCACTTTACGAAGCAGGCTATTCCATGAATGATATTAATCCGGACTATGTGGTAATCAGCGAAACCCGGGATTATAATTATGACAAGATCCAGCTTGCCATCAACCTGGTGCTTAAAGGAGCCCGGCTGATCGGTACGAATCCTGATGTTTCGGGGCCTGTTGAATCGGGGATCGCACCCGCTACGAAAGCATTAATAGCCCCTGTGGAAATCGCGACCGGGAAAAATGCTTACTTTATCGGAAAACCCAATCCTTTTATTGTCCGGCACGCTATCAAAACCATTAATTGTCACAGCGTTGAGTCTATCATCATCGGCGACCGAATGGAAACTGATATAATTTCAGGAATTGAATCCGGAATTGATACCTTACTAGTCCTGAGCGGAATTACAGCAATGGATGATCTTGAAAAATTCCCATACCGTCCCACTTATATCCTGGAGAGCGTTTCTGATATTTTATAAGGTTCACGCTTATTCTAATACAGTTTCACTAACGTCGCAAAATTTCATTTACAAAATCAGACTGGATATAAGAATGTTAATCCGATTTTTATAAATTTAGAATTCCGAACCGGAAAATTATAAGAATTGCATTTAATTCATTTTTTATGAAAGCAAGAAAAATAGCAATGATCGGCGGTGGATTTATCGGTGATTTTTATACCTCCACATTACATGCTCAACGACGTATTGACCGTGTACATGTCGTTTATTCCCGAAGTGAAAAATCGGCAAAAAAAATCGCCGAAAGATGGAAGGTGCCAAATTGGACGGATGATATGAAGAAGGCAATCACCGATCCGGAAGTGGATACCGTAGTAATCGGACTTCCGAATTACCAGCATTTAGAATCGGTTAAGATGGCGGCAGAAGCCGGTAAATCGATCCTCATAACAAAACCGCTGGCAAGAAACGCGAAGGAGGCCAGAGAAATGCTGAATATTGTTGAAAAACACGGAGTTTTTCATGGATACCTTGAGGACTTGTGTTATACACCCAAAACGTTAAAAGCGGTTTCTTCAGTAAAAAATGGAGCTTTGGGAGACATCCTATGGGTACGTTCCAGGGAAACACACCCTGGCCCCCATAGTGACTGGTTCTGGAACCCGGAATTTTCCGGCGGAGGAGCGATTGTCGATCTGGGATGTCATTGTATCGAAATTGCCCGCAATTTTATCGGAAAGGAGGTAAAACCCTTAGAGGTTATGTGTTGGGCAGAAACACAGGTTAAACCGATTGATGCGGAAGATCACGCCATTGCGCTGGTAAAATATGCTAACGGTGCTATCGGTCAGTTTGAGGTGAGTTGGTGCTTTCGCGGGGGTATGGATTTACGTGATGAGGTTATGGGAGTTGAAGGCACCCTATTCCTGAATCATTTTCTGAGGACAGGATATGAATTATTTACGGCAAAAGGTGAAGGCAAATACGTAGCAGAAAAAGCTGAAACGGCAACGGGCTGGTTGTTCCCTGTAGGAGATGAGGTCAATGCACTTGGCTACGACCATATGTTTACCGATATGTTTGAATCCATGGACTCCGGCAGGCAGCCCATGGAAACCTTTTATGACGGTTATGTCGTCAATTCCATAATAGATGCCTGTTACCTTTCCGCCCAAAGCAAGAGGTGGGAAGCCGTGGATTTACCTTTATGGAGGGGTAGCAATGAAGTAAAGAAAGGACCTGTGCTGAAGGAATATGATGAAAATTATTATTTGATCAAAGAAGAAAAGCTACCTGACGGAACCGTAAAGATCATTCTAAAGGAAAAGAAATCAGGAAGTATTGTTCAGAAAACAAAATAAAAAGCCGGGTATACCTTACCAATCATTTGTTCCTGTTTTGAGGAAGGGCTCCCATTCAACATTTGAAATTCCGGAATAATCCCTTAAGAAAAGTATATAGGAAGGTTTGTAGGGCGGGTTCTTGATGGTTAAACCAATTTCCTCCGGAGTAAAGTCACCTTTACGGGTATTGCAGGGTCTGCAGGCAGTGACCAGGTTCGACCAGGTAGATTTACCGCCGCGGGCTTTGGGGATAACATGATCGAGAGTCAGATCATGGGTAGTTCCGCAGTACTGGCATTGATAATTATCCCTTTTAAAAATATTCTGCCTGGTTAAAATGACGCCTTTGTATGGGATATGGACAAACATTTTTAATTTAATCACCGAAGGCATAGGGAATACTTTATTTATGCTTCGGAGTTTCATGTTCCGAGACTCGGTAACAAGATCTGCCTTCTCAAGATAAACCAAAAGAAAAGCTCTTTGCACGGAACAAACCGAAAGCGGGCTGAAATCCTGGTTTAAAACCAACACTCTCCTGTTAATCATCTCACTATTCTCTTAACACTATGAAATTTGTGTGTATGCTTCCCTATTATTTCATTAAATATACCTTTTTCATCAAAATTATCAATTCGTACACATCCGGAAGAATGTATAATTTTATTTTTATCCATTACTATTCCAACATGCGTTACCTTGTTGTTTTTACTTGAAAAAAACGCAAGATCACCCTGCATTATTTTAGACGGATCCTTAACTTCTGTACCTTGCTTTTCCTGTTGAAAGGCATCCCTTTTTAAGGGATAACCCGCAATTTTAAATACCATTTGTGTAAAACCGGAACAATCAATACCAAAGGGTGACTTTCCACCCCACAAATAAGGGACATTTAGATAGTTAGAGGCAATCTGTAAAATAAAATCGGGATCTCTTTTCTGATTAAGGCTTTTGGATTCCCCGTTAAAGGCAAATTGTTCGGCTGCATCAAATATTTCATTGGTTGAAATAGGCAGAATACTTCCGATCACAATAGTCAGGGGTTTCTTTTGATACAAAATGGTGGATGTTATTTCTGTGCTGATGCGGTAGTCGTTCTGCGAAAGTTCCAGGAAAAACTCTTCGGAAATGGAATGATGCTGCTTCGCATTGATCCATCCTTCGTATTCATCATAAATGATTTTTATGCGGATCCAATTAGAATCAGGGGTCTTATCCAGGACCAGGTAAGTATCTCCGAATAAAACCTGGGTAACCATTTCGCTCCGGTCATCCGGTTTATTCCTTACAGGAATCAGGTTCAGTCTTGCCAGGCCGTATTCATTCGAATCCATAATGAATCAATATTTTAATCTTTCCATGTCCCTTTTTAAATCTTTTTGTTTAATGGATTCCCTTTTATCATATAATTTTTTGCCTCGGGCCAGGGCAATTTCCATTTTAGCATAACCACGTTCATTGATAAATAATCGGATTGGAACAATGGTGAATCCTTTTTCTTCACTTTTGTTCTTCAGCCGTTTTAGTTCTTTTTTTGACAATAATAGTTTTCTTTCTCTTTTAGGTTCATGATTGTAATGAGTCCCCTTGTCGTACAATGAAATATGAAATTCATATATATATAATTCATTTTGTAAAAAAGAGCAATATGAATCTCCAAAATTGACTTTACCCATCCGAATGGATTTAATTTCAGTTCCCTGAAGTATTATCCCTGCGATGAATTTTTCAATTAATTCATATTCAAAAGTGGCCCGCTTATTCCGGATGTTAATATCACCTGAGAATTTTGATTCTTTCGACTTCATAAGATTAAATCCTGTAATTAATTTTCAGAACGGAATTTCGGTTATGTTATATATTATTATCAATATTTCATCCGGGCATCCGGGCTGGATGAGTACTCACTAAAATCTTTTTCAAGATATCGATAATACGCTGTCATTGCAATCATGGCTGCGTTATCAGTACAATATTCTTTTATCGGGAAGTAAACCTGCCAGTTTCTCTCCGTGGCTTTTATCAATAATTTATTCCTGAGACCCGAATTAGCAGAAACTCCTCCTCCAATCCCGATCCTGCTAATATTATATTTCCCGGCCGCTTTTTCAAGCTTGTCAATCAGCATTTCCACGATCTTATTCTGAAGGCTGGCACAAATATCATTCATATTATTTTTAATAAAGTCAGGATCCATGGCCTGGTTTTCTCTTAAAAAATAGAGAACTGCCGTCTTTATTCCGCTGAAGGAAAAATTGAATTCGGATACTTCCGTATCAGGGAAAATAAATCTTTGAGGATTTCCTTTCTGTGCGTATTGATCGATAAGATGTCCCCCGGGGTAAGGCAGGCCAAGCAATTTAGCTGTTTTATCAAAAGCCTCCCCTGCGGCATCATCCATGGTTTCTCCCAGAATAGTCATTTTCAGGTAATCGTCCACCTTGACGATTTGCGTATGGCCTCCGCTCGCGGTCAGGCACAGGAAGGGGAATTCCGGTACGGGTTCATCTATAAATAATGCATGAATGTGTGCCTGTAAATGATTGACTTCAATTACAGGGATGGATAGAGAAGCCGCCATTGCCTTGGCAAAGGAAACACCCACCAATAGGGAGCCCATCAGGCCGGGACCCTTGGTGAAGGCAACCGCGTTTAAATCCTCCTTCCTGATTCCGGCTTTATCAATGGCCTGCTTTACGACCGGGATAATATGCTGCTGATGCGCCCTCGATGCAAGTTCAGGCACGACACCCCCGTATACCTCATGGACGGTCTGGCTGACAATAACATTGCTTTTTACTCTTCCCCCTGTAAAAACAGCAGCCGAAGTTTCATCACAAGAGGATTCTATGGCAAGAATTTTGACATCCATAAATAGAGTAATTCATCAATTTTGGCTATTTATTTAATAATTTTGTAAAAATACACGTTTAATTATTAAAGGATCTTATATAAGATTTTCTTGAAGTTAATCCCGCATGATTTCACTTTAAATCATCGGGAAATCAAAGGTCATAATTAACTAACCTGTAAAAAAATTTCTTACCATCCTTGCCACGTAAAAGAAGCATACTGAAGTTAATGATATGGGGGTCTTATAAACGACCGGTCATTAAAATCATATTTGCTGTACTTTTATTTTTAAGCTCAGTTTTAGTAGGCGTCGTTGCCTTATATCAGTTTTCTTCCGTTCAGACAAAAACAGTAAAATACCTTGCTTCATACCTTTCCGGTAAAATAGGAATGCCAATCACCATCGAAAATATTTCAATCAACTGGCTGCATGATCTTATTCTAAAAAATGTGAAAATTCTGGATCAAAAGGGTGAAATACTTATTGCTGCTGATAAAATTGATGCCCGTTTTAACCCGCTTACCATTTTCAAGAATAATAACATTACCTTTAATAAGGTAATCGTTGACCAGGGTGATGTTCGGATTGTTCGTCATGATTCGGATGGAGAATTTAACATTGATTTGTTTGTGGCTGCCATCAACAATTTATCTAACCGTGACACAACTTCAACCTCTTCAGGACCGAGATTTATCATCCGGAATGCCGAACTCCATAATTCATCTTTTACGTTATCCGATCCTTTTAACGACAGTCTTACTGACCAGTTTAACTATAATCAATTTCGGTTAAAAAATGTAAACGGTGATCTCGGCAGGCTTGAAATCTATCAGGGTAATTTTGCCGTAAAAATAAAGAATCTATCCTGTATTGATTCCGCTACTCAATTCCCGGTCAACAAACTTTCATGTGATTACATTATATCGGATACATCCATGGAATTTCATTCCCTCGATCTTTATGCAGGCAAGAGTCATGTTGAAACCGATTTTAAATTCAAATATAAAGATCAGGATGATTTGCGTTCTTTTAATGATAAAGTTACTATCGTCGCCGATGTAAAAAGTTCCGATATATACAGCAAAGATCTTGGGTTATTTGCAACCTATTTTCGAGGGGAAGACAGGTCTTATAAGCTTACCGGTCAATTCAACGGCCAGATTTCAAATTTTGAAGCAAAGAATTTCAATCTTCAGTTTGGCAGGATTACACGGATAGCCGGAAACCTTTCTATGAAAGGCCTCCCCGATTTTGAAAATACTTTTATCGACCTGGATGTAAAAAATTCAATTTTAAACCCCTACGACCTTTCATTATATTTTCCCGAGAATACCTATCAATCAATAAAACGATTCGGAAATTCGAGTTTTATCGGTCGATTTACGGGCTTTGCTAACGACTTCGTTGCCTACGCCAGTTTTTTTACACAGATCGGGGAAATGGAAAGCGATATAAACTTCAAAATCAATAATAAAAGCAACACGGCCCAGTATAACGGAAAGCTGGTTACCAAAGATTTTGATTTCGGCAAATTAATTAACAAACCCGGACTATTTCAATTAGTGGACATGAGCGGTTATATCAAAGGAAAGGGTTTACGATTAAACGATATGGATTTCAACCTGAATGCAACCATTTCCAGCCTGGGAATTAACCACTATAATTTTACCGGAATTAAAACAGATGGCCGTCTCACAGCCAATATATTTGACGGATTTCTTAGTGTAAACGATCCTAATCTGAAATTCAGCTCCAATGCCAATATCAATCTTAATAAAGGTTTTGAAAAAATTAAAATTGACGCTAAGATTGACACTTCCTTTCTGCAACCACTGGGAATTACGGACAAGTTCGGATTTCTGTCTTCCGATCTGAACGTCAACTTTAATGGTCTTCAAATCGATAGCCTTCGTGGTTATATCGAAGCAACCAACACAAAATTCAGATACGGCGAAAACAAAATTTCACTTAATAAATTCCATTTCAATTCTTCGAAAACAGGTTCAAACAGAAACGTTACCCTCATGACCGACGACATGGATTTAAAAGTATCGGGTGATTTTAATTTTACTGATGTTGCCAATGACCTCCCCAGGATTTTGAAGGAGTATGAAATTCTTCTAAATAATGATTCTTCAGAAGTTGCCGGATATTTCAATCATCTTAAAAAGACAGACAGCACGAAATATAGCCTTACCTATTCATTAAATCTTTTTAATATTAATCCCTTCCTTCATTTATTTTATCCGGAATATTCAATTGCCGATTCCAGTGAATTATCGGGATCTATTCTGGGTGGATCCCAGTCGGTTATCAATTTAAAATCCGATATCGATTCGGTTACCTACAGGAACTTTACCCTTTTAAATAGCCATTTAAAGATAAATGCTGCAAAAGTATCCGGAGGCCAGGACGTAAATCTTGAAATGGCATTCAGTTCGGATTCCATTATGCCTCAAAGTGGCCCGGGTTACAACGGACTCGCCCTGAACGTTAACTGGCAAAATCAAAAAATCAATTCCCGTTTTAAAATCAATCAGCCTGAAAATAATAACCATATTGATCTGGAAGCCACAATTGATTTATTTCCTTCTTATACCCTTTTTAAATTGATTCCTGTTAAACTTCAGTTTCTGAATGAGACATGGGACATTGCACCTTCCCACTATTTTATAAAAAAGGGAAAAGAATTCAATATTCATGACCTATTGATTTATAACCAGGAGCAATCGGTCAATATTTACGGCGATATTTCACAGGATTCAAGCAAAATGTTGAATATTAATGTTAATAATTTCAAGATTTCCAACCTGAATCTTATACTTCCCAAGCAATTCTACGGTACGGCCAACGGCTATATAACGGTTAACGGTTTATATGAGTCCCCCCGGATTAACAGCCGGTTGTTCATTGATAGTCTTGTCATAGAGAATTTCTATGCAGGAGATCTCCGGGTTTCAAGTATCTGGAATAATAATAAATCAGCTTTTGACATGAATTTGAACGTCATAAAAAATAAACAGCGGATTATTAATGTGACCGGTAATTAT
>CAYNCU010000169.1:0-9425 GCA_964395765.1 uncultured Roseivirgaceae bacterium | reverse complement strand
TTCCGAATACCAATGGTTTTCCATGTTCCAGCCAAACCGTGTGGTCGGGACCGGTTTCCTTGCTGGTATAAAGATCAAAGGCTCCGTCGTTAAAGATCCTGCAGTTGGTATAAATTTCAATGAAAGCGGTTCCTTTGTGTCGGGCTGCTTTTTCAAACAGGAGCTGTAACATCTGCCTGTCTTTGTCATGGCCGCGGGCGGCAAAGGTTGCACCGGCGCCCAGGGAAAGACTGATTGGGTTAAAAGGATCATCCAGGGCCCCCAGGGGTGAGGATTTGGTGATCTGTCCCTGCCGGGAGGTAGGGGAATACTGACCTTTGGTAAGGCTGTATACTTCATTGTTGAACATGAGAATATTCAGATCGACATTTCTCCGGCAGGCATGAATAAAATGATTACCGCCGATACTCATATTATCGCCATCACCGGTTACTACCCAAACGGAAAGGTCGGGTCTGGAAATTTTTAATCCTGTCGCAATAACCAATGCCCTTCCATGGATGGAATGAAAACCATAGGTATTCATATAATAAGGGAACCTGCCTGAGCAGCCGATCCCAGATACAAATACTATTTTTTCCTTCGGTATTCCGAAATCAGGCATAATACGCTGAACAGGAGAAAGTACGGAATATCCCCCGCAGCCGGCACACCAGCGCACATCCACGTCCGGTTTAAAATCGGCAGGAGCATATTTTATTTCACCCACATGGGGCTGTTCAATTATATCGTCGATTAAGGTTTTCATTTTCAAGATTTCTTGGTTTCTAACATTTCCCTGACCTTTGTTTCAATTTCAATCGCTTTGAATGGTTTCCCCTGAATTTTATTCAGTCCGTCAACCGAAATCAGGAATTTGGATTGTATGATCATTTTCAACTGACCTAAATTCATTTCCGGGATCAAGATCTTATTATATTTCTTCAAAACATCTCCCAGGTTAGATGGAAAAGGATTCAGGTACCTGAGGTTGCAGAACCCGATTTTATATCCATCGTTATACAGCTTATTGAAAGCCGTTTTAGCAGCACCGTAGGTGCTTCCCCAACTCAGCAGGAGGAGTTCGCCTTGCTGACTGCCTTCAACAACAACCGGGGGGATGTCGTTTGCAACATTTTCGATTTTATCCCGGCGCAGTTCGGACATTCTCTGGTGATTCAACGGGTCCTGGCTAACTGCACCGGTCACATCTAATTTTTCTAGTCCGCCTACCCGGTGTTCCAATCCCTGCATCCCCGGTATGGCCCATTCACGGGCCAGGGTTTGCGGGTCCCTTTTATAAGGGGCGAAGTTTGCCTTATCGGTGACGAAACGTGGTTTTATTTCAGGCAGCGAATCGACTTCCGGAATTTTCCATGGCTCGGTGGCCTGTCCAATATATCCATCCGTCAGCAGGATCACCGGGGTCATATATTTTAATGCAATTCTTGCCGCTTCAAAAGTCATTGTAAAACTGTCAGATGCACTGGAAGCTGCCAAAACCGGCAGAGGCGCTTCGCCATGCCTACCATACATAGCCTGTAACAGGTCCGATTGTTCCGGTTTGGTAGGCATACCTGTAGAAGGCCCTGACCGCATTACATCGATGATGACAAGAGGTAACTCTATCATAATTGCAAGCCCGATGGCTTCCGTTTTCAGGGAAAGCCCCGGCCCGCTGGTTGATGTGGCCGCGAGGCTTCCACCATAGGCGGCACCGATTGCGCTTGATACGCCACCAATTTCATCCTCAGCCTGCAAATGGCGCACTCCGTATTTTTTAAATCCTGAAATATCCTGTAAAATATCGGACGCGGGTGTAATCGGGTAAGACCCCAGAAATAACGGCAGGTTGGCTCTCCTCGCAGCCACGACGAGTCCTAAGGCCGCCGCCTGGTTTCCTGTTATGTTACGATATTTACCGGGCTTAAGATCCGATTTTTCCACCTTGTACTGCCTGATAAAGTTTTCATTTTTGTAGGCATAATTCCAACCAGAATGTAAAATCTTTATATTGGCAAGTTGGACATCTTCCTTATTCTTGAATTTCTTTTTAAACCAATCCACGGTTGGATCAAGAGGCCTGTCGAATAACCAGTACGTCATGCCAAGAGCAAAAACGTTCTTGGTTTTTTTCACCACTTTCGGAGGGATATTCGAGTCTGCCAGTTCCGCCTTGATTTCCTTAAGAAAATCCACCGGGATTACCTGGTAATCTTTCAGGCTTCCGTTTAGCAGAGGATTGAGGGAATATCCGGCAAGGTCCAGGTTCTTCTTATCGAAACCATCGGTATTGGCGATGATCATTCCACCCTTTTTGAGATTGGGAAGATTTACTTTCAATGAAGAAGCATTCATCACCACGAGTACATCGATAAAATCACCCGTGGTATTAATATTTTTACTACCGAAATGGATTTGAAAGGCGCTTACCCCATAGAGGGTACCTTCGGGGGCCCGTATTTCAGAGGGATAGTCAGGGAAAGTATTTACATCATTACCGGCTATCCCGGAAGTATCGGAAAATTGGGTCCCTGCCAGCTGCATGCCGTCACCGGAATCGCCGGCAAACCTGATGGTTACCTCCTCCAGTGACTCAACAATTTTGTCCATAACTTTTAATTCCATTGTTTATTAATTACAATAAAAAAAGAGCACTTCTTCCTTTTAGCTGGTTATAGGGTGCTCTTTTTATTATCATCAGTGTTACTTTATAGTTTATAATAAGTCAAAGCCTTCATGTATTGGGCCCTTTCGAAAGTACCGGGATCCGGGGTCTTTTGCTGGCTCATGATACCGGTCATTTCTTCAACGCTTTCATAGCCATTTTTTTCCATCCATTCGATCATGTGTTTTTCAACATTCTGTAAATGGAAAATCCCGTGTTTCAGCAAGGCCGAACACATCATGACCACATTGGCCCCAACGAGAAGCATTTTTACGGCATCAAGGCCGGTATGAACTCCGCTGGTAGCGGCCAGATCTGCCGCGATCCTGTCTTTCAGAATAGCGATCCAACGCATCGGAAGCCTTTGGGCCGTAGAAGTACTGAGCTGCACATTGGGTGTTACTTCAAATTCTTCCAGGTCAATATCGGGCTGATAGAATCGATTGAACAATACCAGTGCATTGGCGCCGGCGTCATCCAGTCTCCTGGCCATATTGGCCATATTTGAAAAATAAGGGCTCAACTTGATGGCAACCGGGATATCCACTGAAGATTTAACCGAACGGAGAATATCAATGTAAGTTTGTTCTACGTTAGCTCCCGACAATTCCATATCCGTAGGAATGTAATAAACATTCAGTTCAATGGCATCGGCACCTGCTTTTTCCATTTCCTTTGCATATTCCGTCCACCCGCCGAGGGTACTGCCGTTAAGGCTGGCAATAACAGGAATCTTTACCGTTTCCTTTGCCTTCCGGATATGATTAAGGTATTCTTCCGGTCCCATTTTGTATTCATCCATGTCAGGAAAATAGGAAAGGGATTCGGCATAAGTTTCCGTTCCGTGGGTCGTATGGAAATGCAGCTCATGCTGTTCCAGGCGGATCTGTTCTTCAAATAATGAATACAGAACCACGGCTCCCGCTCCGGCATCCTCCATCATTTTTATATTCTGGATATATTCCGAAAGAGGGGAGGCAGACACTACTAAAGGAGACCTGAGTGTCATGCCCATATATTTCGTCTTGAGATCCATTGTTGAGAAATTTTATTATAATTTATGAATTTTGTTGATTAATTGCATCCTCGACAGACCGGTCGGCCAGGTATTTGAAATATTTATACCTTTTATTAACCCGGTCCTGCGCCATTTTATAATATTCGCGGGCTAGTTCCGGTTTTGTTTTCGTAAGCATTTTGAAACGGGTTTCCATCTCCATGTAATCGGCTACCGGCATTCCCATGCGGGGTCTCGAATCCAGCGTTAAAGGATTCTTTCCCTCTTTTACATTATCCGGGTTGTACCGGTATAAAATCCACTGCCCGGAATCAACTGCAGCCTTCTGATTTTTCAGTGGGGCATCCATGTCAATTCCGTGTGCTATACAATGGGCATAGGCAATGATAATGGAAGGCCCTTCGAATTTTTCAGCCTCAATAAAAGCTTTCAGGGTTTGTTCATCCTTGGCTCCCATCGCAACAGTTGCCACATAAACCGTTTCATAAGCCATCGCCATCATTCCAAGATCTTTTTTGAATGTGGATTTTCCGCTTGCGGAAAACTTGGCAATGGCGCTTAACGGGGTAGCCTTTGAAGTCTGGCCACCGGTATTGGAATAAACCTCAGTATCCAGCACGAGCACATTTACATTCTTCCCTGATGCCAGTACATGATCCAGTCCTCCATATCCTATATCGTAAGCCCAGCCGTCACCTCCGATAATCCATACTGATTTTTTCACCAGGTAATCGGCTACCGAAAGTAATCTTGTGCCCAGCGGGGATTTAACTTTTTTAAGTTTTTCCTTTAATTGATTAACCCTTTCTCGCTGTTCAAAAATTTCCGATTCATCAATCTGGCGGGCAGCCAGAATAGCGGTAACCAGATCTTCACCAACTTCGCCCGCCAATTCCTTAAGTGCCGTTTCAGCGATTACCTTCTGTTTATCAATAGCCATACGGAAGCCAAGGCCGAATTCTGCATTATCCTCAAACAGTGAATTTGACCAGGCGGGGCCGCGGCCGTCCTTGTTCGTTGCCCACGGGGTTGTAGGGAGATTGCCGCCATAGATCGAAGAACAGCCTGTGGCATTGGCGATGATTGAGCGATCCCCGTATAGCTGCGATACCAGCTTCACATAAGGGGTTTCGCCACAACCTGAGCAGGCTCCCGAGAACTGAAATAATGGTTGTTGTATCTGCTGGGTACGTATTTTATCTATATCATATTTACTTCTATCCAGATCAGGAATCGACAGGAAATAATCCCAGTTTTCGGCTTCCTGTGCCCGCAGAGGTAGTTGCGGTTCCAGGTAAAGTGCCTTTTTACTCTTATCGAATTTATTTTTAGCCGGGCAAACCTCAACGCAAACACCGCAGCCCGTGCAGTCCTCAGGTGCAACCTGGATGGTATATTTCATCCCGTTCTTGAATTCCTTGTCTCGCGGTTCGAAAGATTTAAATGCTTTCGGCGCATCCTTAAGATATTTTTCATCATACACTTTTATCCGTATGGTACCGTGGGGACAAACCATCGGGCATTTGCCGCATTGAATACATGTTTCCTCATCCCACACCGGGATCTGCAAGGCTATGTTTCGCTTTTCGTATTGCGTGGATCCGCTGGGATAGGTTCCGTCATTCGGGAAGGCGCTTACCGGCAGGTCATCTCCTTCGCCGGCGATAATTTTACCCAGTACATTTTTAATGAATTCAGGTGAATTCTCAGGAACCGGGGGCTTGAGCTTAAGGCCACCCACCGGGGAGGCAGGAACCTTTATTTCCTTCATATGTGAAAGGGAATGATCGACCGCCTGAAGGTTCATGTTAACGATAGTATCACCTTTTTTACCATAGGTTTTTTTAATAGACGCCTTGATAGCGGTAATCGCTTCTTCAAAGGGAAGTATACCGGATATCGCGAAGAAACAAACCTGCATTACCGTATTAATCCTGCGTCCCATTCCGCTGTCTTCCGCCACCTTCTGGGCATCGATATTATAAACCCTTATCTTTTTCCGGATAATCTCATTCTGAATCTGTATCGGGATATAATTCCATACTTCCTCCCCATTAAAAGGTGAATTGATCAGGAACACGCCGCCAGGTACCAGGTATTTAACCATATCGTATTTTTCAAGAAAAACCGATTGATGACAAGCGACAAAATTTGCTTTATGGATGAGGTATGGAGCTTTTATCTGCCGTGGACCGAATCGCAGGTGGGAGGTCGTCATGGTTCCGGCTTTCCTGGAATCATAAACAAAATATCCCTGCGCATAATTGGGAGTGTTCTCCCCGATGATCTTAATTGAATTTTTATTAGCCCCTACTGTTCCGTCGGATCCGAGACCGAAGAACATAGCCCTGATCACATCCTTGGATTCAATATCAAATTCAGGATCATAATCCAGGCTGGTATGGGTCACATCGTCATTGATCCCCACCGTAAAATGATTCTTGGGTTTTGATTCCTTAAGGTTATCCAGAACGGCTTTTACCATACTGGGAGTAAATTCTTTTGAAGAGAGCCCATACCTTCCGCCGACGACTTTCGGGAATGATTTTAATTTTCCATATCCTTCCGCCAGTCCTTCATTAAGGGCATTGATAATGTCCTGGTAAAGCGGTTCGCCTGTTGCTCCGGGTTCTTTGGTCCGGTCCAGAACAGCAATTCCTTTAACCGTTGACGGAATGGCTTCCATGAATCTTTTAATATCGAAAGGTCTGTACAGGCGTACTTTGATAACGCCGACTTTTTCCCCGGAATTAACAAGGTACTCAACAGTTTCGTCTGCAGTTTCCGTAGAAGATGCCATTAACATCACGATCCGCTCGGCTTCCGGGTGGCCGTGGTATTCGAATAATTTATATTGACGGCCGGTGAGCTTTGCCAGTTTATCCATATTGGCCTGAACGATGTCGGGACATTTTTCATAAAACTGGTTTACTGTTTCCCTGTTCTGGAAAAATACATCCGGGTTCTGTGCTGTACCGCGGATAAAAGGATGATCGGGGGATAGCGCCCTTTCCCGGTGGGCTTTAACAAGATCCAAATTGATCATTTCCTTCATTGTTTCATCCGGTATCACTTCAATTTTTGAAACTTCATGGGATGTTCTGAATCCGTCAAAAAAATGAACGAAAGGCACCCTGGATTCCAGCGTGGAAGCCTGGGCGATCAGGCCGAAATCCATTACTTCCTGTACGGAACCTGCTGCCAGAAAAGCAAATCCTGTGGTTCTAGCCGCCATAACATCACTGTGATCCCCGAAAATTGATAACGCATGCGTTGCAATCGTACGGGCTGAAATATTAAAGACTGTGGAGGTAAGTTCACCAGCGATTTTAAACATGTTGGGGATTTTCAGGAGTAATCCCTGCGAAGCGGTAAAAGTGGTTGTTAACGCCCCGGCCTGCAGAGAACCGTGAACAGCCCCGGCAGCACCGCCTTCACTTTGCATTTCAACAACGGAAGGCACATCACCCCAAATGTTTTTAATTCCTTTTGATGACCATTCATCGGCCCATTCTCCCATGTTGGAAGAAGGAGTGATAGGATAAATGGCACAAACTTCGTTTACCCGGTAAGCTACATAGGCTGCAGCCTCATTTCCGTCAATAGTTATATAAATTTTATCTTTCATTGGAAACGTAAAAAATATTTAATTAATCAGTAGAAATAAACAAATTAAGCAAATAACGAATGGTAAAGATACCCGGCACCTATGTCAAAAAAGTTGACATAGATCAGTTTCAATTATTAAAAAACCACCCCGGGATTCAGAGAACCCGGTGTCAGTAAAAAAATCATCCAAAAAATAAATTCTGTTGAAAAATTATCAGGATATATGCCTTGAAAAGTGATTCATCTCATGTTTTTTTTTATATAATCCCGGTATGCCGATGAAAACATTTTCTGAATATATTTTCCGATAATATCAAATTCCAGGTTGACCTTTGTGCCTTTTTTTATGAATTTAAAGTTGGTATGTTCCCAGGTAAAGGGAATTATGGTAACACGAAATCCGCCTTCCGTGCAATTAAAAGCTGTCAGACTTACGCCATTTACGCAGATTGAGCCTTTTTCAACCAGGATATTTCCCGTGGCACGGAAGTCATATGTAAAATCAAATAACCAACTGCCTTCCAAAGTTTCAACGCCCGAGCATACCCCGGTCTGGTCCACATGCCCCTGTACCATATGGCCGTCGAAGCGGTAATCGGAAAGCATGCTCCTTTCAAGATTCACAAAATCTCCTTTTTTTAAATCGCCCAGGTTCGACTTGATCAGGGTCTCCTCTACTGCCGTAACTGAATAAATAGGCTCATGAATATCCGTTATCGTAAGACATACGCCGTTATGGGACAAGCTCTGGTTCACATGCAGATCGCCGGCCATCGGGGAGTCAAGGGAAAAAATTTTATTGCTTCCTTCCGATTTGATATCCACCACCCGGGCCATGGCTTCCACAATTCCAGTGAACATAATGGTAAAGGTTTATGAAAAAATTTATGCCGGCAAAATTAACCAATCAACCTGTCAAAGCTTAGCTTTCCACCGATTTCTTCTCATCGAATTCATGATTTTTTCTTAACGGATGTTTGAAAACCATTTTAAGACTGGTCCTTACTATTTCACCCATGTTCCTGCATTTCAGAAATTCTGTATCCTTGTAAAGGTCTGCAAGCTCGTGCTTTAGGTTCTCCTCATTTTCAGGCATGGCAATGGTGTCGGCCATCATCGCTTCCAGCAAGGGAGTGAGGTAAATATTTGATGACCGGATCCTGTGGGCAATCAGGGATCGTTCTTCTTTCTGGTACTGCAGTTCGACTTCCTTCTTCATAAACTTCATTCCCAGTTCAATGATCGGGTTATTCTGCTTGTAATATTGGGGCATATATATTGCCCGCCTGCCTTCATAGGATTGCTGGTCAAAATCAATCGATTTGATCCTGTAATGCTGGTCATCAAAATCGGGAATCATTTCAATCACAAAATTGCTGGAGTGCATGTCGCCCAACAGGCGGACCAGACAGCGTTCATTGAATTTAATAAATTCCTTAGCGAACCGGAGTTGATTGGTCCGGGGATCGCTGAGATAATATTTTATGAAATCGTCGCCGGGGATACCCTGGATATGTTCTTCGATCAGGGTATCGCCATCGACGAGAAAATTAATTTTATTCGGGGAAAGCAGGTGT
The DNA here is from genome assembly GCA_964395765.1 of uncultured Roseivirgaceae bacterium. Lineage (GTDB taxonomy): Bacteria > Bacteroidota > Bacteroidia > Cytophagales > Cyclobacteriaceae > DATDPY01. Next base: position 574 of record CAYNCU010000169.1, on the reverse strand, counting down.
TCCAGTTCGAGTCCGTAAATCCTGGAAGCATCGGCTATTTTCACATAGTAATAATCGAAAAGGTCATTGATTCGGTTCATGATCCGTATCCGGAAAGGGCGGGTATTCCCATAAATGCATACATCCACACGATCTACGAAAAGATGTTCCATAACGGAAATATCTCCGCCTGCTTTTAATATCGCATAGATCATGCGGAGGGCATCATTAATTTGTTTCTCTTCCGTATGGTGGTAAAATACGGTTTCCCATAAGGTATCTTTTCCGTTTTTATCGCGAAGAGGTATGGAAGAATTATACCGGGCCAGGTCCGAATAAGTGATTCCCAGTCGTTTCCCGCGCCCATAGGATTCTATATATTTACGCAGGGGAGCGGAAACCTTGAAAATTTTTTTCTTTTTGGAAATCAGGGCCATAAAAAAAATTAAGTACTGTAAAATTACCCTAAAGATAATAATTCATGAATCCAGGAGCTGGTCAAGAATAACAGAATCTACTTTATTGAGCCATGTCTTGAATTTTTCCTGTACCGGAGCATAAGTCTCAAAATAGCCAATCAGCCTGGAAATATTAA
>CAYNCU010000168.1:0-9448 GCA_964395765.1 uncultured Roseivirgaceae bacterium | reverse complement strand
GGAAATTCTTCGTCGTTGAATTCAACATAAGCCTCCAACGCCGCCCTGGTAAGACGGGACAAATAGCGTACTCCTTCTGCCTGCTGGAAAGCATCCCTCGGAGTTCCCGGATAAGTAAGCGCCGCCCCGGCACTTTTCAGGCGATCACAGAATTCGTTCCATGCTTTCCCGGTCGTGATCCTGCGGGCATGAACCTCGGATTCCGTTTTTCCCGTAAGCCGGAGCCACAGCAAACGAATATTTTTAAAAAGCGCAAGAATAGAAAAAAGGAAATTCCCCATGCTATTAATTTTTAAATTATATTGTAGCAACGATTGAATGTCGCCACAAAAATAATATTAAGGATAATTTTTTAAATTTTTTATTAACTCCAATGCTTTATGAATCAAGAGGAATTAGATGAGGTGATCAACAGGATATTCGAATCCATTGATAAACAGGTACCGGCTTATAAAAACAGCCCGGCCGATTGGAACATTTCCGGCGGTAATGTGGCGGTGTGTATTATCACCGACCAGGGAAGAATTTACGGTAAAATGTACGGTACGGATAAAATCAGGCAGCGTTCTTTTTATCATGTGGCCTGGAGAAAAGCCAGCCAGGTGTGGATTACGGGTTATAAGACCGGGGAATATGAAAAACTGGTTTTCAGCGGTCAACTGGAACCGGATCAGTTCGGCATCGAACTCCCTGACCTGATGGGCTGGGAAGGAGGACAGCCGATATCATTGGATGAACAAACGAAAGTTGCCGCCGGCTTCAGTGGTTTCCGTGGCGTGAACGATCTAGCGATAGTTGTGAGGGCCGTAAAGGAAGCACTCGAAAAATAACCACAGGCCTATTTAGTAAATTAATAACTTAATACCCAATATCCCAGTCACTTCTCTTTCCAATTCTGTACCACAATGATATTATCATCTAAAAATTTAATCCGCCTTCGCGTTCCGCTACGGCGGACGAGAAGGATACGGTTTAATTCCCCGGAGCTCTGCTCCGGAAATTCGGGTCCAGGGCTTGCCCTGTGGCTAAATACCCTTTATTCGGTTAAAATTTTCACACACTCCGTAAGGAATTAATAATAATAGATGAGATTATTTTCATTCCTCTTTTTTTGTCAACGGTTTAAAATATTCAGTTTTTTTATATATGAATTCTAATATAAAGCTCGTCAGAATAAATACGGCAGATAAAATTACCCCGAACCGGTTCGATGAATACTGTTGCGCGAACAGGATAATTAACACTATCCATCCTAAGAGGAAACCCGTGAGAGGAATTATTTTAACTCCGTTGATTTCTTTGGATAAGCTGAAACCGGTATAATTCACAAAAGTGAAAACCAATATAAATCCGACGCTACCGGCCGTAGAAATACTTTCCAGGTTTACGGTATTGACGATAATCAACGTGAGGACCGTCGTTAACATTAACCCGACCGGATGATTCCAAAGCTGGCCGGTCAACTGGTGGGGAAGTTCGTCATCTTCGGCAATTTCATAACTGACCCTGCTGCCTCCGTACAGGGAGGCATTAATGGCCGAGAAAGTTGAGATTAATGCGGCTATCGTAATGATGGTAAATCCGACTTCCCCGATCATGGGTTTTGCAGCCTCTGCCAGGGCGTAATCCTGCGCTTTGGCGATCTCCGCAAAGGGCAATGAACCGACCGTAATCACGGCTATTACTATATACAGTACAATTACAAAAATAATGGTATAATAATAGGCCCTGGGTATGTTCTTTTGAGGATCTATAATATCAGGAGAAACGTTGGCTATCAATTCAAAGCCTTCATAGGCCACGAAAATGAGCATCCCGGCGGCTAATAAATGGTAAGGGCTTTCCCAAAGATGAAATGACAATTGATTTACATTGGGATTATGGAATAATCCATAAATTCCGATCAATGAAAATAAGAGCAGGATGACCAGTTTAATGATGACAGCGTAGTCTTCGATCATTCCGACCACCTTAATGCTGTAGTAATTGATTAAAGTCGCAAAAATAACGATGGCACTTGCATAAATATGAAAATTCACCGACAGGTTGCCGGGCAGCCTGAATAAATTGGGGGCATAGGAACCGAAGGCTGAAGCGTAGAGGGACAACATGATAATATAGCTCAGCCAGAGTAAATTGTTCAGGCCCCCGCTGAATACCGACTTGCCGAAGCGCTGGTTGATGAATTTAACGGTACCTCCACGGTCCGGGAAAACCAGTGATAATTTTACGTAACTGTAGGAGGTAATCAGGGCTAAAATTCCGGCCAGCAGGAAAGCTACCGGTGTTCCGCCCCTGGCTACTGTTACAGCCAGGCCTAATACTGCAAAAATTCCTCCTCCCACCATGCCGCCAATACCGATGGACATGGCCTCTTTGAGTCCTATTTTTTTATTCAAAGGTTTTCTAGTATTGATCTTAAAATTGTATCTACCAGTTTACAGTAAGGGCGGGATTATCCGTTCACTTTAACTGTATTTTAAATTTAATGAAAATCAGGAGAGCATCAAATTGCATGAAAAGTAAAGTAAATAACCGAATATTTTCTCCCCATCAAGATCTCCCGGAGGGTACCCGGTGCCACTCGCCATCAGGGTCACCCGGAAGGGACCCGGTACCGCTCCCCATCAGGGTCACCCGGAGGGGACCCTGATGAACAAGGCTAAGTTTCCTAAACATCAGAGTCCCTTTCAGGAGACTCTGATGGGTGTGTGCGTTCTCCCTATCAGGATCTCCCGCAAGAGAACCGGTACCGCTCGCCATCAGGTTCTCCCGGAGGGGACCCTGATGAATGAAATCCAGGATTTCCTCATTCCTCATTCCTCCTCCTCAAACAAAGTATAATCCGAATCCCATGTTTCTATTTTCCCGGGAGGAACATCAAGCATAATAAAATTTTCCGGACATAATGTGGAAGGGCAGGCCCAGAATACCTGGCGGTAAAGCGGCTTGCTGACGGAATAATGAACGCCGACTTTCGATTTTTTATTGATCACTGTAATATTATGGTCACTTGTATATGGACTGTACCCCTTCAATTCAAGCCATACGGTGCCGGTGTCCAGATCATGAATAAATGTAATATCATTTCCGTCAAGTTTGACGATTCCTTTAAGATCATTGGCAGTCGATAGATGATAAGGAAATTTTACGACGAAATCCGTGCCTGTAGTATCCCTGTCGATCATGAAAAAATTATGGTTGAACTGATCGATCTTAATGGTTTTTGTACCCGTGTTTTCAAGGGTGTGACGGATAATAAAACCGGGCGTGTCTTTTTTCAGCCTTATGCGCTTGGTATAAATGTATCCCCAGCCGTTCTTTGCCTGAATAGCCTGAGTAAACTGGATCCAGTCTTTTCCTTGTTCTATCGTCCATTTACCATGATCTTTTATTTTATAGGTATGATCCCATTGATAAGTTTTTTCATCCGGTTTTTCGAGTATGCCAACGCCGAGCCTGATGAAAGTTCCCCCAACCGGCGCATCATCATAGCCCAGGCCCGGCATGACAGAGGCTTCCACGGGACCGGAAAGATCTTCGTGAAAGAGAGGATCATGGGTTGTTTTCCACTGCCCGTAAAATTCATGGCCCTTCCATTGGAGGCTGGCAATAATTCCGGACCAATCGAAACGGGTAGCCCGGTAATAACCCTTGTTTTTGTCAGGCAGGTACAATACCATATGCACCTTGTCATTTGAAATTTCCGCAGAAGGGTAATGATTCTTTTCTGATTGGGACACACCCATTGCCGGTAAAATTAACAAGGCGAAAAAACCGGGGAGTAATAATTTATATTTCATAGGGAGGGAATTTGATTGTCTATGAATAATGTTTTAAATAAAAATCATAAAATCTTTTCCCGCGGATTTTGCATTTATTTCCGCCATAAAACAGCGGGCCTCCGCGTGATCGGCGGGCGAAAATTATTCTTTCGGCTGAATGGTATATTTTACATTGTTTTTTAAGGCATGTGACAATACCGACAGCTTGATCCTGTACAGGTGGTCCCCCCAGGCATTTTTCAGCCGTGTATCGCTGATCCCGATTTTTTCAACTTCCGCGGCTAACTGCCGGGGATCGTATTTCACAATAATTGAAAACGGATCCTCAACATTTTCTTCCATTAGGACAAGACTCCCTTTTTTGCCGGTATCCACACTACAAGGCGTCATCAGGCTGATAAATGTTGAATCCTTAATAGCAGTCAACTCATAGTCTTCAGTAACTGTAATGCTTTTCCCTCTTATGAAAGTGATGAACCTCTTCCAATAATTGATATGGGCTTCCTCCGGGTAGGCACCTGCTATATCCAGCGAAAAACGGACGGATTTTTTATTCGCTGAAAATGAAACATCTTTCGCTTTGAATTCACTGCCGTCTTTTTGCATGATTCCGCCGACCGTCGGCAGGTTATGGTATTGTGACTGCATGGTCCAGATGGAATATCGCTTGTTGCTGAATGTTTCCTTCCGGTAGGTTTCAACTCCCACATCGATGATCGCCGGCCTGCCGTTCATATAAATGATATAATTCCCGACATCATTATGATTATGACTTTCGCCGTTATTGCCTCCCTTTCCGGCGAGGTACAAACCCGTTTCGGAACCCTCTTCCGATCTTGCCCCGAATACCTGGGTGTCGGGCAGCCAGAAATCCGGAATAAGGGGTTCTTTGGCCGTGTATTCTTCTATTTCCTTATAACTGAATAATTCATTTAACCTCCTGCCCATTACATACGAATTATTGGAATAACCTGATTCGTGAAGGGCATAGGCTGCAAATCCCATCATAGCCGGGTTGCCAGTCATTTTCCCGTACCGGAAAACAATGTCAGGATCGATATGAATTTTAGCGGAGGCATCGGCGAAATTGATAAAGTATTCACCGGCGATATAAGCCTTGCAAATATAACTGCCGATATTTTTTATCAGCGGTTTGCTGAAAATATCAATTTTACCCTGGCTTGAAGAATAAAGTAAATCCAGACAGTCAAATAAAGATCCGCCGGCCACCGACCAGTATCCGGGGCCTTCGTTACATCCTCCGTCATCGGGGTATTGGTTAAGAAAATTGTCAAGGCAGGTCATGGCTTTTTCCAGCGATTTTGCCTTGCGGGCAGGATCTTGCTCAATGATCAGATCACATGTGATCCAGTTGGAAATGATCCACGGATTCCAGTTATTGACAAAACTATCATGGATGCCCATCCACCAGAAATCATCTCTTTCCATAACCGGATCCAGGATCCTTTTTTCAATTTCATGCACAATTCTCTGTGAAATCATGGGGGTGATACTGTCGAGACGGTCCTTCAGAAAATAGTAAGTCCACGCGAGGGTGGACCCGGTCTCTGCAGAAAACAAAGCCACAACATTGTCATTATATTCCGGCAGGGGAGAAGGGCCGTTTTTCTGCCCGTAGATATGCGCGGGTATGGTCCAGGATGTTTCTTCGCAAATGGCCCAAATACCATTAACAATGGAATTAAGATACTTTCCTTTTCCATCAATCAGTTCCCCGATTACGAGGTCGGCCAGTTTTTTCCTTCTTTCAAAATAGACCTCCTCATAATTGCTCCTGTTCCCGTTCTGAGAAAATTGCAGGTACAGGGTAGCCGGCAGGGTTGGCCAGTTAAATCGCATGGCATCATCGGCGGATTGAATGCCTTTTATCTTTATCTCTTCCGGCAAATTCCCCCAGGTCTTGCGATTGTCATACGCCGGGAAAGGCCTCCATGGGTTATTCTTGGTATATAAATCCATAAGAATTTTAAGACTATAGTTTCCGGATAACAGGTTTCTGTGATGATTTTCCTGGGCTCGTGCTGGCGGGTATAAAAAAACAACGGCAAGAAAATAAAAAATAATCGATCGTAAATAAATCATGATGCAGAAGAAAGTGTTTCGCCAAAGTAAATTAGGGAAAAATATGAAAACCTGGGTACTAAAAGATATAAATCTGAGGATGGATTAAAACGAAAGATTTACGGCCAACCGGGTTCCTGCAGTTTTGTTGATTCCTGTAAAGGATTTAAGCCTGTTCAGCCCACTGGCGGAAAGGCCTGACGCTGGCGGGTTTTTTCTTAAAATAATACTTTTATTTCGCCGTGATAATTCATTTTTAAGGGCCAGCACAATTTTTGAAGCTACCTCCGTTTGAATTTTCAGTGCTTTCGAATTGTCATAATCGTAGCTTTGTGACCAAAGCTGCACACCCTGTTTTGCATCGAGTAATTCGGCAAATACACGGATCTTATTCTCTGATTTGCGGACGCTCCCCTGCAGGATTTTGGAAGCTTTAAGTTCATTACCGATCTGGGGTATGGTTTTATCACTATTTTGACTTTCAAGTGTCAAAGACCCCGGGATAACCTTCAGATTCCCTATTTTTACCAGCTGGGTTTGTATGTCTTCTGTTATTCCCTCACAAAAGAATTCCTGGGAAGTGTCATTGGTTAAATTAATGAAAGGTAATACAGCAATTGTATTATATTCCCTGACCCGGGATGATTTCCGCATTATTAATACACCTGTTATCAGGAAAAGAAGTATGCTCAGGATCAAGCCTGACAGCCATAAATTATTGTTTTTTTTCTTTGATATCCCTGTTTTCAGATCTTCATTCAGGGCATTATTTAGATTTTTCCTGCCAGGTACGGGCAAGCCTTCATTTGAAACAGAATATACGGATAACGGAGATTTTACATTCTTAACCCTGTATCGCCCCAGGAAAGAAATTGTTAAGTCAGGTTGATTATGAATCTGTTCAAATAAAGTGCCTGAAATCAAAATGGATCCCCTTACTCCTAACGATTCCAGCCTGGCTGCAATATTCAGACCATCACCATATAAAGATCCGTCTTTGAAGATGATTTCTCCCAGATGAATTCCAATGCGCAGGGGAATTTCAGAAGGTTTGGATTGGGCCTGGATCTTTATGGCGCAAAGTACCGCAAGATAAGCGCTATTAAAAAGGACAAGGCTTCCGTCTCCGTAATATTGAATTACCCTGCCTTCGAATTCCTTGATTGCCTCTTCGAGAAAAAACCTGTAATTCTCAAGCCTGTCAATGGTGCCTGGTTCATCACTCTGCATCATACCTGTGTAACCTACAACATCCGTATACATGATGGCTGCAAGTTGACGGGCTATTCCGGCCATATTATTGTTTTTACAATCTCCTTACATGTTATAACCTCGGGTTCGAGAAGATAACTTTATCCATTTCTCTTCCGGAATCTTTAGAAAGAAGCCTGCAGGATAGCAATGATCACCATTATTATTTTTCAGTGATGGCAGGCTGTTCACCGGCCTTCTGGTTCATATAGGTTTGTAATCGGTCGATTTTTTTGAGATAATTTTTATATAAACCGGTTTGCCTGGCAATAAAATCGCGCACCGGACCTTCGTCCTTTTGGTCAATGAATGAATCGCACCGATGGACAATATATGAATACAACTGGTCCATATTTTTATAATATTCCTGGTCAAATGTTTTTTCATCCATAATATCTTCAAGCTGGTAATATATTTTCTGACGATCTTTGTCCACGACAGTGGGTAATTTAATCCCTTCCTTTAAAGCCAGTAATTTTAACGGGATTTTCATTTTTTGCTGGTCATTAATCACCATATGAGCAAAATCGCACAGGTCCTTGGAATAAGCATGTTTGTCAGCAAGACCTGAGATATCGGCCGTAGACCGGGAAACAGATTCAAAGTCATCCAAAAGCAGCGCTGTTTTTTCATCATCGCCGTAGAATTTATCCTTATTGGAATTGACCGCACTTTCATATGAAACTGATTTGCAGGAAAAAAGTGCACTGATGAGGAGCAGGTAAATAATTTTGTTTTTCATGAGTTTAAGATTTTAGGTTAAATTAAGACCAGGTGTCTGAACATGACAAGAATTGACACCTGGCCTGATCTATGGTTAACTTAACTTAGGAGATTACTTCGTAACCACCACGAGGCACTTCGAAGAGGCCCAGAATTTATGAGGATCCAGGATAAGTAGCTTATCAACTTTATTATCCTTATCGTTTTTCACCATTTTATAGGAGTCCCGCGGGTGATAGGTGATGAGCTGAGCCTTCCTGCTGTTGATTGGAATGGAAAACGTATTCCGCGTATCGATATTCTGAAGCTTATCGAGCGTCAGGTTGTCATTAAGTTGTTCTACTGCCCCGATGCCGAGAATCCCGCCATTCTTTTCGATAATATTTTTCTTTTCCAGTTCCTGAGCAGGACCGGTTGCATAATAAGCAGTGCTGGTTTGATTGCCCAGATTCTTTATCGTTTCCTTCTGGTCATTAATCATTTCGTTTTGTGACTGGTTATCCGAGAGCAACGAATCATTTGACATTTTCAATAACTGGTTATTATTGGTCAGGACAGCTACCTGCTGGTTCAGTTTCTGTACCTCACTTTCCTTTTCCTGCATAGTTTGTTTTAATTCTTCCAGCAGGTCTTTCAGTTTTTTTACCTGGGTCCGGGAACCCCTCAGGTTTACACTGAGTACTGCAATTTTTCTCTTATTATCCTGCATCAGGTCATTGATCTTTTTAAGATCGTTAATCATATTTTCCCGTACTTCCTTACTGCTCGCATCGAAATCCTCGCGGTTCAGCGAAATCATCGATTCCCGGTTCCTTATTTCATTTAAATTCTTTTCGATGGTATTTACAAAATCAAGGTAACCGGTGAGGACCGAATCTCTTTCGGTAAGTGAACGGGACGCGCTGTCCAGCTGAGTTTGTAGTTCACTTATTTTTTCTTTATTGTTAAAGCCGCTGCATGACGACAATATCAATAATATAATTACCGGATATAAAATTGTTTTTTTCATAATTATTGGTTTTTAATGAACAATCCAATAAAACCCAATAACATGCCAGCAAGTTAAATTATTGATTACCAGCTATTTGTGATTTTTTTGCCAGTATGGTTTTTGTCAGAATGACAAAAATATTTACGGAATGAAAATGTTAATCCTGTATTTTTTCAGTTTTCAGCATTCGGTATATCGTGGAAAAGCCGATATTAAGTTTGGCTGCAGCTTGTTTCACGTTCCCATTATATTTTTTTAAATAGGCTTTAATAATCCTGTGATTATGTTCCTCGAGCGATAACTCTTTATCAATAAGTTCAGGCAGGCTGCCTCCGTCATCATTGCTGAAGTTAATATCACATGGATTTATTTCATCATTGTTTGACATAACTACGGCCAGTTCAATAACTGATTTCAATTCCCTGATATTTCCGGGGTAGGAATAGGATAATAATTTTTTCTGGGCATCGGGAGACAGTTTTTTTTCATCAAGTTTGTTTTCAAGTGAGTATTCCCTGATAAAATATTTTGCAAGTAATAAAATGTCATTTTCCCGGTCACGAAGAGGAGGCATATGGATGTTCAGGCCGAAGAGACGATAATACAAGTCATCCCG
>CAYNCU010000167.1:0-9449 GCA_964395765.1 uncultured Roseivirgaceae bacterium | reverse complement strand
TACCGGCTCCTGCAGGCTGATCATTCTGGATGAACTTATTGATTTCCTTGACAGCAATACTCGCGAAATATTATTAACAACGATCGAAAAATTCAGGAAAGAACACGGCACCAGTTTTCTCATTTCCAATCATATTTCCGATGCCATGACAGGCATCTCGTTTATGCGACGGAATATAACCTTGAAAACCACGCGTTGCAAAGAATAAAATAATGACAAGTGTCTATTAAAAAATCAACAGGTTTCTCACGCACGCTTTAATCCTTGTTATTATGGTCCTGCCCGAGTGGTCAGTTATAGTAAGAAATTATTCCAGCCTCGGAATAACCAAAACCCTGATGAAGGCATATTATTCAGGAATTATCGATTTAATAAAGTGGCTGATGTTGCTTAAGTCATTGAAGCCGGAATCCTGCCTTGAAATATGCCGGGTACGGATTTATCCTGTTCACTTTCCTGTTACTTTACCGGCCACCATTAATTTTATTGGTGTTGGTACCCCTGCTTTCGGCGTTCCTTTTATATAATATTTATTATTATGAATATGAGCCCGCCCTTCACCGTTCCGAAGTCCTGCCTTAGGCTAAGATCAAATCGAATCACATGGTCGGATTATTTATTACATTTCTCATGAATTCGGAAGCCATTTTAACCTGGCTGTCGACATAATCGACCTTCGCGGGTTTGAATTGTTCATCCAGCACGGGATGGCACAGTTCGAAAGTAAAATATCCCTGGTATCCGATTTCATTCATCAGGCCGATATAATGATTATAGTCCGGAGAAGGCTGATCAAAATTACTGTAATAGGTTTTTAATTTCGGTTTCCCTTTTTCATCTCTTTCAAATTCACCGCCGAAGTGGGAATGAATTTGTAAATTCCCAACGGTTCGAACAGCATTTTCTACGTATTCCTTGTTGTCGATTTTTTCAAGGATAGGTGCATCAAGCATGATTTTTAAGGAAGGGGAATTAACCTGTTTTACCATGTCATAACAATCTTTCCAGTGTCTGAGCAACGGGGGATGGTTTTGCAATCCGAGGACGATGCCGTTATCCTCAGCATATTTGGCTGCTTCCCTGAGTGTATCCTGAACATAATGCCAGCGTTCCAGCCAGGTAGCATAGGGGAATTGATCCTGGAAGGTATAGGCTTCCCCTCTCACAAAGTCATAGGTTCCTGTACCATTGTGTAAGGGTACACCTGTCCATGCGGCAAATAACCTAACATAAGGGGCGCCCAGGTCCTTGGCCAGTTTGATCGTTTCCCTGACCATTAATAACTGAGCGGAACGATGCTCAGGAATGGGGCTGGAGAAATCATTGTTCGCGGCAATGCATGGAATTTCAAGTCCATATTTTGCAAGCGTATTCTTCATTTCATCTCTTTTACGCTGGTCTATATCCAGCGGGTTACCCATCGGTCGCTTGTTATCCAGTTCTACTCCGTCATACCCATTGTCCTTTGCCTTTTTACAAATTTCCTCAAATGTGAGGGCAGTACCTTCATACCATATGCCCTCATAGGTTATGTTGTAAAGTCCTAATTTAATTTTACCCTTGGGAGCGGATTTTTTTGTTTTCAGAGGTTTTGCCTGAGCGGCATTTCCTTGAAGTGCGGATCCTCCCAAAACGGCGGCACCGGCTGCGATGCCTGATTTTTCAAGAAATTCTCGTCTTTTCATTGTATCAAAAAATTTAAAATTATTATTCCGTGAATACCTGTACAATTTAACATTTTGCATAATATTCCCATAATTTTTTAGACGAAACTTGTACATAAATTAAATAAAATCAGGAGTTTATGCGGGCGGCGCAATACCGGTTTTTCGTTCAAATCGCCTAAAAAAATGCCCTGATATAAAAGTAGGTCATGATGCCGGATACTGTAAGCTTCATCACCGTGGTGAATACAAACCCTAAAAAGGCGCCAAAGCCGGCGCGGAAAGCTTCTTTATGTGATTTGCCGGCTATCAGTTCCCCGGCTACGGCGCCTACAAACGGGCCTATGATAATTCCAATGGGCGGGAATATAAAAAAACCGGTTATAAGCCCCACAATGCTTCCCGTTATTCCCCATTTCCCGGCGCCGAATTTTTTTGTGCCCACAACGGGTATTACATAATCCAGGATAAAGATAAATGCTGTAATAAAAGCCAAAATCCAGAGAAACCGGGCAGTAAAAGCTTTTAAAGGAGTAAAATGCAGTAGCAGTAATGCAATGTAATTGAGGGGAGGACCGGGAATTCCGGGCATAATACATCCCAATATTCCTGTGATCGTCAAAATTCCACCGATAACATAAATTAAATAATCCAAATCGGCCGGGTATGTTTTTATTAATCTTTCAGGATTTTAATATATTCATCCTGGTCATGAAATGTATTCATCATAACCGGTCATTTTTTGCCACCGGTCGATCAACGCGTCGTAAAAAGGGAATTCCGTGAAATCCCTGATCTTTTTATTTTCTTCCAGCCAGGTCACTGCGCGGGCACTGCCCTCCAGCCAGTCGATAGAATATTTATAATCCAGGTCCTGAATTGCGGAGGTGTTGTCGAAAATATTATTCTGCGCAAAATTTACCGACAGCAGAAAAGCTTTTTCCGGTTCCATTTGCATCAGGTAATGGGTTGGGATATAAATAAATTCCGGTTCCTGAAAACCGTTGGTCCAGGCCAGTAAGGAATAATACTGCACCCATGACATTAATTCCATTCCTGTTACATTATATTTTTTACCGAAGGCGACAGGGTTCCCCACTGCATTTACAAATGCTCCTGCCACGTCATCGCGATGCGCTGCAACCCAAATGGAAGTGCCGTCACCATGGGCGATGATAGGCTTGCCTTTCCTGATCCTGTCGATAAAATAAGTATCCCATCCGAATAAATGAATTAATGGCATGCCTTCAGCATAGGTCATGGCCGGTCTTATAACGGTTACGGGGAATTCGTCACTGCCTGCTTCATCGAATACCTGCTCGCACATCACCTTCCCGTAAGCGTACGCATAGTTGGGGTGAATCCAGCCAATGGGCTGTTGTTCATGAATCGGGTAATTCACACTTCTCCGGTCATAAACATTTACAGTACTGCAGAAAATATATTGACTGCAATTCCCCTTAAAAAGCGCTACTGCTTGTTGCGCTTCTTCGGGACGAAAACAGATCATGTCAATAACACAATCGAACGGTCCGTTGGATTCAATGGTGTTCTTAAAAGCAGCAGGATCCGTCCGGTCGGCCAATAAAGTTTTTACCCCTTTGGTTTCTTTTTGACGGATTCCGCGATTCAGGTGATAAATTTCATGACCTCCTTTTTCAAGAAGAATATTAGTAATTCCCGTGCTGATGTTCCCTGTTCCTCCGAGGATTAAGATTTTTGACATTTCAAATGATTTGAATAAGAAATAATACTTTGAGTTCTTTTTAAACACTAAGGTATTCAGTACGGTTCATGATATAAACTAATAAGGTTAAAATTGACCCGTTCAACAATCAATTAATTAAATTGCAATTGCAAGCCATTATTTTCCACAATATCCTGAAAAGCCCGGAAAAATGAAGCCAGTAAATATACTATGCCTGCTCAGCGATTTCGGAACCAATAACCGGTTTACCGGGATTATGAAAGGCGTGGCATGCACGATTGATCCGCAAATGAAAATTTATGATATCACGCATGACATAGAACCTTATAATATTATCGAAGCTGCTTACCTGCTCGCGGATACGATTAAGTACTGGCCGGAAGGAACAGTATTTTCGGCAGTCGTAGATCCCGGGGTAGGATCCCATCGGAAACCTGTTGGAATTCATACAAAAAATAATCGTTATATCATTTGCCCGGATAACGGACTATTAACGGTAGTCCGGGATGAAGTCGGAATAAGGGAAATCAGGGATATTATCGCCGGCATGAACAGTCTGCCCGGAATAACCAAGTCCTCTACCTTTGATGGTCGTGATGTTTTTGTCTATAACGCAGCCAGGCTGGCGGCCGGGAAAATCAACTTCCGTGACCTGGGCCTCCTCAGAAAAGAACCGTTGCTACGATTTGAATTACCGGAACCCCGGGCTGAGGTTAATCAAATAACAGGTGCTATCACCTATGTTGAAAAACCCTTTGGTAATTTATCCACCAACATAAAAGCAACGCTATTGAATGATCGCAACTGGTTGCATGGGAAATCGTATCATGTGATTCTGAATACCGGGAGAAAAATTTTGATGGATGAGAAAATCAAATATGTTAAAACATTTTCCGATGTTAAACCCGGTGCACTGTTAATTTACATCGATTCGGAACAGAGGGTAGGAATAGCCAGGAATAAGGCGCCGGTGAAAAAAGATTTTAGATTTGACCCGAATGCGAAATTGACGATCGTAATTAAAAAGGAAAAGTAAATCATATCATATATTCATTTATTTAACGTTGACAAATAAACGCCTGCAAATATGAAAAAATTCTTTTTTGTAATCGGATTGCTGTTTACAGGATATATTTCAGGAATGGCCCAATCTGCCGATCGTACTGGGGTATATAATGCTGCCATGAATTATATTGATGCTTTTTATCATTCAGAACCTTTCATGATCGAAAGAAGTGTTTCAGAAGATGTTATCCGCCGGGGCTACTACTGGAAAGGCCTTGACAGCGCCTACAGTGATTTAAGATCTATGACGTATGCACAAATGATCCAGCTTGCCAAGGATTGGAATAAAAGCGAATGGCTCCCGGCTGATGCAGCAAAAAAAGTAGATGTGCTGGATGTACAGGATAAAACAGCGGTTGCGAAGATAACAGTGTACTGGGGAATCGAGTATTTGCAACTTGCAAAAACAGGTGATCAATGGAAAATCATCAACATTTTGTGGCAAAGTATTCCCAAAATGGCAAATAATAAAAAATAAAACATTTCCAATTGATTTTCAGTAAGTTAAATATATTTTACATGTTTAATTTACGCCCGTAAACTTCCGATTTGTTAAAAAATGTTATAACTGCGTAAAAAGATTATTTTATATTTTGAAATTTTAAAATATGTGCTAACTTTGAATTTACATAGCTGGTTGAACAAAGGGCTTGGGTGTAGATAGAATCCCCTTCTATCTCCCCAGGCCTTTTTTTATGAACATAATTTACCGTTTTAGATCTCCGGTTTATTTTAATGAAAATTGAAGGATGTTAAATCACCGTTAATCCTAATTTTTTGGCAAGTTCGGCTTTGATCTTATTAAGTTCATCGGTAATCTTTAAAAGCTGATCGGTTTTTTTATCTTCAATGGATTGTTTTATTTCCTTATTGTTCTCTTCAATGAGTTTAAGAATAACACGATGTTTCAAACGGATAATATTTTCAAGCACTGATTTTTCAAGCAAATCTTTTTCTTCCGGAACATAGATATTTCTTTTAGACCAGTTTTCGCTAATATCATATCGCATTTCAATAAGATCGATAACTTCTTTCCTGATGTCTTCCGTTCCGTTTTTAATCAGGTATTCGGAGTCGATCACATGACCTTTGGCAAGATTATCCTTAAAGATACCGAGTATCTTTTTATAGACAGGTGTCCGGAATTCAACATCAGCCAGTTCTTTCAGCATGAATTCATAAAGATTATGCTCTTCTTCGAATTTGTTCAATCCGTAACTGATAAGCAATCGGATACTTTCCCGTTCCTGCATCATGAGACTTTCAGTAATATTTTCGGTGCCGCCCATGGAATCGGATTTTTTTCGGGGCGTTACCTTTATTGATTCCTGTCGGCTTTCGGTATTGCGGCCAGGCTTCTTCCTTTCATTGAGCAGGATATTGTTTAATTCACCAATCAATATCGCTTCATCCATATCGATCAGACCGGAAGTTTCACGGATATAGACGGCACGTTTCACCTGATCCGGAACTTTGGCAATACTTGAGATTATTTCACGGATGGATTCTGCCTTCTTTATCGGGTCCCTGGCGGCGTCTCCGGCATAAAGATTGGTTTTGAAGGTTATAAAATCCCTGCTGTTATCGTGCAGGAAATTTTTAAAATCCCTCGCCCCGAGTTTTCTGGCGTAACTATCCGGATCTTCATTGTCCGGGAAAACCAGTGCCCTTACATTCATTCCGGCCTCCAGAATCATGTCGATTCCGCGAAGAGAAGCTTTGATCCCTGCCGTATCCCCGTCGAACAAAACCGTGATATTCCGGGTATACCTTTTAATCAGTGCTATCTGTTCTGAAGTAAGTGATGTGCCGGAAGAACCTACCACATTTTCTACTCCCGAGAGATGCAGGGAGATCACATCCGTATATCCCTCCACCAGGTAACAGTTATCTTCCAGCCGGATGGCCTGACGGGCCTGGTGAATACCATACAGGATGAGGCTTTTATGATAAACCGGCGTTTCAGGAGAGTTGATATATTTCGGCTGGTTTTTGTCCTGAATAAGGATCCGTGCCCCGAAGGCAATTGTTTTTCCAGCTATATTATGAATAGGGAAGACCACTCTTCCCCGGAAGCGGTCGTAAACCTTGTCCTTATTTTTAATGATCAATCCTGCTTTCTCAAGAATATCTTCGGTGAACCCCGCCTTTAATGCGGTTTTATAAAATCCGTCCCATTGTTTCAGGCTGTATCCCAGTTCGAATTTCCTGATCACCGGCTCACTGAAACCCCTTTCCATGAAATAGGACATGCCTACAGACTGGCCTTCCTGGTTATTAAAAAGGGCATCAACAAAAAATTCCCTTGCGAAATTGTTGATGATGAATATACTTTCCCTTTCGCTTTGTTCCTGAAGATCCTCAGGAAGGGAATTATCCTCTTCCAGGGTAATCCCGTATTTTTTGGCCAGGTAACGGAGCGCTTCCACGTAACTGATTCCTTCAATTTCCATGATGAAATTGATGGCATCCCCGCCTTTTCCCGAACTGAAACATTTGTATATCTCTTTGGAAGGGGAAACGAAGAAGGAAGGGGTTTTCTCATTGGTAAAAGGACTGAGCGACTTGTAATTAGTTCCGGACTTTTTAAGCGTAACAAAATCGCCTATCACATCTACAATATCGATATGTGATTTAATTTCTTCGATTGACTTCTGACTGATCATTTTGTTACCGGGATAAGCCTTTAACAAATTTAAGCTTCCTGCAACAGAATCAAAATAGCCTTTTTCGCCGGTTTCAGCCGTTCTTATACTCCATCTTACTTTAATTTAGATTAAATTTAAGTACCTTTACCAGCGTAAAAAGGATTATCCACGTGATCAGTAAGGAAGAAGTATTATCGGCGCTTTCCAGGGTTATCGATCCTGATTTCAGGAAAGACATTGTGACACTGGGCATGGTGAAGGACCTTGAAATCGAAGGGAATAAAGTAAAGTTTTCAGTTGTCCTGACCACGCCGGCCTGCCCCTTGAAGGAAATAATTCACAACGAATGTATGGAGGTGCTTGAAAATGAATTTGGCGCCGCCATTAACGCGGAAATCAAAATGACCAGTGTTGTCACCACATCGAGGGAAGAACATCCCCTTTTGCCGAATATAAAAAATATTATTGCAGTTGCTTCCGGAAAAGGCGGTGTCGGGAAATCAACGGTAACCGCAAACCTGGCGGTAGCACTTGCCAAAACAGGTGCGTCCGTCGGGATTATTGATGCTGATATTTTCGGACCCTCTATTCCTACCATGTTCAACTGCGAACATGAACAGCCGGTCATTGTGGAAAAGAACAATAAGGCGATGATCGTGCCTATTGAACAATACGGTGTAAAACTGGTTTCGATAGGTTTTTTAACCGATCCGGAGGATGCGGTTGTATGGAGAGGTCCTATGGCCAGTTCTGCCTTAAAACAGTTTATCAGTGATGCCGACTGGGGCGAGCTGGATTATATGCTGATCGATCTGCCTCCGGGAACCAGCGATATTCACCTGACACTTGTTCAAACCATTCCGGTAACCGGTGCAGTTTTGGTAACCACTCCGCAAAAAGTTGCATTATCGGATGCCGTGAAGGGACTCCAGATGTTCCGTCAGCCGCAAATCAATGTACCTATACTTGGCGTGGTTGAAAACATGTCCTATTTTGTCCCGCTTGAACTGCCCGACCATAAATACTACATTTTCGGAAAAGATGGCGGTAAGGACCTGGCGGCAAAATACAAAGTGCCGTTTTTAGGTGATATTCCCCTGGTACAGGGAATAAGGGAAAGCGGTGATAACGGATACCCTGCTGTAATGAATAATGATGTATCTGCCGAAGCTTTCAAAAAACTGGCGGAAGAACTCGCAAGACAGGTGGCCATCAGGAATGCTTCTCTCGAACAGACAAAAATTGTGGAAATCAAAACGAATTAACCGGGAATTCAATGAAACCGATGCCCGATTTATATAAAAGAGTGGATGAGGCCCTGGATACGATCAGGCCCTATCTTGAAGCCGATGGCGGCAGGGTAAAGATTCTTGAAATCAGTGGCGATAATATTGCCCGGCTTGAACTTTCAGGAGCCTGCGGTTCATGCCCAATGTTAGGAATGACAATGAAGGCAGGGATCGAGGAAGCGATAAAAAGAGCAGTCCCTGAAATCACTGCTGTGGAGGCCGTCGGACTAAGTGAAGAACAATTATCCTGAATTGTACCAGCGTTAAACCTTCGAAGTGTTCATTTGTCGTAAATGATTGAATAATATTCAATTCATTTTGGAGTTATGTTTATATATTATCTTTGGTCTGTTTTAATGAAGTAATAGAGAGATTTTCCCATCAATAAACTGTGGCAGGGTCATCGGTTTAAATGAATGAATAAATTTCGCCTAATAATACTGATCCCGTCTTTTTTGATTTTCAGCCATGTCGGTCATGCCCAGATTATCCGTTGCGCTACGGTAGAATATAACCAATACCTTGACAGCCTTAACCCTTCCAGGCCGACAGAAACTCAGTTTGCCCGATGGATTTCAGAGAAGAAAATTCAGATAGAACAAGAATCCATTTTTTCAACCCAACGAAAGCAATCGGTCTATGTTATCCCGGTGGTCGTTCATGTCATCAATAACGGAGAACCGATCGGGGAAGGCACGAACATTTCAGATGACCAGGTTAAATCTCAGATCGATGTTATAAACGAAGATTACAGGAGGCTAAACCTGGATACCCTATATACTCCGGATGAATTTAAACCTGCCGCTGCCGATCCGGGAATTGAATTCCGCCTGGCTACAAGGGATCCGAATGGTTATCCTACCACGGGCATTACGAGAACCACGGGCATTAAAACATCGTGGAATTCAAATACAGATGATAAATTGCTGAAATCCCAGAGTTTCTGGCCTTCGCAGGATTACCTGAATATCTGGGTATGTAACCTGGCTAACGATATATTAGGTTATGCCCAGTATCCTGTAACCGATCTTCCCGGTAGCCTTCCGCCTTATGACAGTTTAACTGACGGTATCGT
>CAYNCU010000166.1:0-9457 GCA_964395765.1 uncultured Roseivirgaceae bacterium | reverse complement strand
AATCGGTTTCCTGTTAAAATCATGGACACTTAATCAAACGATACCCGTCCCTTCTTGAATGGGGATTAAGGCTTGTATATGTTTTTAGTTTCAGATCTTTGATTTTCATTTCTTACCTGGTAATTAAATTAACATAATTAACCATGAGCCTTTATTTCAATACTTCCACCCATCCGTTACACCGCGTATTCTTATCAAGATCGAGTTCATAATAATAAACTCCGGCAGGCAAACCTTTCGCATCCCAGTTGTTTAAATAATTATCCGAATGAAAGACAGGCTCTCCCCAGCGGTTCAGGACGTTCAGTTTAATTGATTGGTCGAAGTTGATCACAAAGCGATCATTCCGGTTATCATTATTCGGCGTGATTACATTGGGCGTAAACAGCTTACTGATATGAACCCTGGTATTAGCTGAATCACTGCACGTATTTCCGCCATAAGCATATAACCGGATTATATAATTTCCGGTATCGGCATATTGATAGACCATTTCTTTTTCATCCGAGAAGTTTCCATCCCCCAGGTCCCATAAAAACCGATCGGCATTTTCAGTTGAATTGCTAAGCTCGACTTTTGTCCGTGATTTGCAATCGTAGAGCAATGTTGTTTTAAAATTGATCTTCACCGATGGGATGACCGTAACCCTGACCGAATCTTCCGTTTTACAATCATGTTCGTCACTCATGTTTAAAGTATAAGTGATTGAAGAATCAGGAGATGCAATAGGGGCGGAAACGGCAGGATCATTCAATCCATAAGCCGGCGACCAGTTGAATTTAACCGCTCCGCCGGCAATCAGTTGCACCCTGGTTCCCTGACAAATTGTTGTATCGGGCGGGAAACTGAAATGGGATTCAAATACCCTGATCCGGCTGGTGGCAATATCATGCTGTTGACAAGTATTTTCGTCATAAGCGTATAGCGAGACCACATAGGAACCGGGTTTCGTATATTCATGAAATACACTGTCCCGCTGAACTTTGCTTGTACCGTCACCGAAATACCATTGAAATACTTTTCCCCCTATGCTTCGGTTAAGGAATACGACGTCGAAGGGGTAACATCCGCTGGTAATTCCCGGATTATCAAAGGTGGTATTGTTCGTGCCGAACCGGGCTTTCAGGGATGCCAGGTCAAATTTAAATACGCCGTTATTGCAGCCCTGGGGACAATTGTTTGCATTCGACCAAACACCAGGCGTCGTAGGAAACTGGGAGTTGTCGCGGCAGGCACAAATCGCATGATAAACGATACCCCTTTTATCAAAACGGCTGGTACCTCCGTCCACATGTTCTCCTTCCCGGGAGGTAACCGCCCCTAAAAAAGTCGCGTATAGTAAATCTTTTGCGTTTTCTGATAAAACCATCAGATAAAAATCAGAACCATCGGTGGTAGACTGAAAGGCGTCATTCGTTACCGGCATGCCCGTCGTGTAACCACCAACATATTTTGTAATATAATGATTGATCCTGCCGCCCCAGCCGCTCAAGAAAATATTTCCGCAATCATTGACGAGGAAGGCAGTGGGAGAAATATCCGGCGATCCTGAACCTGACCCGATTACCGTGCTGAAAACTGATGTAGACAGATCCTTGCTGAATTTTTGTATGAATTGCCCGCTGTTCGGGTTATGGTAAACGCTGTCGCTGACCGGATAGTTTCCGTCGGTCTGGCCATAGGCATATATATTTTCATTCTTGTCAAGATCGGTAAAATAAATCTGGTCGTACCCTGAAGTTCCGACGTAGGTCGAGGATAACAGGGATTGACCGTCATCGGAGATCCTTGCTATAAAGCCGTCAACATCTCCTCCAAAACCGGTGTGATAAGCTCCGGTCGTTACGGGGAAATCGTTACTCATGGTTCCTCCGGCAACGACAACATAATTTCCATCCGAGATTTTTATGCTGTATGCGGCATCCAGATCTTTTCCTCCCAGGAAAGTACTCCACAATAAAGCCGAAAGATCGGGGCTTAACTTGGCAACAATTCCATCCTGCATCCCGCCGCCAAATTCCTTCTGAAAGCCGTTAACAATCGGGAAATCCGGAGATGAAGTATTGGAAACAACGTAGATGTTATCCGAATTGTCAATATTCACCTCGCCCCGGAATTCATCGCCATAGTTACGGGAAAGCGGTAAACCCTGAGCATTATTGATTCCTTCCTTTCGACTGCCGCCAAGATAAGTGGAAGCGATTAATTCACTTCCATCTTCGCTTAATTTCGAAATGAAAAAATCACTGCCATGCATATACGCCACACCAAAAAAGGGGACGCCATTATATATGCCGAGTGCATTGGTTACGGTATCCCCGCCTGAAAATTGTTTTGAATAAGCATTTGTAGTAACCGGAAAATCGGAAGAACCGGTGATCCCGAGTATCACCAGCTCATTTTTATTATTGACAATGAGACTTAAAGGAGTTTCACTGTCCGACCCTCCAAGGTAGGTCCCATAAATTAAATTTTTCCCGGTGGAATCAAATTTTAATAGGGCCACGTCCCATACTCCGCCGAAGGTGGACTGAAATGCGCCGGAATCAACCGGGAGAGACCCTCCGTAATAATCCCATACCGTTCCACCCGAATAAACATTGCCGTATTTGTCGAAAGTAGCCGTGTTGCCCCAGTTATCCATGGTGGAGCCTGAATAAGTTGAAAATACAAGTAAGGGATCGATAATCAGATCGTATTTCCGGTTGTATCCCTTCGGAAAATCAAAATTGATTTCATTTCCTTTCAGTTTAAAATGGCAGGGCACCCGAACCGTGTCCCGGCCATGGAGCTGATAAGCATAGGGGGAGTTCTCGGTAATTTTTCCGATAGCGGTAGAAATATAAAGATTGTTGAATTCTTTTTTGATGGAGTCAATCCCTGAATAGTAATATTTCAGCCTGCTGAGGTCGGCCCCTTTTTTTATAATGAAATCATATTCCATGTAGCCTTTCTTGCTGTAGATCCTGAAATTGATGCCGGGGTACAGGTCTTTGTAAACAATTTCACCGTAGGCAGAAACATGATGGGCCCACTTTGCGGAGTCGCTACCGGTGAAGTAATTATAGTATGTTTTCTTTTTTCCCCCGGGTATTATTTCCGGTTCATCGGACATTCCGGCAAAATGAAGTTTGAAAGCCTGGATATTAATCGGTACCTTATTTTGTTCCGGACCCCGTCGATTGTTATCAGCTGAAAGGGTCAGGTTGTCTCCTTGGTCAGGGAAATTTTTAAAGGAGTTATGTTGAAATAAAATATAACTAAGTCCTTTTTTGGTGACAAAAAGATAGCCGTTACTCAGTTCGGCCCGGTAAAGTATTTCCGGAGCCCACTGGCCTTTGTTTTCCCTGAACTCGATGCCGGGATCCGTGGCGGCCTGCGATTGCCTGAAAACCAGGATCACTACCGAAAGGCATGCAAGCAAAAACTTAACGATCTTCATAATGCCAGTCCTGTCAGGTAAACATTAATTTAAACACCTTATTGTTAATAAAGGTCGAAATGAGGGATTATTCAAATCAAATTTAATATTGACGGAACAATTCTTCCATTGACATTTGAATCATAAAGAGTTTAAAATCAAGATAACAGCAACCCATACCCAATCGCAGCCCGGATATTATGATTGCCCATGAAAACAGAATTAAGAACAAATAAATCTCAAAAAACTCTTTTTAATTGTTTAAATATTACTTTCATTTGTAATATTAAATGCTTTCATAAGAAAGTAACCATTTTTTAAACTCTTATGGAATCCCTGGTACTTTTTAATATTCAGCGGTTTTCGACACACGATGGATCGGGAGTAAGAACCAATTTATTTTTTAAGGGGTGCCCGTTGAAATGTAAATGGTGTTCGAACCCGGAAAGCCAGTCTTCTTCTCCTGAATTGGTTTATGATAAAAGACGCTGCAAAAATTTGCGCCAATGTGTGAATAATCAGAATAAGGCTATATCCTTCAATGAAGAAGGTATTCGGATCGAACGGAAGGCAATTCGAAATATGGATGACTATCGTTCCCTTTGCCCGGCTATGGCATTAACAGTGACCGGGGAGGGAATGGATATTGATCTGATACTGGATGAAATAAAGAAGGACCTTCCTTTTTATAGTAATGACGAAGGTGGAGTAACATTTACGGGAGGAGAACCTTTTTCCCAGGATGATTTCCTGTTTAAGCTTGCCGGGGAAATAAAGAAGATGAAGATAAACCTGGCTGTTGAGACGTGCCTGCATGTTCCATGGGAAAAAATTTCCGGCCATCTTCATCTATTTGATACATTTCTTGTGGATATAAAGCATACAGACCCGGCAAAATTCAGGACCTTCACGGGTGGCAATTTAAAACTTGTAAATCAGAACCTTTTTAAACTTATCCAAAGCGGCGCCAGGGTAGTGGCAAGACTTCCGGTAATTCCCGGATTCAATTTTACAGAGGTCGAAATGAAATCCATTATCAATTTTATTTCTTCCCTTGAAAAAATAAATGAGATCAATTTTATACCCTATCATTTATTGGGTAAAAGAAAATATGAATTACTGAACAGGCAATATGAATACGGGGATACCCGGATGATCAACCGTGAGGATCTCGAACCTTATTGCCGGTATGCGATAGAAAATGGATTCAATGTCAATATAGGAGGGTAATACTATGATTGCTGAAAATACGGTTGGAATATCTGAAAGAATAAGAAAATTAAAAGAACACGTAATAGGTACACGTTCATCTGTTTGTACCGAACGGGCTAAAATCTTTACACGAATTTATCGTGAAAATGAATCCGTGCCTGTCATTATCAGGCGCGCACTTGCCCTGGAGGCCACGCTTGAAAAAATGACGATCTATATCGACGATGGTGAACTGATAGTTGGAAATCAGTCCTCTTCCCTCCGGGCGGCACCCATATTTCCCGAATATGCAGTGGACTGGATCCTTCAGGAACTTGATGAATTTGACAAACGACCCGGTGATGCCTTTTATATAAATGAGAACCAGAAAAAAGAACTTAATGAAATTTGTTCCTGGTGGAAGGGAAAAACTTTGATTGAAAAGGGATATGCCAATATGCCGGAAAAGGCCCGGGAGATCCATGAAGCCGGGATTATCCGTGCCGAAGGGAACCTGACTTCGGGCGATGCCCATATTGCCGTTGACTTTGAAAAAATTCTTAACACCGGCCTGGACGGTTATCTCGATGAAATAAGAAATAATCTTGAAAGGCTTAGTAAAAATGACCCTGACAGGAAAAATAAACTTTTGTTTTACCAGGCATTGGGTATTGCAATTCACGCTTTAGAAAAATTTATTGAAAGATATGCCTGGCTGGCGGACAATCAGTCCGGTAGAGAAAAAGATTACCGGCGAAAAAATGAATTGAAAATTATTGGACATAATTGCAGGAAAATCGCTCACGATCCGCCTCACTCTTTTTACGAGGCGCTACAATTGGTCTATTTTGTTCAGCTGGTTCTTCAAATTGAAAGCAACGGGCATTCCATGTCCCTGGGACGAATGGATCAATATCTTTATCCTTTCTTTAAGAAAGATATTTTGACCGGAAAATTGGATGAAGATTTTGCGCTTGAATTGCTTGAAAATTGCTGGATCAAGTTATTATCCATAAACAAAATCCGCCCCTGGTCTCATACACGTTTTTCAGCCGGAGGCCCCTTATATCAAAACGTAACGATTGGCGGTCAAACGACTGCCGGTAAAGACGCCGTAAATTCCCTGAGTTACCTAATCCTGGATTCAGTGGGGCGGATGAAGCTCACCCAACCGAATTTATCGGTAAGATACCATTCCGGAATGAGTGATGAATTCCTGTTAAAATGCGTGGAGGTTATTGAAAAAGGATTCGGCATGCCGGCATTCAATAATGATGAAATAGTTATCCCTTCTCTGATTGAGTTAGGTGTTGATACGGAGGACGCCTACAACTATTCTGCGATCGGATGTATTGAAATTTCGGTTCCCGGCAAATGGGGATACCGGTGTACCGGGATGAGCTTTCTGAACCTGATGCGGGTTTTCCTGGCTTCTCTTCATAACGGTAAGGATACAATGTCAGGTAAGACCTTTTATAAAGGAAATGGTCACCTAGCTGATTTTGATAATTTCGACGAATTAATGAA
This sequence comes from uncultured Roseivirgaceae bacterium, assembly GCA_964395765.1. GTDB lineage: Bacteria > Bacteroidota > Bacteroidia > Cytophagales > Cyclobacteriaceae > DATDPY01. Next base: position 3,318 of record CAYNCU010000166.1, on the reverse strand, counting down.
AGCCTGGAAATACCAGGTGGTTGAATATACCAGAGCAACGGTTGAAATCGATAAGGCTGTTGACCTGGCCCTGGAAGAGTTGACCCCGGATATTCTTTGCTCGGCATTCGTAAACGACTGTATCCGGCGGGGGAAAACGATTAAGGAAGGAGGATCGAAATATGATTTTATATCCGGCTTACAGGTTGGGATTGCTAACCTGGGTAATTCCCTGGCAGCTGTTAAAAAGTTGGTTTTTGAGGAACAAAGGATAACGGCAGAAGCATTATTGAAAAATCTGGAAAACAATTTTGAAGGCCAGGAAGGTGAAAAAATCAGGAATCTTTTATTGAATTACGCTCCTAAATACGGTAATGACAATGATTATGTTGACTTGCTGTTAAAGGAAGCCTATATGGATTATATCAATGAAATTGAAAAACATCATACTACGCGTTGGGGCAGGGGGCCCATAGGTTGCCGGTATTATGCCGGTACGTCGAGTATTTCCGCTAACGTGCCTTCGGGTTCCGTTGTGCCGGCTACTCCTGACGGAAGGATGGCTTTTACCCCGGTGGCGGAAGGAAGTTCACCCACTTCGGGAACAGATCATCTCGGCCCGACCGCTGTTTTTAAATCAGTTTCCAAACTTCCGGTTTCTCATATTACGGGAGGCGTATTGCTGAATCAGAAACTGACTCCGGGGACCATTCATAATTTATCGGATAAAAATAAACTGATTTCCATTATAAGGACATTTTTTACGACGCTCAAGGGCTGGCATGTGCAATATAATATCGTGTCAAGGGAAATTTTAATGGACGCAAAATTACATCCCGAAAACTACCGTGATCTTGTGGTCAGGGTAGCCGGTTATTCGGCATTTTTTACTACCCTGGCACCTGAAATGCAGGATGATATTATTGCCCGCACAGAGCATTCTTTAAACTGAGATGAATAATATTTTTTGCGGTGTAGATCTTGGGGGAACTAAATTATCAGTAGGACTTATTAATGAAAAAGGAGAAGTCCTGGATAAAATACTTGTAAAAGACCATACTTTAAAGCCGGAAGAAATGGTTATTGAAGAAATCGTTTTGCTGGTAAAAAAATTACTGAAGCAAAACAATATTGAAGAAGAACAATTACCCGGCATAGGGATAGGTTTCCCCGGCCATATCCGGTTTAACGACGGAATTACCATTACAAGTTCAAACCTGATGGGATTTAAAAATTATCCTTTCCGTCATGAATTACAGAAACATTTTAAAATCCCGGTGGTAGTCGATAATGATGCCAATGCCCAGGCTTTCGGTGAATTTCTTTACGGATCAGGAAAAGGTTATTCGACTATGATCTTCATGACAATCAGCACAGGGATCGGGGCAGGAATTATTATCAACCGGAAAGTTTTCAGAGGCCTCACGGGAACCGCAGGCGAAATAGGACATACCATAGTCAATGCAGCCAGTAAAAGAAGGTGTACCTGTGGGAATTACGGATGCCTGATGACTTGCGCCTGTGGCCTTGCTTTGCCGGGAATATTCAGGGAAAAATATGAAAATGGCGTGAAGACAATTTTCGATATTGATGATCATTTTAATTTCAGACAAATCGATGGTCACTTCATTCGCAGGGGCCTTGAAAAACAGGATCCTTTGTCCCTTGAAGTTGTTAAAGAATGCGCCGATTATGCCGGTATTGCCATTTATAATCTTTTCCAGACATTTAACCCCCCGTTGATAGTACTTGGGGGAGGTTTATTGAGCTGGGGCGATATCTATATTTCAGGAATCAAAAATAATTTCTATGAGCTGGCCAGAGATATGTTGTTTGACCCTGTGCGTATTGTGGAATCACAGATCGGTTGCGACGCAGGATTAGTTGGAGCGGCCTCATTAATAAATGAATAAATATGAATGAACGTCAAAACAGGATACTTGAAATACTCAACCGTGACGAACAGAGGACAGTTAAGGAATTATCAACATTGCTGAATGTTTCCCAGGTAACGATTCGACAGGACCTGACTATTCTTGAAAACAAGGGCATTTTAAAACGCATTCATGGCGCGGCGATATTAAATAGCCCTGACGACCTGGCGGTAAGGCTTGGAATCAATTATAATACAAAAATAAAAATTGCCAGGAAAGCACTTGAATTTATCGGGGAAGGTGAAACGATCCTTATTGAATCCGGTTCCGTCAATGCATTACTGGCTGCCGAAGTTGTTAATACAAAGAAAGTAACCATCCTTACCCCCAATATATTTATTGCCCGGCAATTCCGATTCGAAAAGAACGCCAATATTATTTTGCTGGGGGGAATTTACCAGCATGAAAGTGAAAGCATGGTCGGTATGCTTACCAAAACGGGTATTGACAGCCTGAATTTTTCAAAGGCGTTTATCGGGATTGACGGATTTGAAGAATCGGCCGGTTTTACCTCAAGAGATATGCTGCGGGCTGAAATATCTGCTTACATTATTCAAAAATGCCCTAAAACTTTTATTGTTACCGATTCTACGAAATTCGGAAAAAAAGAGCTGGCGACTATTGGGCTTCCCGGCGAAATATCACATCTGATCACAGACCCCGGCATTCCGGATAAATATGTTAAATTTTTAACCCGGAACGGAATGAAAGTTGAAATTGCCCGGTAATTAATTTATACCTATATTACATTCTTCGGGATAGCGTCGTACTTACCAAAAAGGATATAAAAAGAATAGTTAAAGTGGCGCAGGAAAACCATATAAATTTAATTCCACTTATCAATTTACTCGGGCACCAGTCCCGGGCCTCGAAGCCTGATAAATTACTCGAACAATTTCCGCGGTTTGATGATACCACATGTGTGAAAATGTCTGAAAAATATGTCTGGCCGAACCCTGATAAGCTTTATTGCAAAAGTTATTGTCCATTGAACCCGGACGTTCATAAAGTGATTTTTGCCCTTATGGACGAATTGTCGAAATAAAATTAATCATCTGAAAAATGGAACTGAATAAAACCAGGATTGATTCCATCGATATTTTCAGGGCACTCACCATGTTCCTGATGATCTTTGTCAATGATTTATGGACCTTGCACGGAGTTCCGCGATGGCTGGAACACGCCAAGGCTTCCGAAGACTTCCTGGGATTTTCTGATGTTATTTTTCCGGCCTTTCTTTTTATCGTGGGCTTATCCATTCCTTTCGCCATAGAAGCCAGAAGAAAAAAATCCGAAACCAATCTTAAAATCATGTTCCATATAGGACGGAGGGCGCTGGCTTTGATCATTATGGGGTTTTTTATGGTCAATCTTGAACACACCAGCGGCCAGGTACTTCCGGTTA
>CAYNCU010000165.1:0-9463 GCA_964395765.1 uncultured Roseivirgaceae bacterium | reverse complement strand
ACCGCCTCTATTTTGCGAACCATTGAACTGATCCTCGGCATGCCTCCTATGAGCCAGTACGATGCCGCCGCAGAACCTATGTGGCGCTGCTTCAATAACAGCCCTGACAGCACTCCTTATATTGCAGTTCCCGAGACCTACAATCTCCTGGAAGTGAATCCCAAACTGGCCGACAACATTTGGCAACAGCGAAGTGAAAAACTGAATTTCACGAAGGAAGATCTTGCCCCGGACAGGGAATTCAACAAAGTATTATGGGCTGCGATCAAAGGGGACGGGGATGCATGTCCGCCGCCGAGGCATTCGGCTTTTGTTAAGGTAGCTGAATCCGTTGATGAGGATTGAGGTTCGAGGATCGAGGATCGAAGATCCCGGGATGTAATGAGCTGGAAGTTCTTTGGAGAGATTTATGGTAAATAATTGCAGGTGATAGGCGGCGGGAATTGGTGGTAGGAAGCGGTAGGATGTTCGCGGCAGGCGATAGGCAGTACAGGCGGAAAAATCTTTGGTTAGCTCCTGACATAATGCACATAATCTTATGTAATTATTATCCGGTTATATAAAAGGTATTTAACTTCAGGGCAAGCCCCGGACTCAAATTTCCGGAGCAGCGCTCAGGGGAATTAAACCATGTCCTTCGTGTCTGGCGAAGCGAAATGCGAAGGAGGATTAAAAAATAATGTTGTTGGTTACCCGGACACATGTGTTGTATTTTCCGACGGGCGCATACATGAATGGCAAATTAAAATATTGTAAACCAGCAGGTTATGTTTCCGGCATTATTCTTGGCTTTGATCAATCAAGGTCGGATATTAATTGATTTATATGTAGCAGGCTTTTAGGAGGAGGTTTAAACTGAATCAGTCGGAGATAAGCCTCATTACCGGTCAGGCCGGGCTTTATTAAGAGCCTAATCATTCACTATAATTAAAAATTACGGTAACCTGCATAACCTTACATTGAATATACGGAAACCATTATGCTTAAAAATCACCTGAAAATCGCTCTACGGAATTTAGTTAAGAACCGGCTCAGTTCATTCATAAATATTGCCGGTCTCGCCATCGGAATTGCCGCGGGTATAATTATGTTCCTGTATGCCAAAAACGAACTGACCTATAATTCCAATCACAAAAAAGCAGACCGGATATTCCAGGTTTATAAGGAACGACATATTCCTACGGGCATACAAATAACCCGCGACACGTGGTTCCCGATGGCTAAGGCTCTTCAGGAAAAATATTCTGAGGTGCAGGAGGCCACTCATCTCTGGGAGCAGGATTCATGGGTGCAGGTGTCGGACAAAAAATTTAACATCCCGGTCACTTATGCCATGCAAAACATATTCAGGATTTTTACATTTCCGCTTCAGAAAGGAGACAGCGCATCATTCGGCGACAGCAAATATGCCGCGATAATCTCGAGGTCCACCGCTGTAAAATTATTCGGGAATGAAGATCCGATCGGTAAAACAATAATCATTGATTTCAAGACCAATTATATTGTCAGTGGCGTTTTTGATAATATTCCCGAAAATTCAACATACCGCCCCGAGATCATGGTCCCTTCTGCCAGTGTTCCCTGGTACAACAATGTAAAGGAATACTGGGGCAGCTCCTGGCTGGATACATATGTCTTGTTAAAACCCGGCATCAATAGTGATTTATTGGAAAGTGAGCTACCTGGTTTTGTAAAGAACAATATGGGCAATGAATCGGATAAAACTTTGAAGTTAAAATTAACAAGGTTTACCGATCTCCATAATGAAACCACGCATGCCAATTCATACGCCTACCTCCTGCTGATCATTGCCTTCGCCATCCTGCTGATCGCTTCTGTAAATTTTATAAATCTTTCAACAGCCAATTCGCTGGAACGGTATAAAGAAATCGGAGTTCAGAAAGTTCTGGGGGCATCCGGGAGGGAATTGATCCTGAAATTTTTAAGTGAATCGTTGATGATAAGTTTTATTGCCTTATTTGCTGGTATTATTGTTGCCGAGATCCTCATACCTTATTTCAACCATAGTTTCGGAATTCATTTATCACTTCAGGATAGTAATTTCGTGACAACTGTTGGTGCTCTGATAACACTGGGCCTACTAACCGGTTTAATTTCGGGGATTTACCCGTCATGGCTTATCACAAAATTCCGTCCAGCCCAAACGCTGACCGGCAGATCCGGTATAAATGAAAAACGCTCCATAGTAAAAAACGGCTTGATTGTTTTCCAGTTTGTACTGGCTGTCCTAATGCTGATCGGAACATCAGTGATGATAAAACAGATCCGGTTCATGAAAAATGCCGATCTTAATATTAATAAATCAAATTTATTAATCATAACGGCGAGCAAATCTGATTTCCCCGATGAAAATGCCGCCGGGCACAAGCTCGAAACATTTAAATCGGAACTCAGGAATTATTCCGGGATTGATGATGTGACTTCATCTTCGATGTCCATCCCTTCTGAAAACGGAAGTCATGTATTCGTCTATCCCGATGACCGGCCGGAGGAAAAAAGATTAAGGGAAAGATGGATGGTAGTTGACGAGAATTTTTTCAAAACTTATGGAATTAAATTTATTGCAGGCCGGAACTTTTCGAGGGACCTGGCTTCCGACCGGGATGAATCCGTTATCGTTAACGAAGCTGCCTTGAAAGATATCGGCTGGGCCGACAGAAATGAAGGAAAAATTAAGGTTTTAGGAAAGGAGAGAAAAATTATCGGTGTAGTGGAAAATTACAATTATCAATCGCTGGAATCCGGGATTGAACCCATGATCCATATTTTCGGCGGCCAGGAAAGCAATGCCTATAACTATATTACCGTTCGGATTCTACCCGGGAAAACGCAAGAGGCCCTTCATTACTTGGCTTCAAAATGGATAACCATCGACCCGGCCCGGCCATTGCCTTACCGTTTCGTGGACGAAAGTTTTAATAATCTATATCAATCCGAATCAAGACTGGTGGCCATCGGTGAAACATTCACTATCATTGCTTTCATTATCGCCTGCATGGGACTGGTGGCCTTGTCGGCGCTTGTCCTTGCTTACAAGACGAAGGAAATTGGGATAAGAAAAGTTCTGGGAGCCACCGTTCCCGGTCTCACAATGATGCTGACCCGCGAATTTACGAAATGGGTATTGTTGGCTAATGTGATTGCCTGGCCTTTATCTTATTATCTGATGGATAAGTTGCTGGAACATTTTGCCTACCGTACTCCTGTTAATTTCTGGATATATATAATTGCCGGAGCCGTAACGCTTTCTGTAGCCATTATCTCGGTCGGCTTCCAATCCGTAAAGACAGCGCTTGCCAACCCCGTAAAAACGTTGCGATATGAATAATAATTTGTTCAACTGATATCCACTGATAAAAATTATAAATATGTTCAGATATCATTTAAAATTTATTATCAGGAATTTTCTCCGTGACAAGGTATTCAGCCTGATCAACATCCTCGGTCTTTCACTCGGAATAGCTGCCGCCTTGCTGATATTCCTTTGGGTAAAACATGAATATTCAGTGGACCGGTTCCATAAAAAAATCGATGTGCTTTACAGGGTGGTGAATGAATTTCATTCTTCGAACGGGATTTCAGGCACCGACGAAGCTACCTGCGCCTACCTCGGCAGGACGATGAAAGAACAAATTCCTGAATTGGTGAACATCAACACGCGCACCTGGGAAGAAAAACTGCTGATCAAACACGATTCCCTTGAGTATAAAGAATCAATGATTTATTCCGATCCTTCTCTATTTGAAATGTTTACTTTTCCCATGGCGGAAGGATCTTATGAAACGATGTATAAAGACCCTTACACCGTGGTAATTTCTCAGAAATTGGCCGGGATATTATTCAGGGATCAAAATCCGGTCGGGCAAACTGTCATTGTCGTGACTGAGGATTTCAAAGAAATCCCGCTTAAGGTGACCGGTGTATTTGATGATTTTCCGGAAATATCTTCTATAAAGGCTGACTTTATTATCCCGTTTTCATTGTTTTTGAAATCCAACCCCTGGACCGATAACTGGGGGGATTCAGGGTTTTTAACGACTGTTGAATTGCAAGGCGAGGTATCCCTGACCGATATAAACAAAAAAATTACCCAAATAGCACATCTTCATGGCCTTACCAATGAGACCTCCTTTCTTCTGCCATTTAAAGATTCTTATTTAAAATCGACGGTGATCAATGAGAAATCAGCGACAGGCAGGATCGCAGAGGTCAGTGTTTTTATTATCATGGCGCTTTTTACTTTACTGATCGCCTGCATCAATTTTATGAATCTTTCAACGGCCCGGGCAACGAAACGAATGCGGGAAATCGGGGTGAAGAAAGTGATCGGGGTACGGAAAATAACGCTCATTATTCAATTCCTCTGGGAATCGATCCTTATGGCCGGCATAGCCACATTATTTGCTCTTATCCTCACAGAATTAATCCTCCCTGTTTTCAACAAGAATCTCGGATATCATTTGACGGTGCCTTTTCATGACCCGGTTTTTATTTTTATGCTTGCCGGAGTTTGTATTCTAATTGGTTTATTATCCGGCAGCTACCCTGCCCTATTCCTTTCATCCATTAAACCCTCTCAGGTGATTAAAGGAAATGTGGGAATCAGGCGAAGTATATTCGGCATACGGGAAATCCTGGTGATTTTTCAGTTCGCAATCTCGATATTTCTGATTATTGGAACATTAATTTTATTTAAGCAGATCCATTATATCATGAACAGGGATATAGGTCTAAACCGGGAAAATGTGATCAGGGTTCCTATTTATAAAAATATCACAGGTCACATGGAAGCCTTTAAAAATGCATTGCTTTCAGGAGGCAATGTAATCAATGCTTCCTATTCCGATGAAACGCCCTTTTCTGTCGCCAGTTCGACGGAAGATCCTGTTTGGCCCGGGAAACAGGAAGGATCCAATCTAACTTTTTATATCATCAGTGCTGATCATGATTTCATAAGCACAATGGGAATGAAGATCATCCGGGGACATGATTTCACGGGTAATGTTAAAACGGACAGTGACAGTTATATCATCAATGAAGAAGCGGCCAGGGAAATGAAACTTAAAGATCCCGTCGGCACATCTTTATCCTTTTGGGGAACAAAAGGTGAAATTATTGGCGAGGTTAAGGATTTCAATAATAAATCCATGCATACGCGGATACAGCCCTTAATTATCCGACGATGCGATCCTGAGCAGAGCGATGTGGAATTCGCATTTATTAAGATAAAAAACAAAAATATCAGGGCTTCGCTTGATCAGATCTCATCCCTCTATAAAAACTTTGAACCCGATTATCCCTTTGAATATACTTTTCTTGATGAGGCATTTGCCAATCAATACAAATTGGAAACCCTGACCGGAAAACTTTCATTGTACTTTTCGGGCCTGGCCATATTCATCGCCTGCCTGGGTTTACTGGGTCTATCCTCATTTGTGGCCGAACAACGGACCAAGGAAATCGGCATCCGGAAAACTTTCGGGGCAACGGTCACCAATATGGTCCTGTTACTAAGCTCCGGGTTTACAAAACTGGTACTCATATCCTTCTTACTGGCCTCCCCTGTCGCTTACTATTTCATACGATCTTATCTCAATTCATTTGCCTACCGGATCGACATCAGTATCTGGTATTTTGCAAGCGGGGGTATCGTTGCCTTATTGATCGCATGGCTAACGGTAAGTTACCAATCCATGCGCGCGGCGCTTAAAAATCCGGTGGAAATCCTGAGATACGAATAATAATTTTTTAATTATTTTACACAGAAAGCTTTGGAGGAGGCGCTGAGCACCACAGAAGGAGGCGCTAAGAAACCCTGCATTTTCTCCATGAAGCCCGGTGCCACTAAACTTAAAAAATATCCGACACGCAAAAAAACGCTCACAATCGCATTGATCAATAACGTGAGAAAAAAGCTAACACCATAATGTTCACCCATTTTTTAATAATTGACCATCGATTATTTCCGGCTTTAATCATCCTGTTAATTTTATAAGCACAATATTTCCCGTTCACTTTTAAAATCCTGAATACTTTTTTGCTAATCCGGTTAAAAGAAACATAATTATTAATATTCAGCTAAGAAGTTTACCCTTTTATTATGAATGAGTTTTAAAAAGATCTGACGATTCAACCCCATTCATATTATATCGGATTATTTAATTTATCGCATATTTTTTTTACTTTTATCGGGATAAAAATCATTTGCTGTTTGACAACGAACGACCCACCTGTAAAGATCGATGCAAAAATCTTTGAAGAATTGTTCAGGCAGTATTTCTATCCGCTGACAGGTTTTGCCAACCATATTCTATATGATCCGGAGGCTTCCAGGGATGTGGTTCACACAGTATTTGTCAATCTTTGGGAAAACCGCGAACATATGCATCTTAATACTTCACTGAAGTCATGGTTATTCACGTCCGTTAAAAACAGGTGTCTTAATTATTTAAGGGACAACAGGAAATTTATTCACGGAGATCCTTCGGAAAATCAAATGACCGATAAAATGGCGGAAGCTGAAAAGGACCTGATGGCGGTAGCTGAAACGGAAGGAAGGATCAAAATGGCGATTGATAAGCTGCCGGACGCCTGCCGGAAAATTTTTCTGATGAACCGCTTTGAAGGTTTCAAATATCGCGAAGTGGCAGAAAAGCTCGGAATATCCGAAAAAACAGTGGAAACGCAGATGTCGAGGGCATTGAAAATATTACGAAACGAATTAAAAGACCTTATATTAATTTTATTGATCTTGTTAAAAATATTTTGGGGTATGTAAGGGAAAACGACCTTTCGGGTGTGTATCTATTGAGCAAAGAGCATGAATGATGAATTGAAAAATAATGAAATGACCGAGCTGCTTTCCGGCTATTTTTCGGGTGAACTCCCGGACAGGGACAGGCAGAAAGTAGAACAATGGAGAGACCGTTCCCCGGAAAACCTGAAGTTGTTTGAAGACTACCGTTCCTTATGGAATTCCTTTGAAAAAGCTTCCGGCCTTTATTCGCTGGATCTTGATCAGGAATGGCAAAAGCTACGCGTAAAAACCACGGATCTTGAAACACCGGTAATATCAATCAATACCAGGAGGCAAAAATCTCTTTGGCTTAAAATTGCCGCCACGATTGTCCTGATCGGAACGGCTGCCATGGCATTTTTCATGGTTATATCTTCCCGTCAACCGGTAACCGTACTTTCGGAAAATTCCGTGAAGGTTGTCACCTTACCGGATGGATCCAGGGTCACGCTAAACCGGAATGCTGTACTTGCCTATGGAAGGAATTACGGAAATGTAACGCGGAAAGTATCGCTGAGCGGTGAAGCTTACTTCGAGGTGGAGCACAATCCCGATAAAAAATTTATTGTGAATACGGCTTTTGCCGGCGTAGAGGTTACCGGAACGTCTTTCAGTGTAACGGCAAAAAAAGATTCCGGTGCCGCCGAGGTTGTGGTCAGCAGTGGAACCGTTCTGTTTTATAATAAAAACAGGGAGACGGAAAAAGTGATACTGCAAGCGGGTAATAAAGGAATTATCTCCGGGAAAAACGGCAAGCCGGAAAAAATCGATTCGGCAGATATGAATTTCCTGGCCTGGAAAACCGGGAAACTGGTATTTAAAAATGATTCTTTAGGCTATGTGATTGATGTACTGAATCACACCTACCGGACAAGGGTGGAAATAAATAATAAAATATTAACCGGGTGCAGGATCACCGTAAGTTTTAACAATCAATCCCTCGATGACGTCCTGGAAATCATTCAATCGACGCTCGGTCTTAAGGTGACCCGTCAAAAGAATATTTATATAATCGACGGGCCAGGATGTTAGTCAAGTTACTTTTAGGAAGCATGAAAGCCCGGCTGGCCTTCATCATTTTCTTTGTACAATTGATAATCACCTATCCTTCCTCCGGTCAAAACCTCATAGTGCATGATACAATATCCTTCAATGTAAAAGACCGGCCGATCTCCGAAATCCTGCAAATCATTCATCAAAAAACCGGCGCCCGGTTTTCTTACAGCCCTGAAATCATATCAGCTGAACGAAGGATAAGCATGAGTGTAAATAAACTTTCCCTGGAAGAGGTTCTGAACCAATTGGGTGAGCAGTCAGGGTTAAACTTCAATTGGGTCAGAGGACAATGGGTGATCACGAAAAGGAACCTTCCATCTGACGGCAGCATTAAAAATAACGATATAAATCAAACGGTCAGAGGAACAGTCAGGGACGACTCTTCAGGGGAAAGCCTGATAGGGGCTGCTATTTATATCCCGGACCTGGAAGAAGGCACCATTACCAATAATTACGGTTTTTATTCACTTACACTTCCCCGGGGCAATTATAGAATCAACATTTCATTTATTGGCTATGAAACACAACAATTCATTTTGAAAGCCGGGAGCAATGAAACGCTGAATGTAAATCTGAAACCTGCTCCCAGCCTTATGACGGAAGTGATTGTAAAGCCTGATGCGGCTGTGGAAAATCTTGACTTCCCGCAGATGAATGTTGAAAAACTCCGACCGGCCGAGGCGGACAAGATGCCTGCTTTGCTGGGCGAAGGGGATATTATCAAATCTTTGCAGATGTTTCCCGGTATTAAATTATATTCTGACGGATCTTCTTATTTTTTTGTCCGCGGGGGAGAAAGAGACCAAAACCTTATCATGATCGATGATGCTCCCGTTTACAATCCCTCGCACCTGCTGGGCCTGTTCACCACTTTCATTCCGGATGCCGTAAAGGATATAAAAATTTACAAAGGAGATTTCCCGGCCAGTTTGGGCGGGCGGCTTTCGTCTATAATCGATATTAATACCAATGACGGCAATATGAATAACTATGTCGTCAAAGGAAGCCTGGGTTTAATTTCCGAACAGTTATCCGTCGAAGGCCCATTAAGCAAAGGAAAAAGTTCCTTTTTTATATCCGGCCGACGTTCACACTTACAGTGGATCCTTCATAAGCTGAATCCTTCAATATCCGACTTTTATTTTGATGATATTAATTCAAAATTTAACATCAGGATGAACGGGAATAACCGGTTGTTTGTAAGTTTCTATACCGGTACGGACAATTATTCCGATACGAATGCGGGGATTAAATGGAAAAATATCGCTGGAACTTTACGCTGGAATCACATTTTCAATGATAAGTTGTTCTCCAATACGACGCTTTACGGAAGCAGGTATGATTATTTCCTGAATACTGCACCCAATGCCTACTGGACCTCGCAAATTGCCAACCTGAGTTTAAAGACCGATTTCTCCTGGTTTATAAATCCTTCCAATACCTTTGGATTTGGTTTTAACTTCAGCGGTCACAACTTCAATCCCGGTAACTTTTATATTGACGGCAATTTAAATCCAGGTGTACCCTATGTTTCACAAAAACATGCACGGAGCCTGGCCCTGTATGCGGAAGAAGAGCAGAAATTAGGGA
>CAYNCU010000164.1:0-9464 GCA_964395765.1 uncultured Roseivirgaceae bacterium | reverse complement strand
TATCCTGAATCTGTGATTAAGAAGAATATTGAGTTTTATAATATTGTTCAGGAATTAAACCGGGGTTAGCATATACGGTAAGGTCATTGGTTCCACCCCAGCCGAGGGTATTTATTGGCACCTTGAATTTATCGGAAGACAGGGCTTTTAAGGGGGCGATGGTAAGCCTTTCTTTACCGGTTTTATTTAAATCCTTGTTACTGATTGTATAATCGACGCGTATAGAATCAGGGAAATCATGATCACTAAGATTTCTGAATATGAAAGGAGATTCAAATTTTTCACCTTCCTGTTTTTTAATCCCGGAAGTCTGGAGGCTGTCTCCCGGTAAAAGGATTCCTTCCGGCATGCCTTCGAACGATACCATCCAGTTGGAAAGCTGGGCCGGTGTAAAAGAAACTGTATTGGAAGTGCTGAATTTTACGCGAAGAAACGGATATTGGGAAGCGTTGATCCCGCTTAAGCTGGTGCTGGCAGTCTGGTCTCCATAAACCAGGTTTTCATTTCCCTGCTTGTTGATCTCATAAATATCGAATGAATATTTTTCATTGGCCGCATCGATGTGATTCAGAACGAATGTAAAATTATTCCATGACCGGGCCGGTCCGATAACGCCCGATTCAAAACTTCCCGAGGTATAACTTCCCGTAATTTCAGTATTCAGCGTGATCGCCTGTTCAACTGTTGGCGTGGAGAGGGAAGGATCCGCTTTTACGATAACGGCAGAACCCGGGGCAGCGCCTTTTCTTCCCAGGATAATCACCGGCTCACCGCTCTTAAGACTGTCCAGGGTAGTCGTGGTTACTCCAATTTCCAAAATTTTTGTTTTCAGGGAAGATGACCAGCTCTGGAAGGCTACCGAATCTATGCTGAAAAGCAGAACATAATCACCTGTTTTCACATTATTGATATACTGGGTAAGGTAATCGTCGGACCCCGTGATCTCATTATTCAGGAAATTATTGATTACCTGGGGCTGGCGTCCGCAGCTCCTGCGATCCAGGATATCATACTGACCGAAACTGAGGACAAGGTAAGGCGCTGTGGAAGCGTAATCAAAGGCCAGCGCATTTAATGAATTTCCCGTGCAAAGGCGTGAATTATAAATGAAAGGCTGCCCATTTACCGTGAGGATAACATTATTGAAATTATAATCAGGATTTAAATATCCGAAAGTCGTTACCTGCAACGATGACTGTTCATGCAGGAAATTCCATTGTCGTTTCAGGCTGTCGTAGGAAAGACCGGTAAGGTTATTTTGTTTTAACTGGTAAGGGCGCGCCTGGATCCATCCCCCTGGGCTATGGTCGATAAAACAAAACGAAGAATTCGACCACGAATTATTTTCTCCTTCTTTGATATCCTGGAACCTGCTCCTCCAGTAAAAAACCGTAGTATCGTGTTTTGTAAATTTATCAAAGAGAGCCACCGGCAGGTCGGCAACAACGCTGGCTTGCAGGCTTAACTGTTTGTTCACCGGGCTGTTGAAAGAGGGAATGGTATCAATCTGGATGGTAAAAGTCCGATTGGAGGACAGTGGATCCGTAGCCTGGGCAATGAGATGTGCCGAATCGCCGGGAACAATGCCATAGGGATAAGGCACAAGATTCTGCGTTCCGGATTTTGACAGGAAATACTGGAAATGAGCGGAATTGTTAAGCTTCGACAACTCCTTCACCTTGTTAAAAGGATCGATGGTAATGTCGAACTGGTTCAGGCCGTAAGCATCGACGTTCAGGTTATTGACGGTAAAATGAAGCGTATCAATATAAAGGACCGGGTCAAATAAGACCGGGTCATAATTTATTTTTGACCCGTTCGGCAGGGTGCGGGTCAGTGTAGCATAGAACATGGAATCATCCACCCTTCCGTAGTTCCTGACAATGACTGAAATGTCAAAAGAATCGGTGAGCGAAGTGACCGGCAACGAATTCAGGGAATTCAGGGAAACATCATTATCATCTACGGCATAATCGGGACGTGAAGCCGCAAAAAGTACGGTGGCCGGATCGCCCTGTAATACGCTTTGCTGAACCTGTGCTATTTCAATTTCACCGGGGGTATAAGCATTAATATAATTCTGGTCGGTTTTCTCCAGGATTTTGCCAATGGGCTGGTTCATTTCGAGGGTGTCGGTAAAAGCAGTTGAATAAAAAGAATCGGAAAACCTTTTCAACTGGGTAGGGTAGCCTACTCCGGAGAGGGCAATGAAACCAATGGCACCCTTATCCGGTGTAACGATCCAGTCTTCGCCGAAACTGAGGTAGGTATTGAAGATATCGCCGGCATCACAACCGTTCACTAATATAAGCGGATATTTTCCCTTATTGTTGTACCCTTCGGACGGGTCGGAAACAAAACCGATATCGATATCCGTTACACTGGGCGCCGAATGACCGAAAAAAGTGATCATCAACTTTCCCTTGTTCACTTCATCGGCAATGTTCAGGGTCTGTACCGTACCGGTAGAAAGATTATTTGAAGTTTTACTGACCGTGATCACATTCCCGCCGAGGTATTTTCCTTCGGCTACCGATTTAAAATCATTGACATAGTTTTTAAAGGTTAACAATTCCTGGCTTGTTGCTCCGCCGCTGAGGTGAATGAGATTTTTTTTCCACAGGTCATCATATACCGTCGCATCATTTTCCTTTACCTTATTCAGGTAAGCCTCCACCTCATTGGGTGTCTTAGCCGGAATCCGGCCGGTCGCAATAGCCGGCTCATAGGAAGAATTGCCTTTCCCGGCGGAAAACATAATATCCGAACCCGGGTATCCGAAAGTAGGGACCAGGTCTTCAAAGGGCTGGTAGGTTCCTGCAGGATGCCGGTAATAGCCGAAACCAATGCTTATGCTGTTCCCGATTAAAAGCAAATATTCCGGATGTCCCTGGCTTAAAAGATAGCTGCAAAAATTCCGTATGGCCAGCGGAGTAATTTCCCCGTAGCTGAACTGGTTGTAGAGGTTGTGGATCTCAAAAACCAACGTGTCCATGCTTCCTCCCGCTGCCGAGTTCCGGTAAGCCGCGTAAGCCCTCACCGGATCGGAATACTGGGACGATGCCTGCATAAGTTTATTGTTGCTGATGATCAGGAATTTCGGTTTGGAGGCATCGAAGTTCCTGAAAACGGCCTTTTCCATAACCGGTGTAAGAAAAGGACTGCCCCATAAAAGCATATCGGCTCCCTGCCGGGTATTATTGACGATCATGTTGATATCCGATCCGTTCTTATTGAATCCGGTATTTACGATCTGACCGGGATCGGTGATGTTCCATACCAGGACAGGATCACCGGCGTTTCTTACCTCAACATAGGATTTACCACTCGTATTGGCAGGAAGCAATATTTCCTGGTCCGGAAGGTTATTAAGGTCAGGAATTCGTGTATAATCAAGTCTTATCCAGGATACAGAAACATAATCGACGGAAGCATCGACTCCCAGTAGATGTACCCTGACTGTCAGACTGCCCGATACATCGAAGTCGGAGAATAAAAGCGATCGGGTACATAAATAAACAGAGTCGTATTTAAAATTTACCGTATCGATCGTTCGCAGGCTGGAGGAAGACGGGCCGGCGAGAATTTCGACCCTGTGGGCCAGGTTGTTCCGACCCGTAATAAGAATATGGATTTTGGGAGAAGGACCTGAGGTATAAAGACTTCCCAGGCTGTCGAGGACAAAATCCGAAGAGTTTCCTTTACCGATCACAGGCCCGGACCATCCTTCCCCGTAATCATAGGCGGCAGAATAGGTCTCGGCCGTCATGCTCCCTTCCGGGTACTCCAGCCCGTTGGAATATAGCGATGTATATAGTTTCAGTTTTTCCGCGTTTAAATAAGGTTCAGCCGACAGGTTATTCACATTGTTTTCATTTGAATCGGTGACCCTTTTTCCTGCGCCGTTATCGAGACGCCAGGTAAGGAAATAGGCGGTAGTGTCGGAAAATAGATTATAATAGGGATTCGACTGTGCGTCCGGAGATATATATAAACCGGCATCCAGCGCACCGTCATTACGTGTTCCGTAAAACTCTATATAATCCGTGGGGTCGAATTTCGCATCCAGTTGCCCGGATACAACAATGGACTGTTCTTTTCCACGATGAAAAAGTTGGATAGTCCTCGGGTCAACGGTAGTAACGGGGAAGCCCACCGCCTGGAGGTCATTATAGGTTATCCTGTAAATTCCGTTTTTGGCAGTCTTGATCTTATAATAGGTCTGGTTATAATTGATCCACTCGTTACCATAAGGCTGGGAAAATGTCCTGGTCCAGGCAGACAAGAACAGAAAGATAAAAAATATTTTTATTTTTCCCGTTTGCATTTAGTCGAAGGAAGCTTTGATTGAAAAGATATGTGAATAAAGGGACTCCGCCTGATTCCCGATATCGGTCATGGCATAATCAATGGTAATTACCTTTATCCTGATTCCCAGCCCGAAAGAAGGAGTATAGGAGATTTTTTTTGAACCGTCGAAATTTTTTATTTGCTGAAAACTCCCGACACCCACCCGAAGGAATGCAATTTTGTTGTAATTGGTTTCAATTCCAATCCGCGGGTCGATGGAAACCAGGTTAGTTCGCACGGGAACATTTCTTTTTCCATCAAAAGTCAGTTCAAGGTCAGCGGCGGGAAGGATTCCGAATTTATGGCCGATCCTGAAATCGCGACCGGCGCCGATCACCAGGCGGGGCAGCGTAATTTCCACTGAATTTTCCGGTATCACGTTTCCCGTCAAGGCGTAAACATCCTGTACCAGCGCTGTATTGTGTGTCCATGCATTAAAGGTGCCCAGGGCATCCCGGTAATTGGCACCGAGTTTCCAGTGTCCCGGTGTCCATAAAGCAGCAGCATCAATTCCGAAGCCCCATGAATAGGCGAAATCCCCCACCATGCGGTGAATGATCTTTACGTTTCCTCCCAGGCTCAGGTTTTTTATCGCAGGGATTTTACGGGCAAAGGAAATAAACAGGGCATAGTCAGCGGCAGAAAAGAAGCTGATATTATTATAATTGATAGCGCCACTGGCATCGTAAAGGAAACGGGTATCGGGAATATCGTCGATGGCGAAACGGATAAGTGACACCGCCAGGTGGCTCAGACTGTCCAACGGCATACTGAAGCCTGCGTAATCGTAATTGGCAATGCCTGCAAAATAAGCAGCATGCATGAGCGAAGCCTGGTATTTGTTTTTAATTTCAGTTAATGCAGCGGGGTTCCAGTAAGCCGAAGTGACATCAACAGTGACGGCGGTTTGCGCATTGGCCATTCCCAGGGCACGCGCTCCCACGCCGAGGGTGAGGAATTCATTGCTGTATTTGGGCGTTTTATCCTGTGCACAGGCGTAATCCGTTATCAGGTAAATACAAATAAAAATAAATATCAATAACTTCCTCGTCATCAGAATCTCATATTCCTACAGCAAATAACGCAATATTGAATTAATCATTGAACATTTTAAAATGAAGTGTTATCCCTGTTCCCGGTAATTAATATTTTTACCGCAGATAAGGCAGATGACCGCAGAAGATAAATGAAAATAAAACCGGCGAAAATCTGCGGGATCAGCGGGTAACAATTTTTCATTCAGAAATATAAATCCTTTTTGTGCACCTGTATAACCTGGGCAAATGCCATCGTGAATCCATCATTATTTATCATCCTTACTCTGTTGAATGCATGAATGGATTGATAATTTTAATTAATTATTAAATTTAAATATAATAAATTATATAAAAAATATAATAAATCAAAGAAATTCATGCGTCTCGGTAACTTTTGTTAAAAAGTACTTTGCTATACAAGGTACCGGCACGTATAATTGATCAGAGGTCATAATAAATGCACAACTCATGAAATTAGAAAACACACAAGTACAGATGAGGAAGGGGATCCTGGAGTTCTGTATCCTGCATATCATTTCGCGGGGCGAGGTATATGCATCGGATATGCTCGAAGAACTTACTTCCGCGAGGATCATCGTGGTAGAGGGTACCTTATACCCGCTGCTGACAAGACTTCGCAAGGCGGGGTTAGTGGAATATAAATGGGTAGAATCTTCGTCGGGTCCGCCCCGAAAATATTATACCTTAACCGATGAGGGAAAGGATTTTCTTTTAAAATTAGACGATACCTGGGGCGATCTGATCAATTCCACCCATAGGATCATTTCCCAGGGCAAACAAAAAACAAGTGACAAATCCAAAAATTCAGAAAAATGAAAAAGAATATCAGTATTAATATAAGCGGGATCATTTTTCATATTGAAGAGGATGGTTATGAGAAACTGAAAGATTACCTGGAAACCATTCATAAATATTTTTCGACCTATGACGACAGTACGGAGATCACCGCCGACATAGAAAACCGTATCGCTGAAATCTTTCTCGGCAAGCTGAAAGACGGAAAACAAGTCATTACCCTGGAAGATGTGGAAGCATTGATCGCCACCATGGGCGGGATCAAGGATTTCAAGGAAGTGGAGGTGGAAGAAGAACCTGAGCCCAGGGAATCGAGTAAGGAATCAACTTCGGGTGCCGAACAAGGCGCGACTTCATCGACCTATGTTCCTCCTCAGAAGTTATACAGGGATGAAAAACGCAAGATCCTCGGTGGTGTTATTGCGGGAATTGCCCATCACTTCGGCCTCGATCCGTTATGGATCAGGCTGGTATTCATCATCATGTTTTTCGGAGTTTGGGTATTGCCTGCCATTCCGGTACTATTAACCATTACCTATATCGTATTGTGGATCGTCATCCCGGGCACCTATGAACTGCCTGACGACCGGAAATACAAAAAAATGTACCGTAACCCGGATGATAAAGTGCTGGGCGGCGTAGCCAGCGGGATTGCGGCTTATTTCGGCGTTGACGTAGTGGTGATCCGGTTACTGTTTATCATCCTGATCTTTTTCGGGGGTACCGGCCTGATCCTTTACATCATATTCTGGATTATCCTGCCGATGGCAACCACCATCACCGATAAAATGGAAATGCAGGGGGAGCCCGTTACGCTCAAAAATATTGAGAGCAATATTAAAAAGAGCCTGAAGGTAGGCGAAAGTCACGAAGAATCAGTGCTGGTAAAGATCCTGTTGTTTCCTTTCCGGCTGATTTCGACCCTCATTGAAGTATTGTCGAAAGCGCTGGGGCCGTTTCTTAACTTTTTCGTCGAAGCCATCCGGGTTGTATTCGGGATCGCTTTGGTAATTATCGCCATATCACTGATCATCGCACTCTTCCTGGCCGGCGGTATTGCCCTGGGATTATTCGCAGGAAACCAGCCCTTTGTTATTGCCGACCTTCCCATTGATGCGCTCACCCGAGGAGTTCCGTCATTGCCGGTCATTGCCATCTTTTTTGCTTCACTGATCCCTGCCGTATTCCTGGTCATACTGGGTATTTCGGTGATCATGAAACGGCTCATGCTGAATGCAAAAGTCGGCTGGGGCCTGTTCGCCCTTTGGATCATAAGCCTGGTAGTGATCGTATTCACAGTTCCTAGGCTCGTCCTCGATTTCAGCCGGGAAGGAACCGTTGTGAATGTTCAGAATTACGATTTTGGAAATAAAACCATCGTTCTGCAGATGCATTATACAGGAGATGACGACCTGGAAAGGGTCTCCCTGAAATTACGCGGACAGGATGACCCGGGGGTCAGGCTGGAAGAGCGGATCTATTCCCGGGGTAATTCAAGATCCGATGCCATGAATAATGCAGGCATGATTAATTATAATATCGACAAGGAAGATTCCGTCCTGGTCTTTGATTCGAATTTCAGCTTCAAGCCTGATGCCCGTTTCAGGGGCCAGTCATTGGATATGGTTTTATATATCCCATATAACAAACCATTCCGTATGGATAATGACCTGAGAAATATACTTCGCAGCACTTTTTACGACAATGGCTATTCCTATGCCGATCTTGAAGGTAACACGTGGATGTTTACAAAGGAGGAAGGATTAAAATGTGTTACCTGTACGCATCAAAAGGAGGAAGAAAGCCGGAATAACATCCCGGAATCATTCGATATGAACGGGTATAACCGGCCTTACGATTTCGATTCCTTTAAATCGCTTAGAATTAACGGATTATTCAATGTGAATATTATACGGGCTTCAAAAAGCAGGTTGGTCATTAACGGGGACAGGGAAGAGGTCGATAATGTAGATGCGCACCTGGATGGTGATGAGCTGGTAATTGATTACAAGGATAAAATTCAAAGATGGGAAAGAAACAGGAATGATATTACCATTAATATTTCCATGCCTGAACTTGATCACGTGCGATTGAGCGGGGCATGTAAAACCGATCTGAAAGGATTTGATTCCGACAACATGGATATCGACATTTCCGGTGCATCCAATGTGGATGCAAATCTTAATGTAAGAACATTGACGGCAAAAATTGACGGCGCTTCCAGCCTTACGCTGAACGGAGAAGGTGAAAACCTGACCGGCAAGGCTTTTGGCGCATCGGCAATCAATGGTTTTGATTACCAGGTGAAAAATGCCGACCTGAACGTAACGGGAGCATCCAACGCCAGGATCCATGTAACGGAAGAACTGGAAGCCAATACTTCAGGTTTCGGGAAAATAAAATACACCGGTGACCCCAGGGTAAATATTCAGGGACCGGACAGCAATGTTTCAAAGGAAGAATAAGGAATCAGGGAAATAAAAACAACACAACAATGAAAGAAAATACATACAGGACTCACCAGAAAATCCTGGGAGCCATCTTAATAGCCTATTCGGCGCTGAACCTGTTCGGAGCGGTAACTTTACTGACGGCGGTTAATTTTGTAACGGCATTTGTAGATGAGCCCGGACTTGCACCACTCGTATTCTTTTTATGCCACCTGTTTGGAATTGCCATCCTGGTGCTCTCCGTGCCTGCTATTATCGGGGGCGCAGGAATGCTGAGAGAAGCGGCATGGTCAAAAAATATAAGTCTGGTCGTGGGAATCATTTACCTGATATTTATACCGATCGGAACGATCATCGGAATTTATTGCCTTTGGTTTAATTCACAGCAGATTATTCGCGATAAAGAACCTATTTATGCCACGGACCTGGTAAAGAACGCCAGGTAAACGGTATAGTTGTAAAACAACAAATCAGTAAATCGGTAAATCGGTGAATCGGTAAATCGGTGAATCGGTAAATCAGGAAATCAGGAAATGAATAGTAAGCCAGAACCCGGTCATACTTTGCAGGACTGGTAAATAGGGGAAATTACGTCGTATAATTTTAATTTATTATCTTGCGACTTATGCAATGAATAGCGGGAAGGATTTCCGGCGTAGAAGGGTTGATTAAAGAAGTAACTAACCAATCATGAGCATACATCAATTACCAGACTGGCCCTGGGAGCCGAATTTTGTTGAAGTCGGCCCCGGCAGGATGCATTATATTGAAACCGGAAATGGTCCTACAGTTCTTTTACTCCATGGATGCC
>CAYNCU010000163.1:0-9492 GCA_964395765.1 uncultured Roseivirgaceae bacterium | reverse complement strand
GGCTGTTAATCCTTTCGATTTTTTTCCGATTTGTTTGAATAATTCAAATGATTCAAACTTATATATTAATAAAGGATCTTTCTGTTCATATACTGCATTCTGTACCGATTGTTTTAAATCATCCATTTCTCTCAGATGTTCCTTCCATGCCATATCGATGAATGCCAGGGAAGCATTTTTCTCAAGTGAAATGATAAGGTATTTACATTCAGTATCCACATTTCTTTTCAGGTTGGATGCAATTCCAATCTGTTTAACTCCATCGGTAAAAGGAACAAGTATCTCTTCAACGGTTGCACCTCTTGTTTTAAAGATGTCTTTAACGATCGGCAGCGAACGCTGACGGATCACCTCATTTTTCCGTTGGTAATGTTGGGTGGCAATATTGTATAAATCCTGGGTCAGCATTTTTTCATCCTTTTGGATAAAATTCTCCCTATCCAGGTTATAATCAATTCCAAAAGTGGCGATAGCATTTAGTTTCAAGCCCTCCAGATCATCGGAATTTTTAGTCTGGCTAACCATTTCTTCAGCAGTGTCATAGATCATATTCATGATATCCACCTGCAGCCGGTCGCCATATAATGCATTGCTTCGCCTGCGGTAGATCACGGAGCGTTGCGAATTCATTACGTCGTCATATTCCAGCAGCCTTTTCCTGATAGAAAAATTATTCTCCTCTACTTTTTTCTGGGCCCTCTCGATCGATCGTGTTACCAACGAATGTTGAATTACCTCTCCTTCCTTTAAACCCAGGCGGTCCATGATACGGGCAATCCTGTCAGAACCGAACAAACGCATCAGGTTATCTTCAAGAGATACAAAGAATTGGGAGGTTCCCGGGTCACCCTGCCGTCCGGACCTTCCCCGAAGCTGCCTGTCGACACGGCGGGATTCATGTCTTTCCGTACCCAGAATGGCAAGTCCGCCGGATTTCCTGGAATCTGCGGTAAGTTTTATATCCGTGCCACGGCCTGCCATATTGGTGGCAATGGTTACAGTACCGGGTTTCCCGGCTTCCGCTACTATTTCCGCTTCCTTCTGATGTTGTTTGGCATTCAATACCTGGTGTTTAATCTTCTTCAGGTTTAACATCCTGCTCAGAATCTCGGAAATTTCAACCGAAGTGGTACCTACCAATACAGGCCGGCCGGCTTCAATCAGTTCTGTAATTTCATCAACTACTGCATTAAATTTCTCACGTGTGGTTTTGAAAACCTTATCTTCCATGTCGGCCCGGGTTACCGGAACATTCGTAGGGATTACCACCACATCCAGTTTGTAAATATCCCAGAATTCACCGGCTTCCGTTTCTGCAGTACCTGTCATCCCGGCAAGCTTATGGTACATCCGGAAATAATTCTGCAGGGTTATCGTGGCATAGGTCTGAGTGGCATCTTCCACTTTTACATTTTCCTTTGCTTCAATGGCCTGGTGTAACCCGTCGGAATACCTTCTTCCCTCCAAAACACGACCGGTTTGCTCATCCACAATCTTTACCTTGCCATCAACAATAATGTACTCGGTATCTCTTTCAAAGAGGGTATAAGCCTTCAATAACTGGTTAATGGTATGTATTCTCTTTGATTTTTCAGTATAATCCTTGATAATCTCTTCCTTCTTTACAAGCTTATCATTTTCTGTCATTTCCTTATTATCTTCCAATTCGGCGATTTCGTGGCCGATATCAGGCATAATAAACAAATGAGGATCTTCACCTTCCCCGGTAATGAGGTCATGGCCCATTTCCGATAATTCAATGGTATTTTGTTTTTCATCGATGGTGAAATACAATTCCTTATCCACTTCGGGCATGAGTTTGGCATTATCCTGCAGGTAGTAATTTTCGGTTTTTTGCAAAACCTGTTTAATGCCCGTTTCACTCAAGTATTTGATCAGGGGTTTATGCTTGGGAAGGCCCCGGTAAGCCCGGAGCAGGGAAAGACCTCCATCCCTGTCATTATTTTCCGTTATCATCTTTTTTGCATCCAATAATAATTGGGCGCAAAGTTTTTTCTGTGCCTCCACCAATTTCTGAACCCTGGGCTTAAGGTCATAGAATTCATGTTCATCTCCACGGGGAATCGGCCCTGAAATGATGAGAGGGGTTCTGGCATCATCAATTAATACCGAGTCAACCTCATCAACCATAGCAAAATGATGCTTTCTCTGTACGATATCCTGTACTTCACGGGCCATGTTATCGCGGAGGTAATCGAAGCCGAATTCATTATTGGTACCATAGGTGATATCCGCCTGGTAAGCCTTCCTGCGTTCAT
Organism: uncultured Roseivirgaceae bacterium; assembly: GCA_964395765.1. Classification (GTDB taxonomy): domain Bacteria; phylum Bacteroidota; class Bacteroidia; order Cytophagales; family Cyclobacteriaceae; genus DATDPY01. The sequence continues at coordinate 7,213 of CAYNCU010000163.1, read as the reverse complement.
CTGAATTAGGTTCATGCTTGTCAATACAATCAACTATAAGTTCATGGAATTCGAAAATCGGTGCCATCCATTCAGAGTCTCTTCGTGCCAGGTAATCGTTAACCGTGACAATATGCACTCCTCTTTTAGCCAGGGCATTTAAAAATGCAGGCAAGGTTGCCACCAGGGTTTTCCCTTCGCCGGTGGCCATTTCCGCAATTTTACCCTGATGAAGCACTACGCCGCCTATCAACTGCACATCAAAGTGCACCATATCCCAGGTGATCATATTGCCTGCAGCCATCCATTGATTGGCCCATATTGCCTTATCCCCGCTTATGGTCACATGAGAATGTTTGGCTGCCATTTCCTTGTCGAACAGGGTGGCAGTAACCACAAGCTGTTTGTTTTCCTTGAATCTTCTTGCCGTTTCTTTCACGATGGCAAAGGCCGCAGGAAGTACTTCATTCAGAACTTTTTCAAGTTCTTCATTCCGGTCCTCTTCTAATTTATCAATCTGGTTGAATATTTCTTCCTTTTCATGGAGCTGTAAGGTTGTATCTTCATCAACTTTCTGTTTCAGGTCACTGATTTGTGAATCAATAGCCTTCAATCTTTCATCAATAACTGCCTTTATTTCTCTCCTTTTTTGCCTTAAATCATCATCGCTGACCGATTGTAATTTATCGAATTCAATCTTTGTCTTCTCAACATAGGGTCTTACGATTTTAATATCCCGCTCCGACTTCGTGCCAACAATCTTAGCAATACCCTTTGTAATTAGTTCTATCATGGTGAGGTCAAATTGTCAATATGTTCAAAATTACATTGTTTTATAATGAATATGTATTTAAACAACTCTAAATGATCCCTGTTCGGATATACGTTTAAGATGAAGAAATGACAACGTATTCTTTCCGGATAAATATTTATAAACGGGCAAAAATAAGCCTGAAGACAATTTTTTTCCTTCTCTTCCGGTTATATTTTTATTAATTATAGAAAGGATATCCGGTAAATCTTATGACTATTTTGGATGCTGTTAAATAGGAATCCCCAGCCGTAAAAATAGATAGACCTTTTGTTTCTCTTACCTTTTCTGAATAAAATCACTTGGTCAGTAAATAAGGTGGTGACTCACCATATATTCGGCTATCTGGATGGCATTGGTTGCAGCACCTTTTCGCAGATTATCTGATACAATCCACATATTCAACGTATGAGGCTGTGTATCATCCCTTCGAATCCTACCTACAAATACTTCATCCTTCCCGTGCGAAAGAATGGGCATCGGGTACACCAATTTCGCCGGATCATCCATTAAAACGACGCCTGGCGTTTTACCGATCAGGTCTCTCACTTCATTCAAATCAAAATCGGAGATAAACTCAACATTAACGGCCTCTGAATGCCCTCCTACAACCGGTACTCTTACGGTAGTGGCGGTTACGTGTATACTCGGGTCAGAAAATATTTTTTGGGTCTCATTTACCATCTTCATTTCTTCCTTAGTATACCCGTTGTCAAGAAATATATCTACCTGTGGAAGAACATTCATATCAATTTTATAAGGATAAGCCATGGGACCGTCGATACCTTTTCTTTCATTCATCATCTGGTCAACTGCTTTTTTCCCCGTACCGGTTACCGCCTGGTAGGTGGAAACAACGATCCTTTTTATTTTGTAGCGTACATGGAGCTGGCTTAATGCCAGGACCATCTGGATGGTGGAACAGTTAGGGTTGGCAATAATCCGGTGATCAATTCTCAATTCATGGCCATTGATCTCGGGAACAATCAGTTTATGATCGGGGCTCATCCTCCAGGCTGAAGAATTATCAATAACAACGGTGCCAGCCTCCTCAAACCTGGGAGCCCATTCCAGTGACACCTTTCCCCCGGCAGAAAACACAGCGATATGGGGCTTCAAAGCGACCGCTTCTTCCAATCCGATAACCGAATACTCCTTACCTTTAAAAGGGATTTTTTTCCCTGCTGAATTCGGCGAGGCTACCAGAAAAAGTTCATCAAAATGAAAATTCCTTTCTTCAATGACTTTTAGCATTTCACGGCCGACAAGTCCCGTTGCACCTACGACAGCCAGTTTCATGATTCAATACAGTTAAAAATTAAAATTTTGACATGCAAATATCCAATAACTTTATTATATTGGTAATGATTATGAAAAAAATTGTCTCAACCAGCTTCATAATCCTGACATTTTATTTTCCTGCTTTTTCACAACTGAACGACAATTTCAGTGACGGTGATTTAATGAATAAACCGGAATGGGAAAATAACTCAGGATATTTTACCGTAAATAACGGGATGTTATGGCTCGACGCACCGAAGGCTTCGGGTGAAGATTTTATTACTACTCCAAGCCGGTATTTTTATGACGCCACATGGGAACTCCGGGTAAAGCTTAATTTCAATCCTACTGCCTATAACTTTACTGACATTTACATCTGCTCGGATGAAAGTGATTTGAATTATTATGTTTCCGGATATTTTGTTCGTCTTGGGGGGAAAAACGATAATATAGGCTTATACAGGCGAGAGGGTTACCCCGGTGCTGAGGTTAACCTGATTGAAGGGGACGAAAAACTGAACGGTTCAAAATCAATTGATATTACCATTAAAGCTTCCCGTGACCGATCAGGTAACTGGCAATTGTTTTATTCCGATTCCACATCTTCAGATTTTCATTATATCGGGAAATGCTTTGATAACCGGTACCAGGTGCCTCTTTATTTCGGTATCTATTGCCATTTTACGTCAACGAGAAGTAATAAATTCTTTTACGACGATCTTAAAATCAAAGGCGATCAGTTCCACGATTCATCTCCTCCTAAAATCGACACTGTTTATTCTCTCGTGGGAAATAAAATGGCTTGCAGGTTTAACGAAAAAATTTCCCATCTGAAAGCTGATGATACAAATAATTACTTGCTTCAGGGCGAAGGACATCCGGATTCAGTTGAATATAACCCGGCTACACTCACTTCCATATTGTATTTTCAACCGCAATTGAACAATAATCAAACCTATACGATTGGAATAACCGGGGTATCAGATCTTTCAGGAAATATTATTGAGGCCGGGGATTATCAGTTTATTTATTACAAACTGGCGGTTGCCTTTCCCGGATCAATTGCCATTAATGAAATCCTGGCAGATCCGTCCCCACCCATTCATCTGCCGGCATATGAGTATGTAGAGTTGCTTAACCTGACGAAAAACTATATTAGTTTGTCAGGTTGCAGTTTCAATGACAGAATTATTCAAAACCTGGTAATTATACCGGGAGGCTATGCCCTTTTATGTGAAAAAGACGCTGCAAAATTTTTTTCAGGGTATGGTTGTCCTGTCAGCGGGATGGATAACTGGAATACAATCAATAACGAAGGGGAATTATTGATCCTTCGGGATCAGGAAGGTTCAGAAATCGATCAGGTAGATTTTTCCGGTTCCTGGTACGGTGACAGTAATAAAAAGAACGGAGGCTGGAGCGTAGAACTAATTAACCCACAATTCCGCTGTTGGGGAAAGAAGGCGTGGTTGGCCTCTGTAAATGACAACGGCGGCACTCCCGGCTCCAAAAATTCAGTTTGTTCGGACATCGTCAAAAATGAAAATAAAGGTTATTGGGATTATGAGATTTCAGGGGAAAATATACGACTTGAATTTTCCGATCCTGTGGCGACTGGAGATTTAACGAAGAATCTATCGATGGAAGGTATCCAGATTCTGAATTCAAATATTATTCCTGATAACCCTTCCGTTATTTCACTGAGCTTGCAAGACACCCTGGAACCCGGCCACCCTTACCGGTTAAACGTTCATGATCTTAAAGACTGTTCAGGGACCTACTCCAATGATACATCCGTTTCAATCGGGTCAGGCCTGTCGCCGGGCTTTCTAAATATCCTTATGACAGAAATAATGGCGAATGAAAAGCCTTCCAAAGGACTGCCCGAAGCCAGATATATAGAATTATTTAATCCGGGCACTTCCATTTTAAGCCTGGCTAAATGCAGATTAATTGCCGGAAATGATACTTTGTTATTACCCGATAAATGCATTCTACCCCATGAATACAGGGTTATTTGTCCTTTACCTTTTGAAAGAACGGAATTAGGTCATGCCATCGGGCTTCCTGATATTCCTGCCTTGAATATCATATACGGAAGCCTTGAATTGCTTGACTCAACCGGTCAATGGATATGTCAGGCCAGTTATAATTCGGACTGGTTTTCCGAAAAGCAATCCGGAGGAGTATCAATGGAAATGATAGATACAAAAAATCCATGTGGAAGGGCCGGAAACTGGCAACTGTCATTGAATTCATCCGGTGGAACTCCGGGAAGGGAAAATTCAGTAAAGGGCATAAATCCGGATTTATCCGGACCCGAAATGGATAATGTTTCAGCAATTGATTCCTCTCGTATATTAATCAGGTTTTCCGAACCCGTTTCAGTTGAAAATCTGTTTACCCGAAATTTTAAAATTAATGATCGAAATATTATCGATCGATTTAGTTGCCCGGATCTTGATAAAATGATTTGTCATCTGAATACCCAACTGGATCCGGCCACGACGTACCGGCTGGATGCCGAAAATGTTACTGACTGTGCGGGCAATTTAATCCGGAATCCTATATCGGAAGGGTTTTCCCTGCCCTCCAAAGCTGACAGTCTTGACCTCGTCATTAATGAAATTTTATTCAATCCTTTTCCCGGTGGCGTGGATTATATAGAAATCTATAACCAATCGGAAAAATACATTGATATTGATCAATGGCATTTTGCCAACCAATATTCAGACGACAGTTCAACATATTCTTATCTATCTTCCATTCCCTTTATTCTCAAACCGGGGGCATTTCTTGCATTTACTACCGATAAAAACAGGACCGTTAATGATTACCCGCAGTGTAATTCTGAAAATATAGTCGAGATCAACAAGCTGCCTGTCATGAACAATGACGCTGGAGAAATAATTTTATACTCCGCGGATGACAGGATAATCGATAAATTCTCTTACACCCAGGATATGCAGTTCAGCCTGTTTAATGATGTAAACGGGGTTTCGCTGGAAAGAATAAATCCGGATGGTCCTTCAAATGATCCGGCCAACTGGCATTCAGCATCTGCTCAATCCGGATTCGGGACGCCTGGCAAAATGAATTCGGTTTCCACGCCAGATTCGATTTTATCAAATAATATACATATAGAACCTAAAGTTTTTTTTCCGAATAATCCCGGCGTTTCCGACTTTACTAAGATTTATTACAATTTTAATAAACCAGGTTATGTGGGCAATTTAAGAATATTCGATATTAACGGTTCCCTGGTCCGTTTCCTGGCTAAAAATGTTTCTTTATCCACTTCAGGGGCGTTTATATGGTATGGAAAGAAAGAAAACGGATCAATTGCGGCGACCGGATATTATATAATTTCATTTGAGGTGTATAACCCGGATGGAACGGAAAAAACTTTTCTCGATAAAGTAGCCATTGGAACTCATTTCTGATCTCCGTAAAAAAATATTTCCGGTTCACCGCCTTTTTTTATAAATCCCCTGTACATTCCTTCTGTATTAAAAACCATAGTAAAATTGCCTTGCCTGTCCAGACCGATCACGCCACCACTACCCCCAAAGGAAGGTAATTCCTCCATTATTTCTTTTTGGGCAGCTTCTTTCAGAGACATTCCAAGGTATTTCATTTTTGCTGCAATATCGTACGAAACTACCTTTCTCATGAAATATTCCCCGATCCCGGTAGCTGAAATAGCACAGGTATTATTATCGGCATACGTTCCTGCACCGATAATAGGAGAATCCCCAATCCTGCCGAATTTTTTATTGGTCAACCCGCCCGTTGAAGTTCCGGCTGCCAAGTTCCCGTATTGATCAAGTGCAACGCATCCTACGGTTCCGAATTTATGTTCCGGTGTGTCAATGTTTCCATGACCTTCTTCTTCTTGCTTTGCTTTAAGCAGGCTTTTATATCTTCTTTCGGTATAAAAATAGGAGGGATCAACAATATCAAGGCCCTGTTGTATTGCGAATTCATCGGCTCCTTTCCCGGCAAGAAGAACATGCTGAGTTTTCATCATTACAGCGTATGCGGCAGTAATAGGGTTCTTTACAATCGTAACGCCTGCCACGGCACCGGCTTCCAATGTTGCACCGTCCATAATGGCAGCATCCAGTTCATTTTTCCCCTCATGGGTAAAAACAGCGCCTTTCCCTGCATTGAATAACGGGGAATCTTCAAGAATTTTAATAGTGGATATAACAGCTTCTATCGAGGTTCCTCCTGTATCCAACACATGATACCCTGTTGTTAAAGCCTCCTTCAGCTTTTCCCGAATCTGAGCTTCCATTTGAGGGCTAAGTTCTGATTTCCGGATGGTTCCGGCCCCCCCATGAATTACGATAGTTATAGGGCCTGCCGGGCTCTGTGCATTCAGTAAAAAAACGGTATGGAGCACAATTAAGAGAAAAACCAGGGCTGACTTTCGCATGTTTCTGAGTTTATTTTATACCAATTATGAAATTTTTTTTCTTAAATAGAATATAAATTGAGAAATTTGCGGTTCAATATCCTGGAAGAGCTAAAACTGTCATTTAAAATTTTCGTAAAGAATATTAATAAAATATATTAAATAATGAGCAAGGAAGAAAAAACCAGGTACTCCGATAAGGAGTTAAACGAATTCGAAACCCTTATCTTGGAAAAACTTGATAAAGCCAGAAAAGAGCTGAATTATATCAAGGAATCCTTAAGCAGGAGCAATGACAGCGGGACGGATAACACTGCCGGTTCAAGTAAATTCCTTGAAGACGGGTCCGATACGATGGAAAAGGAGAGTCTGAGCCAGCTTGCCGCGAGACAGCAAAAATTTATTAATAGCCTCGAAAGCGCACTGATCCGGATAAAAAACGGTACCTACGGTATCTGTGTTGATACCGGGAAACTGATCAGCAAAGAGAGGCTGAGAGCAGTTCCGCATACCATGCATTCCATCGAAGCTAAATTGGCGAAAAACAAATAGTTTGGATTTTCTTGCCAATCATATTGAGGCTCTGATTTTCGTATCTTCCAAACCGGTAAAAGAGGAAGATATCACAAGTTGCCTGAATGAAATGTTCGGGACCGAAATTCCTGAACAAGACATTAAGGATTCAATACTTAAACTTACTGAAATGTTTAAGGCGGAGGAAT
>CAYNCU010000162.1:0-9523 GCA_964395765.1 uncultured Roseivirgaceae bacterium | reverse complement strand
ACCTCAAACTAAAAGCAACCCGTCTCCGGCGAGGCGTTGGATCTAACCACAATGGGCACAAAGCCCCGATGGTCAACGGGGTTACACGGAGGACACAATGAAAACCAAAAGTGGTCAGACGGATAGGAATGATTTCTTTTTTAGAAAACACAAACATTTAATCCAATGAAATTTCATAAATGAAATGGGACTTTAGTTCGTCGGACCGCTATAGAAAAGTAATCAACAATGGGTAACTCGTATACAACAATAAGTTGGTTCTTTACCGCAGAGGGCACAAAGTTAATTTTTGAAATAAAATGTATTAAAAGGCCTTAATCGAAATGCCGGCTTTCTAACAGTAGAAAAATTGTTTGGCAACAAAACGTACTTTACTCCACGATATCTTGCCGCTTTCAGCGCCTTTTACAGTTAAAATTTTTTTATCTGATAAAATTAATGTAAACTATTTCTTATCCAGGTACTCCTTCAGCGACCGCCCGATAATATCCGTCCAGCCGGCTTCGTAATTTTTCCTGGCCAGATCGGGGTTGTTTGGCGGAAATGTTTCAAGCCCTTCATGGGTCAGGCGCAATTTTGTATTGTCCCCTTCAGGGAATAGTTCAAAGGTAACTCTGGAAACCCCGGCATAACCGTCATACCGCCAGGTGTGAGATAATCTCTTATTGGGGATCACTTCTTCGATCCTGCAAATGTGTAAGTACTGCCTTTCAGGGCTTGGCCCACCGGAAAAACGGAATTCAAATCCTACTTCCGGCCTGAATTCCTCCAGGTCGAAGTACCAATTTTTCATTTCGTTTTTATCGGTGATTGCTTTCCAGATCTCCGCAGCCGATGCGTTGAAGGTCCGTTCAATCACAAAGGGTTCGACTTCCATAGGTTCAGGTTTAAATTGACGGGAATTTATATTTCCTGTCCATTCAGGAAACATCAAGTTTAACATTATTAATATACTTTTCCCAGTTTCCGATGATTTATGTCAATCCATTAAATTTAAAATGCCCGGCGGCTTATAGTTTAAGAATTTAAGCTGAATTATATAATAATTATGACCCCTTGATTGGATTGAAAGGCCGGTATATTTAACTTGATTTTATTTTTCATGCGGCCATGGCAAATGTTAAATTTTTATTCTCTATTGTAATTTTTGTATCATCATCTCTTTTCGCAGGAAATGCAAACTGCTGCATTTCACCGCCGGATTCCCTGGCGCACCATAAGATCATTCTCGACAAGTGGGGTAAAATTATCCCTCGGATCATGCCGGTGGGGAAGGCCTATGATAATTTTCTGCGCTTGCGCTGGAATTTTATTAAAACCCATGTCCCCTTGAGCCCAGGCCCGGCCCCGCGTTCTTCCTACCCACAATATTATTTTTATTGCGCCTTTAAAGATCATGACGGAACCCTTGAGCCGGATACCTGGATGAACGATGTGGCAGAGAAAATACCCAACTGGTTCGAATCGGCACGATTGTATTATGCCTATACCAGCGATTCGTCCGTCATGAACATCGTAAAAAAAATGATCGACTACGACCTGGGTCACGGCATCAGCGCCCCGGATTTTGCCTGGCCGGATTTTCCCTTCACGACTACCAATGCCGGCGATACCCTGTTCCGCGGCTTTACCAGCGCCGGAAGGTTCGCAGAATATGAAGTCCAGGTCGACCATGCAGGTGACATGGGGTTGACCTATTTCCGGATGTACCAATATTACGGCGAGAAAAAATATTTAGAAGCTGCCATCAAAGTCGCCGATGCGCTGGCCCGTCATGCCAGGGAAGGCAATGCGGAAAAGTCGGCCTGGCCTTACCGGGTACTTCTGAACAACGGAAAAATCACTGCTCAATACGGAGCCAACTGGATGGGCTGTTTCAGCCTGCTCGATGAACTAGTAAGGTCCGGTTTGGGAGATACGGCTGATTACAAAGCAGCATGCGGGAAAGTGAAAAAATTTCTTTTACAGTTTCCCCTGCAAACGGGTTACTGGTCCGACGGGCATACCGATAATAATATTAACAGCAATACTTATAAAAGCAACATGAGCGCCAGCAATTTCACGCTGTACCTTTTCGATCACCCGGATTTCGACCCGCAATGGAAAAAAGATATTCCGGCATTGATCCAATGGACTGAAGACAATTTTGTTGATCGCTGCTATGATGACGAACCGGCCACGATGTACGGTGCCAATATTGTCGGGGAGCAGGATTCCTTTTTAATTAAAATGGATTACCAGACGGCCCGATATGCTGCCGAATGCGCCCGGTGGTTTGCGGTCACCGGCGATTCTTCGTACCGTGAAAAAGCCTATCGGGCGCTGAACTGGGTGTCCTACTGCAATGATGATAACGGCATGGCCTTCGAAAGCCCGGTAAGTAAAGGCATCCTGAGCTGGTGGTCGGATTGTTATGGTGAAGGACCGCGAATGTTTTACCAGGCATTTGCCGGCATGCCTGAATGGACACCAAAGGGAGAGGATCATATTCTCTATTCCGGAAATGTTTTAACGCATGTGATATACGTTAAAAATAAAATCGAATACACAAGTCCTTCCGGAAGCGGAAAGGAATATTTACACCTTTCTTTTTTACCCGCCGATATATCTTTAAACGGAAAAGAATTGCAATTAAGTTCATCGCGGGAAAAGGAAGGATATTCGCTGCGAAGACTTGAAAACGGTGACTATTCATTAATTGTCAATCATAGCGGCCCGGGCAGGATAATTATTAAAGGGGGTGACTGAAATTTTTAAGATATGAATAATAATCATAAGATTTTTTTATTCCTGATGCTGTTACTCTTCCTGCTGCCTTGCATGGGATGGCTGACATCGTTCAATCTTATACCTGAAAAAGAAGACAGTATTTCGGTTACGCTTAACGGTTCAAAGAGGTTCCAGCATTTCGATGGTATCGGGGTGAATGCCAACACGGCAAGCTGGAATGACGACGAGCTCAAGCCGGCCATCGATCTGCTCATTGATTCGGCACACATGAATTTATGGCGGGTGATCATAGAATCTGAAAAAAACTGGGAAGACAAAAATGACAATGATAACCCCTTCATTGCGGATTCGAATTATTACAACCGTCTCTACGCTTCTCCGAAATTTGAAAAAGCCTGGGATATGATTGCCTACCTGAATCATAAAGGCATTACAGGCAACCTGGATATAAGCATCATGGGCAGGGTTCCGAAATGGATGGGATTTGAGACAATTCGGCCGGGTATGGAAGATGAATATGTCGAAATGTTGGTGACCATGCTCAGCTATGCTCGGTATCACCGTCACCTGGAATTCGGGAAGTTCGGCCCCATGAATGAGCCGGACATCAAAAATGAGGGACCTACCGTCGGCGCCTCGCAATATTTCACCATCATAAAGAAACTGGTACAGCGAATGGATGAAGCCGGCCTGGGAGATGTAAAGATCGTTTCTCCGGACGCGGCTTCCCTGGATAAGAGCCTGCAGGAATATGTTCCTCTGCTGGCTTCCTCAAAAGACATAATGGATCATTCGGGCCCGCTTGGGTTTCACAGCTACGGCGGATTATATACGGACATCAGGCAGAGCCTGGATAAAACTCCCTTCAGAGACAAAAATTTCTGGATAACCGAATGGAATGCCTGGCGGGATGGCCTGGATGCCGGGATCGTCACCGCCTATAATTATTCATTCGCCGCAGAATGCTCGGAATACTTATTGCAATTCCTGAATGGCGGCGCTTCAGGTGCCATTGTCTGGGAAGGATATGACAGCTATTACGAACACCCGCCCAGCACCTGGAGCCTGTGGGGCATATTAGCCTATGACAGTGTAAATAAAATTTATTCGCCGAGAAAACATTTCTACGCCTTATCGCAATTTTCAAAATTCGTTCCTGAGGGAAGTGTTCGGATCGGAACCGATGACACAGCCCGGTCATTGCCGGTAAGCAGTTTTTACGATACCAGGTCAGGCCGGATAAGCGTGACGGGGATGAACCTCATGGGCCATCCTGAGCGACTTACAATTAAACTTTCCAACTTACCGGAAATTAACAACTTTACCCTATACGTTACCGACAGTCTTAAAAATCTAGTCAAAGCAGAAAGTTTTGATGCGATGGATAATTTATTTTCTGCCGATATTCCTGCAAAATGTATTTTCACGATCACGGGAATTCCTTCCTCTGGCGTACTGCGACCTGAGCCGACAGGATGGTATGCCGGCGACATGCATGTGCACAGGAACTGCGGGGAATACACGAAGCTTCCGGACAGCACTTCGATATTATCGGAAAACAAGTACACGCAGATGATGGAAGATAATAATCTATCTGTCATTTCCCTTCTGGCGGATATGGGAAACGGTGAAGTGCAAAACCCGACGACCGACCTGCAGAAGGTCAACGGGCGTGACGCTCCCCAGTCAATCCCCGGGCGAATTGTCCATTGGGATGCCGAATGGCACTGGGACGCCACCTATTCGAATTTTTCAAACCAGGCGCTGGGCGGCCATCTGGTTTTACTGGGATTGAAGGAAGCACACCAGATCTGGGATGAATCTCCCTTCAAGATACTGGAATGGGCAAGAAGCCAGGGAGCTATCGGCGGCTTCTGCCATATGGAATACCTCAACGATTCCATCCAAAATGAACTGAATTGCTGTATCCCCATCGACTACCCCGTAGAAGCGGCTTTGGGAACCATCGATTTCGTGGCTGAAGACGTCTGGATCAATGATGCGGCCATTCATGCCTATTATAAGTTACTGAACTGCGGATTCCGCCTGGGTTTGGCGGCAGGTACCGATTTCCCATGCAATAACAGCGAGCCGCTCGGAACGTTACTGACTTATGTACAGGTAAAAGACGGGTCGCTCACCTACGACAAATGGATTGACGGGATCAAGGAAGGCCGGACGGTGGTAGCGCATGGCCATTCCGAATTTCTTGACCTGAAGGTAAATGATCATTATTCCCCCGGTGATGAAATTGAGTTCTCCGATCCAGGGAAAATAAATGTAAAAGTGAAATGGACCGACATAAAGGAAACTTCGGGAAGAATTGAGCTTGTTTATAACGGCAAAGTTGTTTCCATCCTTACGGGCTCAGCCACGCCCGGCCATCCACTCGAAATGACCTATTCAATGCAAGTTAACGAAAGCGGGTGGATCTGCGCCCGGCGGATGAACGGCGAGGGCCACCAGTCGCATACGGCACCGGTGTACATCGTCTATAAAAATAAACCGGTCAGGGCGAGCAGCGAAGATGCAGAATATTTTATAAAATGGATCGACAACATCCTGCAAAATATTCAGACCGGCGGACCATGGAGCAGGTATTTCACGCATGACAGGGAAACAGTGATAGCCCGGTATCATAAAGCCAGGGATATATACGCACAGATTCTTGCTGAAACGAAAAATCAGAGCGACAGGTGAAAATAAACGACCCGGAATGAATACTTATTAAAATTAAACATCGCATGAAATTCTTCAGGTTCATTTTTTTGTTATCGTGGATCTTAATATCCGGAGGTTGCAGTTATAACAGGGTCCATAAGCCGATTCTGATCCTTTATGGGAAAAATAACTTCGGGCTTTATACGAAAGAATTATTAAGAACGGAAGGATTTATGGAATACGAAGAACAGCCGTTTAACGACAAAAATCTTTCGCGTCAATACCTGAAAAAATTCGATCTGGTTATTCTCACGGAAAACGCCTTAACGGACAAGCAAAGAAAATACCTGTCATGGTATATCCGTAAGGGTGGCAAAATGATTTTTTTTAAACCCGACGCAAATGTCGAAGATATCCTGGGAATAAAATATACCGGGCAAACGATCCGGGAGGGCTATTTTAAAATCGATACCGCAGTGAAGGCGGGTAGGGGCATGCCGGTTGAAAGCCTGCAATATCACGGGGAAGCAGAAGAGTTCCGGTTAAATGGCGCGGCACAAATTGCCGCGCTCTTTGATGAAGAAGAAAAGGATACCGGTTTTCCCGCCGTAACCGTTCATTCTTTCGGGAAAGGGAAAGCGGCGGCCATTTTATTCAACCTGCCGGAGAGTGTGGTTTACCTTCACCAGGGCAACCCGGCCTGGAAAGGACAGGAGCGGGACGGCGTTTACGGCCTTCGCAACCTCGACCTGTTCGTGGGCAGAGATGGGGAAAAGAACTGGCTCGATAAAGATAAGGTTGCCATTCCACAGGCAGATGAACAGGTGAGGTTACTATCGCATGTTATTGAGTACCTGAACAGCGGATACCCGCCGTTGCCACGGTTATGGTATTTTCCCGGCGACAGCCGATGTGTGGCTCTGCTGACCTGTGACGGCGAAAACAACGGCGACCCTGATTTTTATGAAAAGGAAATCGACAGCGAACTGAAGATGGTGCAATCCAAAGGCGGGCACATGACGGTTTACCTCATCGGTACCGGGCTGAAACCGGAAGTTGTGGAACGGTGGAAAGCAGATGGCAACGAAATTGCCATTCACTATGACGATACAAAAAATGCCGCCCATGTTACCCGTGAAAATATGGACAGTACCATTACCGTGATGCAAAATCAATTCAGGGAGGTGTACGGTAATTCCTATCCATTGAGTACAGTGCGGAATCACTGGATCGTCTGGTATGGCTGGGCCGGACAGGCGGCCATCGAGCAGGCCCATGGGATACAACTGGATTGCAACTCCTATAAATATGATAATTCAAAAGATGTGACGCGTCCCGACTGGATCGGGGGATTCGGATATTTCACCGGCAGCGGGATCCCGATGAAATTTGCCGATGAGGAGGGGAATGTACTGGATATTTATCAATCCGAAACCCAGATCGTCGATGAACAACTGAACACCAAAGGGGGAATTTATAACGGATATAGAACCCTTGTAGACCGCAGCCTTTACCGGGAAAAATATGCGGTGGTCAATGCGGTTTTCCACCCGAATTCGAATGCCAACAAGCCCTATCTTGCCGAACTGGAGAAAACGGCCGATTACTGCCGCAGAAAGGGAGTTCCGATGTTAACGGCCATGGAGTGGCTTGATTTTTTAAAGGCAAGGGACTCCGTGAAATTCAATAACCTTCGCTGGTACAATAATAATCTTTCTTTTGCCATTCATGCCCCGGTTTCCATCAACAGGGAATTTGGCGTTTATGTACCTGGCCGTTTCGGAGAAAGAAAAGTCCTTAAGATACTGGTTGAAGGAAAAGAATTGAAATTCAAATTAAATACGATAAAAGGAAATCAGTATGCATTTTTCAAGGTATTCCCGGGAAGCACGATGCAGGTGGAAGTACAGTACCGGCAATTTAAATTAGGACCTTTTAGTTTATAGGAAATTGGGCCTCTTTTTTAAATTGTCTATGGGTTAGAAAGAATCTGATAAGACAAGAATCCCGTTAGGATTTATAAAATTGAATATCATTTAATACGATCTTGCCAAACAATGTGGGATCCACCCCTCCGCTTCGTTTTGAAGGCGCAAATCGGAATTGCACTTCAAGCCTCGAAGTATCCAGTCGGGGGATGACATTCATTTTATTTTTAATTGATTATTGTCGGATTCCCGCGTAAAAAATTTCAATTTAATTTAGCAGAGTAAAAAAACAGTTACCTTAATTATTCAAAACCAGGTAAACCAAAAAAACGATAATGACGAAATAAGGCAGGGCCCTGTGAAAATTTTTATTTTTTATAAAAAGGGCTATAACGGTAATGATGATGGCCAACAACCTGAAAGGAATGGTCCAGCCGATAAACAAAGCATCCTTAAAGATAAGAGACAATCCCGTATTAAGAAGAAAGTAAAGCAGGAACAGGAAATAAAACTGTTTCCTGTTTTTATCGAAATGGGCTTTCAGGTCAATGGTTTCGGCCAGTTTGAAGTCCGGGAATAGTACCACCGAAATGAGATACAGGATCAGCGGCGGCAGAAGGGAAAGTTGGAAGTACAGCAGCTGATCTTCCATATACCCGCTCCGGATCCACGAATTCCACCAGACGGAAATAAGGATAATGAAGGAAAACAAGGTCCAGATAAGATGCCCCCAGGAATATTTCAGGCTTTTCCAGTCCTTCACCAGCAGGCTCCAGCCTTTCAGGTAAACGGCAACCACAAAACCGTAAATAAAGGATACGAAAATGGTCAGGTGTTCTATCTTGGTATAACTGATGGCCTTTTCCCCATCAGCGACCGGCGGGGCGGGTTTGAAAAAACTTTGAAAGGTATAAATCAGGACAAGGCTTAACCCGGCTACCAGAAGAACCCGGAAATAGGTTTTATTTTTTATCAGTATTCCGGATAGGCAAAAGGCCAGCCCGATGGACGTATAGATATAATCGGTTTTATAATAACTGGCTGCCAGGTCATATAAAAAATAAGCGCCGAGAGCCGATAAGGCAAGCGTTTTGCGGTTGAAGAAATATTCATCCAGGTTGTCGAGATCTTTGTGCGAAAGATCCCTGAACAGGATGTTCGACAATAAATAATAGATCATCGGGTAAACCATGATCTCAAGGAAATTCAGGAAATTGAATTCCACCTGGTAACTTCTTGCCCACATGTCCCACCAGTAAATGGAGAGCATGAAAAAGGTGATCAGGGCAAACAGGATGAAGGACCAGGCGAAACGGATATTTTTCCGGTAGCGGAATACCAGGCCGAAGCCTTCAAAGTATTCGGAGGATATGTACCCGAACAGGATGGCGAAAAAGGCCATCAGGTATTCGGCTTTGGAAAAGCCTTCGATGTTGACTATATGCCGCAACATTCCATTTTAATGAATTCCCGGCCGTTATAAAGAACAGAGCCGGTTTTTGAAGAAAAACCTTTCAGTTTAAAAAAAATCCTATGAATTTGCAAACCGGGAGACGTGATTCATCCTGATTAATAAATCCGATGAATAATTTTAAGTATCTGAAACCCCAAAAAAGAATATTATGATCGATAAACCAAAATTACAGCGCTTGTTGAATGGCCGATTCCTGCCGTTGTTCCTTGTGCTGGCAATGACAATTGCTTTTTCTTCCTTCAACTCTGCAAATCAAAAAGGTCCGGGTCTTGTGGCCACCTGGACGGGGACCGAATTTAATTTCAAACAAACTAAGGGGCCCGATATTTCAGCGATGATTGAAGGCGGTAAGGCCTTGCACATCGGCGGGCAACTGAGTCTTACGAAGGATGGCAGTTATACTATCAGTGACCCTGAAGGTAAGGTCAACGGACGGGGCACATGGGAGATGAAAAACTCAAAATCATTTTCCACGACAGATGAACACGGGGAGACCACTGTTTATGAAATACTTACGCTTAAAGACAATATGCTTGTTACACAACACAAAGTAAGTATGGATATCCCGGATGGGAAAGTTGAAGGGGTTATCACCCTGACTTATAAACGTTAATTTTTGAATTCTGAAATTCCGGTTTCCGGTATTTAAATATTTTTTAATTTTATTATGCCTTTAAGATTCTGGTATTTTTTCATTTTATTCTTACTGGTAAGTTGTAAGAAAGCGGAA
>CAYNCU010000161.1:0-9738 GCA_964395765.1 uncultured Roseivirgaceae bacterium | reverse complement strand
ACAGGGCTTATTATTCATGGTTGATATCCCTGTCCAGGTTAAAATAATATTTTTATTTTCAAAAGTTCCCAGACCCTCCAGGTCTACCTTTCCGTTTATACTTTTTGCCGTAAACGGTATGTTGAGCTGCAAGGAATCATAATAAGTCCACCCGAAAACTTCAAAGGAAATAACATCCCAGACAAGATTTTTCGCGAAAACTCCATTTAGAGCAGGGAATTTCCTGTAGGGTTCGTTGCCCATCATTTTTTCGGAAGGAATATAGGTAAAATTTTCCATATAATCCTGTCTGTCTCCCTGTGGAAAGGCTTCGTCAATTCCACTTGCCTGTGCAATGGTAACGTCGTTCCAACGAACGTATCCGCTGTCCAGTCCCCGGGTATATATTCCCTTAACCCTTGTTTTATTTATGAAGTTCCCCAGGATATCGTTATTATAATAGTCGGTGATCATTTCATAACTATAAGGGCTTTGTTCATTTAGCCTGAGCCCCGCAGGGAGTTTTTTAAGGGCTAAATAATCGATTTTTTTCTTTTGTGCATTTACAGGAATCTGCGTAAATAACAGGATGCCGGAAATTAATATAAAACTTACCGTGCATTTAATTGAGCTGAAGTTTGCTGTTTTCATAATGGTTAAGTTTAAATAATGGGTTAAAACTCTGCATAAATGCATTTCTTAAAAAATAATTAATGCACAGTGGTTGTTATTTAAGCCCGAGTGGTTATTTATGAGAGCTCAACCGGACACTGCTATTTTCCGGGAATTGATTATTTCGGTGAATATCTAATTTATTTATTCCAGGCGCGAATTTGAGGACATTAAATGAACGATCAGATAGATCGAAACAATAAGCAAAATCGGAGCTGTATACAAACCCGGGAAATAATGGCCCCTGATTATGGCAATAACGGGGTGTCCGATCCCGTTAATGCTTTCAATAAAAATCCAAATTCCTAAAAACCAGTACGCGGATGGTCTGCTATTACGCACCGGACCTGAATAACACCAGATTCCAAAAAGTACTAGGGCAATATTAAATATTAGAAATCCAACAGAAAGATTACTGTTAAAAAGAGTGCTGATAATCTTCGCTGGCAGGAATACATCGTAAAGCTTAAAGATATATTCTTCGATTGAATGAAAAGCCTGTACAATTACTAAAACAAGGAAAGCAATTTTTATTTTTTTACTTATTACGGGCATTATCATTCAAGATTATAAATCCTCATAACTTTCTGCCAAGCCGAAATCCTCTGCGGAGGCATAGGTATAATGCCTGGGAAGAAACCAGGAAAGGCTTTTCATCACTCTTTCATATTCCGCTTCATTGATAAACTTTTCTGCCGTCAGTTTAAACACGAGCTCCGGGTAAGCGCCGTAAGGAACGGGCCGGTGTATTAATAAAATACCGACTTCATCCATACCCAGGCTTTTAAGATAGTTTTTTATTACTCGCCGGCATTGTTTGGGTAAAAAATTTTCGGAAGGTTGTCCTGCCATTACCGTGTTATCATTTGAAATCATGCCAACCCCTGGTTTTTCCGGATCGGGTTTTGAATAAAATTCCCCGTTCATATGAAAATTGACAATATCCCCGTAGGAAAATACCCAATCCGGTTTTTCCTTATTGGAATTAATGATAACTCCGAATCCTTCATGTAACAGAAAATCATCCTTCATATGGCGGATAACATAACATTGAAATTCCTTATAAGGCTCAGGGATCATAAGGTTAAAATAAAGGAAGCCGTCAGGGCCGACAATCACCTGGGGATCGCCACAGGCAAAACTGGCGTCTGCGACATTACTTAAAAATTCACTTTTCCAGCTTTCATCCCTTTGGATCGGCGGAATTTCAAATAAGCCGGCTAATAGATCCGTTTTATGAAGATCACCGGAATACGGTTCCATGATTCTGTTGTGATGAGACCCATAAGTAAATGAAAAATATTATTTGGGAAATTTATTAAAGTTCCTTTGATTATTGAAATACGCAATATAAATTTCATTCCATATTTCAGTTACTTTTTATAAACATCAACTTATTTTTCAAATCATGAAAAAGATCCCTTTAATTCTCCTTGGGTTGTTATACCCATTCCTTATGTCCGCCCAGGATATTTCCAGTGATGATCAATCGATCATCGATCAGTATATATTGAGCAATACAATTTCTGAAAAAACCCTGCTTCCTGCCGACACCCTGAGCAGGGTATTTACAGGTACCTTTTACCGGGTACAGGCAGGTTTTAATGAACAAAACGGTCATTCACTTTGCAATAACTATTATTTCAATATCAAAGACGGCAATCTCGCAGAACTGGAAGAATTTACCACGAACATGAAGGCGGAACAGCTGCCTTTGTTCATAAGACCGGATTTTCGGTTGAACGACGAAAATTCAGCCCGATTATTTGAAGCCTCCCTTAACAAAATATATCCTTTTGATGAAGAGGAAGGCGACGTGGTAAAACACCTGAAAAAAGATAATCAATGGATATTCATACGCGGAAAATTCTTCGATAAATTCAGCGCTTTTTTGGTCGCCACCGACCAGGAAGGAAAGATAACGGGCATTGATTATTCCCTTGAATACACTGGGAACTAATTTCTATCCAAGGATTCCGAAAGTATCCGGAGTTAAAAAGAGGGGAGTAATTGATTGCACCCGTCTTCCTATTATCACGGTTTTTTAACAGCCTCCTTTCCGGGAAGATAATTCAGACTTTGCAGATCGGCGTGGCTCCGGATTTCTTTTAATCCTCCGTCATGGAGGAGAATTAACCGGCCTGCTATATCCATAATATTATGGTAATCATGATCTGTAATTATAAAGCCTTTTTGATTTGATTGCTCCCGGAGCGCCAGCTTAATATCATTTCTGAACAAGGGGCTGATTCCGTTGAAAGGTTCATCAATCAGGATGTAATCGGCCTTTGAATAAATTATTGCAAAAATTTCAACCAGCCGTTTTTCCCCGCCCGATAATTGTCTGCTTTTTTTACTTAGTAAGGGTCCGATCATTTTATTTTCCGCAATTATTTCCATGCCTTTTCTCCCGCATAATAATTTAATTAAATTTCTGATTTTCACGTGATCAGGCAGAAATGTATGCTGGGGCAGGTAATTAATTCTATTGACTCTGTTCATCATACCGGTAACCGG
Organism: uncultured Roseivirgaceae bacterium; assembly: GCA_964395765.1. GTDB lineage: Bacteria > Bacteroidota > Bacteroidia > Cytophagales > Cyclobacteriaceae > DATDPY01. The sequence goes on along the minus strand of CAYNCU010000161.1, from coordinate 6,570 downwards.
TTTCCCGTTGGCGAGTATGAATTTATTTTCAGCTTCCAGGCAACCGAAAATTATTTTTAATAAGGTTGATTTGCCCGCACCGTTCCTGCCCAGCAGGCCAATGATTTCACCTTTCCGGCAACGCAGAAAAATATCGGTTAGGATTGGTTTACCCCGGAAAGATTTATATATACTGTCTGCATAGAGTTCAGGCATCATAATATGATAATTACATTAATTACAAATCCTATCGTCAGGGTAAATCCCCATAAAACCAGCTTACTCAGACCCATATTATAATAAAAATAATATTCATTACTTCTCCCGAGTTCATATATCAGGTAGTGAATCAGCAGGCTGCCGAACAGGTAGGCTATTGACGCTCCCTTCAGCAATGATGACCCGAAAAGAAAATTGCCCGTCAGTCCGAGAACCAATGACAGGAAAAGGGAAGGGACAATAATTTTACCGTAAAAAATAATGAAACCATGAAATATCCGCATATTCAAGAGTTTTATTTATAAATTTTAATCGTTGAAATCATACTCAACAATTCATATAAAAAATATACACTAAATATCATGCCTGAATTCTTATTCCGCATACGGGAGTTCTGATTTTTAAACATCAAGCTGTTTTAAAAACTATTACGTTAATAAAATTTCATATATTGGTCATCTTTCATATTTTGCCTTGAAATAATAAATATTATGCCATTAGTTATCCTCATTATCGGTTTGTTGATCCTCATTGTCCTGACTGCATATTTCAAGATTGACGCCTTCATATCTTTTATGATCGTCGCCATTTTTGTCGGCCTGGCCGGCGGCATGGATCCCATGAAAATAAGTATGGCAATTGAAAAAGGCATCGGGGAAACCTTGGGTTCACTGGCCATTATTCTCGGTTTCGGGGCCATGCTGGGTAAGATCGTTGCCGACAGCGGGGCGGCCCAGCGTATCTCCATAACCCTTATTGAAAAATTCGGTGACAGACATGTGCAATGGGCGCTGCTGCTCGCCGGGTTCCTGATCGGTATACCTCTCTTTTTTTCGGTAGGATTTGTCATCCTGGTACCTATACTTTTCACAATCGCCTTCCGTACGAAAACTCCGATTATTTTTCTGGGCATGCCCATGATAACCGCCTTGTCGGTAACCCATTGCATACTTCCCCCGCACCCGGCCCCTGCCGCTCTTGTCCAGCGATTCGGCGCCGATATGGGCCAGACCATCCTGTGGGGTATGGTGATTTCCGTTCCGATGATCCTGATCGGGGGTCCCCTGTTTGCCCTGTTGCTGAAAAAGATAAAGTCCAACCCCCTGGAAGCTTTTTTCGACAAAAGGGAGCTCAGGAACGAAGAATTACCCGGCTTTTATAACAGCTTGTTTACGGCTCTCTTCCCTGTGATCCTGATGGTGCTTGCCTCCGCCGCCAACCAGTGGGGGTTGAAAGAAGGGTTCTTCCTGTCTTTTCTGAATTTTATCGGCGACCCCGACATTGCCCTGATTCTTGCCGTACTAATGGCTATGTATACGCTGGGTATCCGGCAGAATAAAAAAATCCCCGGGATTACCAATTCCATGATTGAAGGGGTAAAAAGCATCGCCATGATCATGCTGGCCATCGCCGGGGCGGGGGCATTAAAGGAAATACTTACCGGCACCGGAACTGATGGTTATCTCGCAAGCATACTGAAGGATCTTGACCTTTCGCCTCTCCTGCTTGGCTGGGCAATGGCAGCAGTGATCCGTATCGCCATAGGCTCGGCAACTGTGGCCGGTTTGACAACGGCGGGCATTATTGCCCCCCTGGTAGTTCAAACAGGCGCCAACCCGATGTTAATGGTGCTAGCCGTAGGTTCGGGAAGTATAATATTTTCACATGTGAACGACTCAGGTTTCTGGCTTTTTAAGGAATACTTCAATTTGAGCATTTGGGATACCATCAAAACCTGGTCGTTGATGGAAACAATACTTTCATTTACAGGCTTGGGGATGGTTTTAATATTGAATATTTTTATGTGACGAAAAGATAAAGTCCCTGGTTGAATAAATTTTCCGGGTGAAATTCTGATCGCCGCTTATGGTATAAACATTTTTTAAACTCAGGCCAGCCTGAAATTCATCCCCGGTTTTTATTGGGATGGAAATATTAGATTGATTATCTTAGAGAAGTTGACAATTCTTCGAATAATTTTCATTTTAAAACTAGAAAATAAAATTTTATGAGCTCATTAAGTCCCGACGAAATACTAACAAAAAACGGAATAAAACTTCCTCCGCCACCTGCTCCCAAAGGAGTCTATAAACCTTTCCTGATATCCGGAAACCTGGCCTATGTATCAGGCCATGGACCCATACTTGACAACGGAAGCCTGATTAAAGGCTGCGCCGGATCGGACCTCGATGCCGACCAAGCCAAAGCGGCGGCAAGACAAGTCGGCCTGGCAATATTGTCGACACTCAAAACAAACCTGGGTACCTTGAACAAAATCAAAAGGGTAATTAAGGTACTTGGAATGGTTAATGCCACGAATGATTTTGAACGACATCCTTACGTAATAAACGGATGCAGCGAATTATTTGTGGAAATTTTCGGCGAAGAAAACGGCGCTGGCGTGAGAAGTGCCGTGGGAATGGGAAGTCTGCCCGAAAATATTACCGTTGAAATTGAGGCGGTTTTTGAATTGATTTGATAAACAGGAAATTTTAGCCTGTAATCGGGAAAAATTAAAATTGATTTTTATGGATCAATCCAACGATTGGTATAAAGTCTCCAACATTAGCGAAATCGATACGCCAGCCTTGCTTGTTTACCCGGAAAGGATCAGGAATAATATTTCAACCATGATCCGCATTGCCGGAAGTCCTGACAAGCTTCGACCGCATGTGAAGACCTATAAAATGTCCGAAGTAGTAAAAATGCAGATGGAGGCAGGCATTAAAAAATTCAAATGTGCCACCATCGCCGAAGCGGAAATGCTGGGAATGGCCAAGGCGCCTGATGTACTTCTTGCCTATCAACCGGTAGGACCTAAAATAGGCCGACTTTTTAACCTGACCCGTTTTTACCCGAAAACCAGATATTCAACCCTGGTCGATAACCTGCAGGTTCTGGACGATTTATCCTCCTTCTTTACTAAAGGCAGAAATTTGATCAATGTGTTTGTAGACATTGATTCGGGTAATCACCGCACCGGAGTAAACCCATCCGGGGCATTTGCAATCTTTGAGCAAGCATGGAACGCACAGGGGCTTAATCCGGTAGGGCTCCATGTTTATGACGGTCATATCCGTTATAGTAATTTCATGGAAAGGAAAAAACAATGCGATAATGAATTCATTGCGGTTAAGGAACTCGCTGAAAAAATCAGGGAAAAATTCAGTATTGATCCTGAAATTGTTGCCGGAGGTACGCCGTCTTTTCCCATTCATGCTAAAAGAGAAAATGTAAACTGCAGCCCGGGCACTACGCTTTTCTGGGATTGGGGATATGACCAGGCATTCGATGACCTGAATTTTGAATTTGCTGCGATAGTCGCAACCCGTGTAATTTCAAAACCGGGTCCGGGCTTACTTTGCCTTGATCTCGGCCATAAATCCATCGCATCCGAAAACCCCTTGAATAACCGGGTAACTTTCCTTAACCTTCAAAATGCCGAACTCACCGGACAAAGTGAAGAACACCTTGTAGTAAAAGTTGAGGATGGCGATCAATTTAATATCGGTGACGTCTTCTACGGCGTTCCGCATCATATATGTCCGACCACCGCATTATTTGAAAGAGTATTCGTTATCGAAAAATCAAAATATACAAAGACATGGCGGGTAATCGCCAGGGACAGGATGATAAATCATTGACAACATGGGAAAAAGCGTACCATTAATTTTCGACGGGCATCTTGACCTGGCCATGAATGCAATGGAATGGAATCGCGATCTTCGTCATTCGGCGTTGGAAATCCGGATCAGTGAAAAGGGGATGAATGATAAGCCTGACAGGGGAAGGGGAACCGTTGCCTTGCCGGAAATGAGAAAAGGGAATATTGGAATTTGTATGGCCACCCTGATTGCCCGTTATGTAAAACCGGGAAACCCGATTCCGGGATGGAACTCGCCGGAACAGGCATGGGCACAAACCCAGGGACAACTCTCATGGTACAAAACTATGGAAGCCGGAGGCGAATTGGTTCAGATTAAAAATAAAGAAGGCCTCAAAAAGCATGTCGATAAATGGATAAACTCCGGTGAAAATAATAATCTACCGGTAGGTTATATCCTTAGCCTCGAAGGAGCGGATTCTATCGTGGATCTCTCCTACCTGGAAAAAAATTTCGATGCTGGATTAAGGGCTGTCGGCCCTGCGCACTATGGTCCCGGCACCTATGCCCACGGCACAGATTCAATTGGGGGACTTGGGCAAAAAGGGAAAGAACTCCTGGCAGAAATGGAACGGCTGGGAATAATCCTGGATGCCACCCATCTCTGCGACGTGAGTTTCTGGGAGGCCCTGGATAATTTCGACGGACCGGTCTGGGCCAGTCATAATAATTCCCGCGCCCTGGTTCCGCATAACCGGCAATTCAGCGATGACCAGGTGATGGCCCTGGTAGAAAGGAAAGCGGTGATCGGCGTCGCTATGGATGCCTGGATGCTGGCGCCCGATTGGATCCGGGGAAATGATACCCCGTTAAAACGAAATGTTACATTATCCTCAGTAATCGATCACATCGATTATTACTGCCAATTGATCGGCAACTCCGATCATGTGGCTATCGGCACCGACCTTGACGGTGCTTTCGGAAAGGAACAATGCCCTTCGGATCTTGAAACAATTTCCGATCTGCAGAAAATACCCGGCTTGCTGAAAACGCGGGGTTATTCCGAAAGTGATATTAAAAATATCATGTACAATAACTGGGTGAAATTCCTGGAGAGGAACTGGAATTGATTAAGAAGTTCTGATAATAAAATGAGAGTAGCCGCTTTGGACCTTGGTTCCTTGGGTGATAGGAACTTTCAGGCTTAAAATAAATCCCTTTTTATTGTCTTCCATATCTTCCTTTAACATTTTCATTTACTTCGGCTACGCCTCCGGAAACAATGAATTTCATCACTTCCCTGGCAGGAAGGTTCAGTGTTTTTACTTCACTTACCGGCACAATAAGCATTTCGCCTGAGAAAGTATAACTGAAAGGGAAGAGCACGGCGATTTTATCATTTAATCCGAATTTTTTCAGATCGTCCTCCGTAATAAATCCCAACCTTTCAACCACCGGTTCACTGCTGATCCTTACCATAACCGGCTTATTGAATTTCTTTTCCTTTCCTACCACCGCGGAGAAAAAGTCATTGATCGCTGAATAAATCAATTCGATAAGAGGGAGCCTGTGCAGGATCCGGCGGAAGAATATCCTGAAAGGACGGGCAATGATGGTTTGCCCGATATATCCCAGGAAGGTGATGAATAAAATCATGATGATGAGACCCAGTCCGGGGATGTGAAAACCAATGATGCCGTCAAGGATATCCCTTAGAAAACCATCGAAAAAAACGATAACCTGGAAAATAATGTAAACAGTGATCCCGATCGGGGCAAGGTAGAGCAGGCCTTGAAGAAAATAGCTGAGTAATCTTTTCATTAAAATAAGGAATTTTAAATCCCAAAGATACGGTAAATTATTTTCTCCATGCATGGCTTTAAATGAGGTGTCGGTGAAGGAAATCCTGATTGTTTAACAATCAAAATATTAAAAAATAACCGATGTATCATTCAGCATATAGAGTCCTGACTCTTTTTGGAATTTAATAGGATCAAGTGGAATACCAAGTAATTCTGCGGCCAATTTTTTATTTACAAGATCATCATTCCGATAGCCGGCATAATCTAAATACGACGAAAATTCCCATTGATATATCAATTTAATCAAATCAGCCAGGGCAGGATTACGATGCAGATAATGAAAACAAATAATCGGGTAATCAGGATCTTCATTCAATAATTTACTTTTAGCCTTTTGTTGAAAAAGGGAGCCGGTTCTCTGCATTTCGTTATTCAATATTCTGGTATAAGAACTCTGAAGTGTTCCTATTTTTCTTACCAGAGGGTGATATAATATATCTTTTTTAAAAGGAATCCTGAATTCATGCCCTTCCAGTATTTCATGGGTGCAAACCATTAAATGATAATGATTAGGCATCAGGCAATAGGCCAGTAATTCACAGTATTCCAGAAGGATTTTCCGGATTTTACTTAAAAAAACTAAATAATGTTCTCTTGAATAAAATAACTGTTGCCTGTTATTACCCCGATTATAGATATGGTAAAGCAATTTAGGTTGAAAGTTCATAGCTGTAATATTTAACTGGTTGAAATTAATAAACAGGTAAACTATTAAAGATCTCCTTATAAGTCAAAAAATAAACATTTAATAACGGTTATGTCATTAGAGTCTGGAGTGGGACTGGTCCGACCAATGGGACTGGTCCGACCAGGGGGGCTCGTCCGACCAGGGGGGTTCGTCCGACCAGGGAGGCTCGTCCGACCAGGGGGGTTCGTCCGACCAGGGAGGCTCGTCCGACCAGGGGG
>CAYNCU010000160.1:0-9758 GCA_964395765.1 uncultured Roseivirgaceae bacterium | reverse complement strand
AATATAACAATCCGGACTCAGCCCTCTATTTTGCAAACAAAGTTTATTCTCTCTCCCAAAAATTTGATCACAAAAAAATATATGTCAAAAGCCTTCACGCATTGGGTTTTTTGTCATCAGATAAAGGCGATTATAATCAAGCCAATCAGTATTATAAGAAAGGTCTTGACATCGCACAAAAAATAAATTATCACATTGGAATTTTAATGATGATTAATGATTTAGGGTGGCTAAACAGCAATAAAGAACAATATGATATATCATTAGAATATTATTTAAAGGAAATAGAATATGCGATAAAATTTAAACAGCCTTGGGATGAAGCGATTGCATATAATAATATGGCAACTGTATATCAAATTCTTGGTAATCACAGAGATGCATTAAAAAATTTTTTAAACTGTATAAGAATAAAAAATGATAATGGGATAGTTTATGGATTAGAAATTAATTATTGCAATGTTGGTTTGTGTTATATTGATTTAAAAAAATATATCGAGGCTGCAAAAATTTATACCTATGTTATAGATAAATTCCCAAAACGAGATCTTAGAATATCTTCATTCTGTAGTTATGGAATTGGCCTCTCCTTACTGTATCTAAATAAACTTGATAGTGCTAAATTATTATTAAATAAGGCTTTAATTAAAGCTAAAAAAGCTAGTGATAATTACAGAATATTTTCAATTTATAACTCCGAAGCTAAAATTTATTATAATGAAAAAAATTACGACACAACAAAAATGTATTTGGATAGTGCAAATGATATATTAGTAAAATTGCATGATCGTAGAAGTTACATTTCTATTTTAAATTATTATTCAAAAGTCTACCAGAAAACAGAAAATTATAAAGAGGCACTTATTTACAAAAACAAAATGGTCGAATTAAAGGACAGCATTTTCAATGCCGATCAATCCCGTAACATTATTAACGACCTCATTGATTTTCACGAACTGCAAAACAAACAAGAACTACAGGAAAAAGAAACCAAACTTGAACGGAACCGGCAGTTTGCCTTTTTCAGCAGTACGGGAATAATCCTGTTGATTATCATTCTTTTCTTTTCCTACCGGGCATTAGCCTTACGAAAGCAGCTTACTCATCGCCTCGATGATATGGTTAGTATAAAAACCAGGGAGTTGTCGGAAACCAATAATATGCTGGTCAGGTCGAGAAATGAACTGGATACCTTCCTTTATCGAACTTCCCATGATATCAGGGGACCGATTGCCACGTTAATGGGCCTGAACGGCATTGCCAGGATTGATGGTCCCGGTAAAATAACAGAACAGTGGCTGGAGCAAATGGATTTTACCACCAATAAGGTTAATGAAATAATTACCCGCTTAACCAATGTGAGCCTGATTAACAGCCAGGTGGCGGAATTTTGCGAATTAAATGCTTCAAATATTGCACACGAGGTGGTTGACAAGATCCGGAAAAATCTGGCCGTAGTCCCTGAAATTGACTTTATCTTCAATGGGGATATGACCTTAAAAATCAATTCCGACAGGATATTGTTTTATACAATTCTCAATAACCTCCTGGAAAATGCCTTTAAATTTTACGATCACAGGGAAGATAATCCAAAAGTCGAATTACAAATAGTAAAAAACGGCCGCCTTGATCTCGATTTTATCGATAACGGAATCGGGATTGATCCTTCGGTGCATGATAAAATTTTCGGAATTTTCTCCACTGCCAGTGAAATCCGGGGGGCAGGGCTCGGTTTATACCAGGCCCGGCTGGCCGCCAAAAAGCTGGGGGGAAGTATAACTCTCGTAACTTTAAAAAAACCAACGAATTTTCATGTTACTTTGCCGCTAATCTGATTTTTTTTATATTGCCGGGCCGTTTCTTTACACACAACGGCTTTAATTTTATAGTATTCAAATATTTTTAACAACACTTAACTTCATAATACAATGAAAAAATATGATGTGCGATTGATGATAATTAACGCAATCAGCTTTTTAACCGTTTTATCCTTATCTCTTTATTCCTGTAATGCAAAAAAGTCGGGAGAAAGTACTGCCACGGATAGCAGCGCAACAAGCATGAATACCCCGCCGACCGTAAGCAGTGATACGGGTCAGTGGCAGGAACTATTTGACGGAAAGGACCTGAATGGCTGGAAACATGTAGGCCCGGATTCCGATGTTGTCGTGAACGGGGAAATCCACACGAGAGGTGGAATGGGATTATTATACTGGACCGGGGGGAAAGTAGGCAATTGCCAGATCAAAGTGGTTTATAGGATGAGGGATGAAAATGACAATTCAGGTGTATTTATCCGAATCCCGGTAGAACCCAGGGAAGAATGGATGCCGGTTAATTATGGTTATGAGGTACAGATTGATAATCACCCGGAAAGATCAAAGCCCAGTGAAAATGAATATCATGTAACAGGAACTCTTTATTCCTTAACCAAGCCGTTGGCTTTGGCAGGGAAACCCGGGCCGGAATGGAATACCATGGTGATCACGCTCGATGGCCCCCATACCGTAGTGGTAGTAAACGGACAAAAAGTAACGGATTATACGGAAGGCGATCCGGTTCCTCCGAAAGAATTTTCTTTCGAACCTCAGCGTGGCACTCGCCCGGATTCCGGTTGGTTCGGATTACAGAATCACAGTAAAAATGACATTGTTTATTTTAAGGAAGTGGCCATCCGTTCACTCCCTAAAAAATAACAAGTCTCTATTTAAAGGTTGAATTTTTAAACTATAAGTACTATGAAAAATGATTTTTCACGCCGGAAATTTTTAAGGACCAGCACACTGGCGGTGGGCGGATTTCTGGCGGCCAATACTATTCGGCTTGAAGCAAAACCGTATACGTCATTCTCTAAAAAGAAAGTAGCTGCGAGCGATACCCTTCGATTCGCCATGATCGGTGTGGGTATGCAGGGTTCCGGCCTTTTACCGGATGCCTTAAAGATCCCGGGGGCGGAATGCGTCGGGGCTGCAGAGCTTTATGATGGCCGGCATACCCTTGCCAAGGAACTCACCGGTAATCCGAACCTTTTTACAACAAGACATTACCATGAACTTCTGGATCGCAAGGACATCGATTGTATTATTGCGGCTGTGCCGGATCACTGGCATAAAAGAGTGGTCGTGGATGCCTGTAATGCAGGGAAGGATATTTATTGTGAAAAACCCATGTCGCACAAAATTCCTGAAGGATTTGAAATGGTGGATGCAGCCAAGAAAAATAACCGTATTGTGCAGATCGGATCGCAAAGAGTCAGTTCCAACTTATGCGAAAAAGCGCGGGAACTCTACTCAGCCGGCGCTATCGGCGATGTGGAAAACGTGGAATTAACCCTCGGCAGGAACGACCCCACCGGCGCCTGGGAGTATCCTCCCCCACTCGACCTGTCACCGGAGAACCTGGATTGGGATACCTGGCTCAATGATGCGCCGAAAATTCCATTCAATAAATATCATTTTGCCCGCTGGCGTTGCTGGAAGGAATATGGAACCGGCGTCGGAGGCGACTTGATGGTCCATCTTCTCAGCGGAATGATGTTCACCCTGGGGTGGAATGAAATTCCAAGAAGTGCACAGGCATTGGGAGGCATTTTCCGCTGGAAAGACGGCAGAAACATGCCTGATATCCATACGGTGTTATTTGATTATCATGGAATTCCCGTATATGTACGCCTGGGCCTCGGCACCGAGTCCCCTGAGCTTGCCCGCTTTATGGGTCCCAAGGGCATCCTGGATACCAGTGAATTCAATCTCCGTCATTCCCCGCAAAAGGGAGTGGATACCGCCCCCAGTTATTATGCAGGAGGCTTCCCCCAGAAAATGAGGGACGAATATTATAAACAGTGGTATGCGGAACATGCCGTGACGCCGGGCCAGGAACCTGTAAGTGATGATATTAATTACAACGGTCATGATTGGGACGACATGACTCCTCATATCTATAATTTTTTCCAGGCGGTCAAATCGCGTAAAAATGTCGTGGAAGATGCCGTTTTTGGAAATCATGCGGCCATTGCCTGTCATATGGCCAATGAATCTTATTTCAGGGGGGCCAAAGTTGTATGGGATGACGCTACCCATTCATTGAAATCCTGACCTGAAATCTTCCCATTAAAGCGAAGGGCATTCCCTTCGCTTTTTTTATTATATAAAAACCAGCAGCCTGTTTTAGAAGAAAAAAAACCTTCCTCCAACCTGTAACCATTTCCTTTAATTGTAATTTACCTTACTGAATTCACTTATAAGCGAGCTTATTGTTACAGATCTTGGAAACCGTTTCCGATAATGAATTGATGTTTATGGTTAAAGAAGGAAACCTGGATAAACTGGGCCCTCTTTATGAACGGTATAAAAAAGTACTGTTCGCGTTCTTCTACCGCATGAATTTCGACGAAAGCCTGAGTAAAGACCTCGTTCAGAATGTATTTGTCAGGATATTGAATTACAGGCATACATTCCGCGGCGACGGTGAATTCAAGATCTGGATGTTTCATATCGCGCGGAATGTAAATCATGAATATTTCAGAAGAAATAAAAGACATGTACTAAACGACAGGTTAAATCAAAAGCATGAAAATCTTTCCGGGTTCGGGGAAGATAATGCCTCCGTTAAAAAGGACGATGATCTAAAAACTCTGAATAATGCGATTGACAGATTGCCGCAGGACAAGAGGGAATTGATAACGCTGAGCAAATTAAACGGCATGAAATATAAAGATATTGGGCTGATTTTAAATTGTAGTGAAAACACGGTTAAAATAAAGGTTTTCAGGGCCTTGAAAGATCTTAAAATAATTTTTGAAACTATCAGAAAAAGTCATGGATAAGGAAAGAATCCGATTATTAATCGAAAAATTCAATTCCGGGGAATTGAATGAAAATGAGCTCAACGAGATTGAGGATCTGATTGAAAATGGCCTGCTCAGCCCCGTAGACTTTCCGGGTTTGATGAACCTGGATAAGCGACTTGATGATATCGTCATTCCCGGACCCGCAGAGGATATGAATAGAAAATTCTATGCCATGCTGGATGAGAAGATCAGGAAACAAAGCAGGAACCGCATACGGGAAATAATGGAACGGATCAGGAATGCATTTGTCTGGGATTGGGCCTTACAGCCGGTGCTGGCGGTACTCCTGATCTTTGCAGGTTTCTTTATCGGATACCTGGTCAACGGGGGCCATAATAAGGAACAGATTTCCCGGTTAAGCGAGGAAGTTTACCAGGTTCATGAAATGCTGATGATCAATTTGCTGAAGAATCCGGAAGCATCCGACCGGTTGAAGGCAGTCGACCTTACCAGCCGGATGCACAAAGCGGATGACACGGTGATCGATGCATTATTAAACACTTTGGACCATGATGAAAATATCAATGTCCGTCTGTCCGCCATTGATGCCTTGTATAAATATTCAGGTTACCCCAGGGTCAGGAAAGGTCTGGTGGTGGCCCTCTCCTACCAGGAATCACCAATGGTACTGGTAAGCCTGGCCGATGTTTTGGTTTCGTTACAGGAAAAAAGTTCAATTGAAAAATTAAGGTCCCTTCTGAACGAAAAAAATCTGAACGACGCAGTCAAAAACAAATTGAGGGACAGCATAAAAAAAATGAGCTGATAATTAAAATTACAACAATGAAAAATTCATTATTCTTTATACTGGTTTTTATAACTTATGTTGCTGTTGCCCAGGAAAGGCAGGAAACTATAACCAGGGAAATTGCACTTACCGGCACTATGCCCGTTACGCTGTGGGTTGACAATGTAAATGGTTTCATTCATGTGCAGGGTTATGACGGAACGAAGGTATTATTTACAGTTAATAAGTGGGTAAAAGCCTCCGATAAAACGGAACTGGATAAACTCTGGGACCGGTTAAAATTAGTGACCCAATTAAAAGACGATACAATTGAAACTTATATCGACGGAATCTGCAAATGTAATTGCGGGTATCATAATCGTCATTACGGCAATGATTGTGATTTCGACGGGGATTATACTTTTGATATTACCATCAAGGTTCCGGAAAATATTAACCTTCTGCTATCCACGGTTAATAAAGGCGATGTGGATATAAATAATATCAACGGTTCAATGCATATCGGAAATGTAAATGGTGGAATTACCATGACCTCCGTCAAAGGTCCGGCCAATGTAAATACCATCAACGGTGACGTATTAATCCGTTATGCCGGCAATCCCAATGAATATTCAAAATTCTATACGCTTAACGGCAAACTTACGGTCTATTTCCCGCCGGATCTTTCGGCCGATCTGAGTTTTAAAACTTTCAACGGGAATTATTACACAGATTTCGACTACACCATGTTACCGCTTTCCACACTGGTATCCGCAAATTCCGGAGGGCATGGAACAGCCTTTAAAATCGACAAAAAAACCGGTGTAAGGGTTGGTAACGGTGGTGTAAATCTTGACTTTGAAACCTTTAACGGAAATATCTATATCCGGAAACTGAAAAATGAGAATTAATAAAATACTGAAATTCGATTTAAAAACTTTATCATGAAAAATCTTGTTAAAACCGGAATAATTTTAATCATTACTATTATTTCAAACAGCTTCGTATTTGGCCAGGACAACGGCCAGCAACTGGTTGTTCCTTTATCGGATCCTTCCAAAACAGGAACGCTGGATCTGAGTCTTCAGAACGGTTCAATTAAAGTGACCGGGTATGCCGGGAAAGACGTTATTATCAAAGTGTCCACGGATCAGAAAAAATATGAAGATGAGGACGATACGAGAGACGGCTTGAAAAAGATCCCCAATAATTCAATTGGAATTACGGCCAGGGAAGACAACAACGTAGTTAAAGTATCTTCCAGTAACATGAATAAAAGCGTCTACCTGGAAATACAGGTCCCAAAGACATTCAACCTGAAATTACAGGATATAAATGACGGGGATATTTATGTTGAAAACGTAGACGGAAATATGGATGTTAACCATGTTAACGGAGGCATATCCCTCATTAATATATCCGGCTCTGCCGTCGTCAATACCACCAACGGAGATATAAAAGCGAGTTTTGTAAAGGTTGCAGAAAATACCCCAATGGCATTCAGCACCTTTAATGGCGATATCGATGTTACCTTGCCGGCGGATACCAAGGCTTCCTTGAAATTGAAATCGGACCAGGGCGACATCTATACCGATTTTGATATGAAGATTAACAAAACTCCCCCCAAGGTGGAAAACAAGCAGGAATCCGGGGAATATAAAATCTCCATGGAAGCGTGGGTAAACGGCACCATTAACGGAGGCGGCCCCTTAATGTCCTTTAAGAATTTTAACGGCGATATTATGATCCGCAAAAGAAAAAGCTGAATTAGTAATGATACTCAGCATAAATATCTGTCACCGTACCTGAATAGGAGGTGGCAGATATGCTTTTTACAAAAGGGTAGCCGGGCCCGGTGTAATCGAAAACATTTTTTACGGAAAGCTTATTGTCAGGATAATCTTTATTATACCCGATCATTGAAACCCAGTTATTTTCCGAAATCGGAAGGTATTCAATCAGGTTATAATTAAAACCTTTATACACTTTCCTGAAAGGGTTTATTTTGTTATCATATTCGTATTCATAATCATAAATGATGGGCGGGGATACATAAAGAAATTGTATTTCATACTTTTTAATATTATTCCCTTCCCATGTAAAAAGGGAGTTGGCAAACAGGTTCAGGGAATTACCGTATCTTGACACTTGTCGTATCCTCCCGATACTGTCATAGCGGAAGACATATTTAAATTCAAATTGATTATTATAATAGGCATCAAGTTCCAAAAGAAGCGTATCCTGGTAGGCGGGAATAAGGTAATAATTATAGGATGGTGTTTTCACGGCAATGGTATCCGGCCGGTTCTCCTGATCATAAATAAAATCGTAGGTTGTGGTTCCCTCGGGATTATAGATATTATTTTCGGTAAGGTTATTTTTATTATTGTAGGTGAAGTCATACAAAACCGTATTATTTTCCATATAATCTTTTAATAGATTGGGGTTCTCTACAAAAACAAAATTAAAAGGTCCATCAAGGCTTTTATCTTTACTGCAGGATAGTAAAAAAAATAAGCAGAATATATACGGCTTTTTATTCAACCCTTTTCTCATAATATCTTTTATTCCCGGGCAAACCTTCATGGGGCATTAATTCATTCTTCACTTTTGGTACGACTATTTGAGTGAATGCACGGAAATTAATAAAATATATGAAATATTCAACTTAGAAGGCTTCTTTTTGAAACGGCACCTGATCGATATACATCCGTTGCATCCCATCTACCGGTTTCATTGATCCGGCAACGATGGGCAGGTATTTCTTCAGATTGGAAATTTCTTTTACCCTGGCTAATTGGCCCACCGGTATCCCGGTTATCTGGGATATTGCCGTGGCCAGCATATTTTCATTCAGGCTGCCCAGTTCGGAAAAGTAATCATCATCCGCTGCAAAATCGGGTGTAAACCCGTTTTTATAATCGCTTACATCATTCGCGTTTGCCAATTTAACGACAATGGGTTGAATGGCCCAATTATAGGATTTTGTCTGATCGTGTAAAGTTATGGAAGCGGTATATTTTCCAACCGAATTGGAACCAATGGTATACACGGTCATATAGGGCTTTAAGGCATTGATTACCAGTTCACTGGCCGAAGCCGTGTTACCGGTTATGATGACGTATACCCGCTTAAGGTTAAGGTTTTCGGGCAATTCATCCGTAAAGAACTTTAATATAAGATTCCTGGAATCGGATCCTTCCTTCTTAACGATATAATCATTTAAGGTGCTGTTCCATATATATTTGGCAAATACTTTTTGCTGGCTTACAACCTCCCGGGGTGCTATCATACTGGCCATGATCTCGGCGGTATTCACCGAACCACCCGGATCATATCGGAAATCAAGGACAAGATCATTGATACCCTGGGATTTAAAATCGAGGAAAACCGATTTCAATTCATCATCATAATTTGAAATAAACTGGTTATAAACCAGGTATCCGATCTTTTCCCCTCCCACATTATAGACGTGGGTATAAAAAATGGGATCCTCCTGAAATGTGACAGCATTTAATTCTGAAGATTTACCGTTCGGAGTGATTGAATTATCCACAAGGTCGGCAAATCCAAGAGTATAATGGGTCACTCCAAATAAAAGATCCTTATAATTAGTTGTGTTTAATAAAGTATTATTTACAGAGATAAATATATCGCCTCTTTTTATCCCTGCGCTGTCGGCGGGTGAACCGGGTAGAACATATTCAATAATTCCGAATATATTATCTCCGGATTGTTCCCGGAAAAGTTTGAATTGGTAGCCGAATGTTTGATTTACTCCCTGGAAAGAATTGATAAGACCCTGGTAATCATCGGTAATATAGGACCACTTATCATCGGTGGTATATAACATCTTATTGAAAAATGCCCTTGGATCCGGTTCCGTATTGGGGTTAAGATTACCAGGAATAAAATCGGCCCAGAGGTAATAATATTTCATATTGTCTAAGATAAAATTGTTAATCGAACGTGTTTCCGCAGATACACTGTCATTCGGAACAGGTTCATCATTTTTATGACAACCTGTGAAATCCAATAACACGGCAGCTGTAAAAATCCACAAATACCCGCTGAATATTTTTTTGATGCTATAGATAATGAATTTCATATCATAACGGAAAGAATTTCTGAATAGTTAACGTAAGAAATCCTTAATTGTTAATTGCTTAATAAAAAATATGT
>CAYNCU010000159.1:0-9896 GCA_964395765.1 uncultured Roseivirgaceae bacterium | reverse complement strand
GAATTTCTCAAAATATACCCCGGATGTTGTTACCATCTGCCTGGGACAGAATGACGGTGTTCAGGATTCAACTGCTTTTTGCAGCGCTTATGAGGATTTTATTAAAAAAATCCGGGATAAATATCCTAAAGCAGAAATTATCTGCCTGTCAAGCCCGATGGCCGATGATAACTTATTGCCGGTGTTAAAAAAATATATCGATGCTGTCACTTCGGATCTTTACCGTGATGGGGATACTAAAGTCAGGAGGTTTTTCTTTTCCACAAGATTTAACCATGGCTGCGGCGATCATCCGGATCTTGCTGATCATAAGAAAATGGCGGAAGAATTAACTACTTACGTGAAAAAGGTAATGCATTGGTAAACAGATCATGGGAAATAAAAGGTTGAAATTTTTTTAAAATAATTTTATTTATTAAATATTCTGTTAATTTTAAGTTCCAAATAAATCAGCTATATCCTAAATTCTGTCCGATGTTCAACGAGGAAGATGACAATAAGACTGTTAATCCCAGGAGCTTGCTCATTTACAAAAAAGGCGAGGAAATTATGGAGATCACTCACAGGATCATTGAATTAATACCCGATGATTCCGATGAAATTCTGAAATCCCATAAAGGTTTCATGCTGGAAGATGCCGCCATGCTGACCGTAAAAATTGCAGGTGCCGAAGGGGGTGATCTTTATGATCTGCGAATGGAGGCCGCTGCCATTATCCGGAAATCGGCCCGGGATTTACTGCTTCATTGTACCGGGCTTGAAACATTTGGATTCAAGGATACTCAATACCTGGTCCTGATCCGGAAGGCTATTGAAGAATATCGTCTGCTTTTCATTGATTGGGTAAAATCTTTTGATCAATGGAATTATATTATTGACCGGTGGGGATTGTTCAATCCACCGGGTGTAGGGCCCTTTGACAAGGATCCGGATGATGATATTCCATGGAATTTTGATGATGAAGAGGATTGGTAATTATAAAATATATTTAAATCCTCGATGAACAATTCTCTTTCTAACGTGTTAAAAATAAAATTACACATGATGGAAGAAATTGATATCAAAACTCCCGATGGCGTGGCAGACTGTTATGCCTTTTATCCTCAAAATGCTGAAAATCTCCCTGCCGTCCTTTTCTATATGGATGCTTTTGGTGTACGTGACGCACTATTTCAAATGGCTGAAAGAATTGCCAATGAAGGTTATTTTGTATTGATACCCGATCTTTATTACAGGTCCGGGAAAAAATTGTCTTTTGCTCCCTCCACCTTTATGGACGGCGGGGCAAAGAAAGATGAAATGATGAAAATAATCCAGTCTCTTACCCTGGAAAAAGTTATGTCGGATACGACTGCTTATATCGATTATCTGGACAACCAGGAGAAAACAGATAAGACAAATTATGGCTGTACCGGGTATTGTATGGGAGGTAAGTTTTCCCTGGGCGCCGCCGGGACATTTCCTGAAAAGATTAACGCCGCAGCCGTATTCCATGGAAGCCGGCTGGCCACAGAGCAGCCTGACAGCCCCCATCGGCTGGCATCGAAGATAAAAGCCAACCTGTTTATAGGGATTGCTGAAATCGACCAGGGCTTCAGCGATGAAGAAAAAAACCGGCTCGACCAGAGTCTGAAAGAAAATCATATTCATTATGAAATGAAAGTATATCCGCAGGCAAAACACGGATTTACGGTTTTAGATCACATGGCTTATGACAAGCCATCCTCGGAAGATCATTTTGAGAAGATTTTTACGCTCTTTAAAAAGTCATTCAGTAATAAAAATTAGAAATAATTTCCCCGCTTAACCGGAGAAAATCTCAAAAAAGAATATATTCATTTTTACCGCTTTTCAAAATCAACAATAAATCCGCTAACCGGGGAATTTTCATAAGCCTTTTTATTGCCACCTCAGCTGCGATGCTGGGGATCGGCATCATTGAACCCATCATGCCGTTGTATGCGAAAAGCATGGGAGCCTCCGGCGTTATGTTAGGGCTCATCTTTTCCGGCTTCGCATTATCAAGGGCTGTTTTTGCCCCTGTTATCGGTAAAATATCGGATCAGCACGGACGTAAAAACATAATGGTTACCGGAATAATACTTATGATCGTTTTTTCAATCCTTTATATCCTGGCCGATACTTCCCTTGAACTACTAATCATCCGGACTTCACAGGGTTTTGCATCGGTCATGATCACACCGGTGGCGCAGTCTTATATCGGCGACATCACCCCCCAGGGAAAAGAAGGAAGGTATATCAATCTTTTTTTTATTTCATTTTTTACAGGCACTGCCCTGGGGCCCGTTACCGGTGGATATCTTTCCGATCAGTATAACCTGGAAATGCCGTTTTATGCGATGGCCGTAATGGCCTTCATCTCCCTGCTACTGGTCATTGTTTTGGTACCCGGGAAAGGACCGGGCAATAAAGATAAATCGGGAAATAGGGATTCAATGTTCAGCGGGTTAAAAAAAGTGGTAAAGGATCCGAAGATCCAGGGTATATTGGTTTACATGGGATCAAGGGGCTTTTACCGGTGGGGATTTAATTCGTTCTTTCCCATCTTTGCCATTTCATTTGCCGGTTTTAACAAGACCCAGATCGGATTGGCCTTGTCAGGATATATGCTGGCAGGCGCACTGATCCAATATCCATCCGGAATACTGGCTGATAAATTCATTGGAAAACGGAAGAATTTTATTTTCATGGGTGGGATACTAAGCGCGCTATGTATGTTTATAATTCCCTTCCTTCAGAATATCCTTATCATTATCGCCCTTACCCTTTTTATGGGATTATTCAGTGCCTTTTCAAGGGCTTCGGCAGTGGCCATTTTAACGGAGCGCGGTCGGATTCATGGTATGGGTGCCACCAATGGCGCCTTTACCACCTCCCTGAGCCTGGGCCAGGTTTTAGGCCCGTTTATTTTCGGGCTGATCGTCGATTTTTTTAATATTCCCTATGCGTTTTACCTTGGTGGAATTGTTGGAATTGCAGGAACCGTGCTGTCATTCTTATTATTGAAAAATAATGAAGTTATAGGTGAATAAATTCAATTAAAAATAATCGGTTATCCGGAAAGAATTAAATGCTATTACGCAGAGGAACCCAGAGAAGTCACAAAGTGCCGCTGAAAACTTTTATGCCGTAACTTTCCTAATGAAATAAACTATCTTCTGTTCCATTTCATGACGTTGGCAGGCGGGCGCTGATTTTGCAATTCACGGACCATAAAATCCATACCGGGTTTTATATGGCCGAAAAATTTTTTATAACTCCTGCAGAAATAATTCAACCCTTCTTCTCCTCCCGGGGTCCTGGTAAAGCGGTGTTTCGGGCACCCGCCATGGCAGGCGAACCGGAATTCACATTCCATGCAATAGCCGGGAAGTTTTGATTTTTTGTTTTCGCCGAATTCATTTTGAAAACCGGAGTTGACCATTTCTCCCAATGAATTGTTCATTATGTTTCCCAGCTTAAAATTCGGATACACAAAATGATCGCAGGAGTACAGGTCCCCGTTATGTTCAATGGCCATGGATTTTCCGCACGTTTCCGAATGCACGCATAAACCGGAAGGGGCGCCGTACCAGTTGGCCAGTGCCACATCGAACATCTGCACGTAAATCTTCCCGACGTCTTTTTTAATCCATTCGTCATAAATATCACTCAGGAACTGACCGTATTCGGGAGGTTTAAGGGACCATTCTGTGACAACAGCTTCTCTTTTATCCCCGGGATCAATAAGGGTAAGCTGATCCTGACTATCGGCCTCCAATTTTCTTTCCACAATCGGTATAAACTGCATATACCGGCTTCCCGTTTTTTTCAGGAAGCGGTAAATTACTTTTCCCAGGCCGGCATTATTATGGTGAATACAGGTAAGGGTATTGAATTCAACACGATATTTTTTCAGTAATTCAATACCCTGCATTACTTTATTAAAGGTAGGCTGCCCTCCCTTGAACACCCGGTAGGAATCATGGACTTTTCTGGGTCCGTCAATGGAAATCCCGATCAAAAAATCATTTTTTGCAAAAAATTCACACCATTCATCATTCAGTGTAACACCGTTGGTCTGAAGAACATTTTCGATGGTCTTTCCTTTTCCATATTTTTTTTGTAATTCAACTGCTTTCCTGTAGAAATCAACACCCGGTAACGTTGGCTCTCCCCCCTGCCAGGCAAAATTGATGACCGAAGCATCCTGAGAATTAATATACTGGTTAATATAGTGTTCCAGAACCTCAGTCGACATTTTAAAATTCTTTTCATTCGGATAGAGTTTTTCCTTTTCCAGGTAAAAACAATATTCACAATCCATGTTGCAAATGGGGCCGGAGGGTTTGGTAAGTATATTGAAAGCAGGGTTATTTGTCATTTATTAAGTGTCTCGTTTACCCAAAGCGGGTTGGTGCTCGCAAAGTTCTTTTTCGCGCAAAGGCGCAAAGGACGCTAAGGTTTTTTCGCGCAAAGACGCAAAGGACGCTAAGGTTTTTTCGCGCAATGGTGCTAAGGACGCTAAGGTTTTTTCGCGCAAAGACGCAAAGGTTTTTTCACGCAAAGGCGCAAAGGGCGCAAAGGTTTTTTCGCGAAAAGGTGCTAAGGATGCTACGGTTTTTCGCATTAAGGACGAAAAGAATTATAATTCATATAAATACTTGGCGGTCGTAGCGTATTTGTGCGAAACATTACTGCTCGATAGGATATCTGAACTTAATCGTAACTACTTGTCGGCCATAGTTTCACCGGCTTACCCGTCGTATCCTTATACTGATCGCGCAGGTTTTTTAGTCTTTCCACCAGGTCTGCCGTTACATCCACATAATCCGGGTGGACTCTATAACCGCTCCATTCGAATAAATTTTCCATTTCATCCGGATCTTTCTGAAGATCGAAGAGTTCCCATTCATTGATCGTATAATAATTGATCAGTTTATAGCGATCGGTACGGATACCGTAATGGGGTACGACCCAGTGGGGAGGAGCAAATTCATAATAATGATAATAGAAGGCATCCCTCCATTGAGCAGGAGGCTGGCCTTTCATATGCGGCAAAAGACTGGCCCCCTGCATATCGGCAGGGATTTCCATGCCAAGCATATCCAGTACCGTTGGCGCATTGTCGATATTAACATTCATGGCATCGCTGACGCTTCCCGGTTTAACCACACCGGGGTACCGTACCAGCCAGGGTACCCGGATCGCCGGTTCATACATGAATCGTTTATCGAACCAGCCATGGTCGCCCATGAAAAAGCCATGATCGCCTGTGATCACGACAATTGTATTGTCTGTAAGCCCGGAACTATCGAGATAAGCAAATAAGCGGCCGATATTCTCATCCAGCGATCTTAATGTACCGAGGAAATGCTGCATGAACTTCTGGTAGTTCCACTGTTTCCGTTGTCGGCCGGTCAGCTCTTTCGGCGGGTTGAAATCCGGCATATATTCTATTCGCATTCTTGCTTCCCTTGCCGGGGACGCTCGCATGGAATAATCATCCCAGAACGTAGCCGGTTCCGGGATCCTAGTATTATCATAAAGGTGTTCGTACTGATGAGGCGGGTCGAACGGCCGGTGATCGTTAAAGTATTGGACCATCATCAGGAAGGGCTGTTTGAATTGTTTCATTCCCTTGATGGCCAGGTCGGTGAAATTATCCGTGCAATATCCCGGGTATGCTGCCTCTTCAATTACAGTACTTCCGAGGCTTGGATTCTGCAGGTAACCTTTCGGATCATAATAAGGACCGCCCGCCCCTCTTTTAAACACAAAGTAATCAAAGCCGGCAATCCCGGGATTGGATGGCTTATCTTCCTCCGAAACCAGGTGCCACTTTCCTACCATGCCGGTCTGGTACCCGTTTTTCCTTAACAGTTGAGGAAACGTTTGTTGCGAGGGATCGAAAAAACTTGCTGTCTGCCCGGATGTGGTTCCTCCCGGGTTGGTAAGCATGCCGTTGATGTGATCATATTTCCCCGTCAGTAGGGCTCCCCGGCTGGGTGCACATAAAGCATTGGTGGTAAAAGCATTCCGGAACATCATACCTTCTTTGGCAATCCTGTCAATATTCGGAGTATTTGCCAGCTGGCTACCATAACAGCTTAACACACTCAAGGGGACCCCTTCCAGGGTTATCCAGAGTATATTCGGCTTCCCGGTTTTGGGAATAATAACATTCGGGTAGGAATCTTTTTCACGGGCTTGCAGAAATGATGCCGGTAAAATGGTGGATCCCAGTGCAAGTCCCCCGATTCTTTTCAATGCTTCCTTGCGCGATATTTTATTTTTTTTCATTCTGGAATTCGGGTTAACAATCCATAAAATTTTACCATTCAACAATATACCATAAAATATAAAAAAGTTTAAATGAATCCGGTCTTAATTCATTGCGGGATTTCGCATAGATCATTACAAAGGATCAATAAGGATATCGTATTTATCCAGCAAACCCGGAATTCCCGGCAAAGAAAATCTTGCCTGTTTTATTTTATTCGAGCCCGGGTCAATGGAGTAATTGAATGCCGTCCGGAAATCAACTTTTTCAAGATTGGTATTTTCAAACTTTGCATTCACCAGGTCACAATTTTCAAAGCTGGATGCCGTTAAATCACATGTTGTAAAATCCACGTCATTTAACTGAAGAAGTTTAAAAACCGTTTTTTTGATTTTAAGGCCGTAAAAGGAAGAATGCCCCAGGTCGCATTTTTCAAATCCAAAAGCCAGGCCGAAGGTATTACAGGTATCAAACCGCAGGCCCAGCATCTTACAATCCCTGAATTTTACATTTCTAAAGGCGGCACCTGAAAGTTTTACCAGGCTGAGATTGCAGCCTTCAAAGAGACAATCTATAAATTTAATTTCTGAAAGATCCGTACCGGAAAAATCACAATAAATAAAACTGCAGTTTTCATAACTTCCTATGGATAAGGGGTCTTTATTGAAATCAGTTTTGTCAAATTTCTCATCGGTTATATAAACCTCATCCATATTATTTATCCTTTTTTCTTTTTTGTCGTACGATGGTAATGAATACAAGACCGATGATAAGCAAGGTTGTACCCAATACCGGGGAAGAGTGCGTATGTAAATCTTTTAAAAGTATGATAACGGCTGAAATCTCAATAACAAGTGCTGCAGTTAAGAGAATAATTCGTAAAATTTTCATAATTATTTCTTTATTCTTTTTCGAATACAGAAAGAAAATACGCGGGCTTTCCTTTTGTAGTTAATGATTCAGGATAGCCATCACCGGCAAGATTGTAACATATGGTTAATTTTCCGTTTTCGTATTTATACAGGGCTGTGAAATGCTTCCCGGCATTCACACCGTTTTTTCCGTAGATATCCATTTTATTGCCTGAGTATTTGACAACACCTTCATCTATACTTTCTGCAACGACTGTATATGTACTGTCCTTCAGAATAAGTTTCTGTTTTTCAAAAGCGGTTTTTGGAAGTATATTGCCTCCTATTTCCTGGCTAACGGGAATCCAAGTGCCGGACACTTTATCCTGTAACCCGGAGTCAGGCTTTGTACCTGTGCATCCAGACAGCAGGGATAAAAATGAAATAAGTATTATTAATCGCATATATTTTTTTTAATTGATATAGAATAATATTTTCGTCCGAGCGCCATAACATCAGGATACGTTGTATAACCGGAAAGCTGAATCGATCAGTGAAACAACCGGAAATATAATAATAAACCCCTTCGCTGCAAACTACAGGGATTAAAAAACATTTACTTGTCATTGGCAAAAAAGGGTTCTTGTTTTTTAAATTCTTTTTCAATTAGCTCAATCGTTAATTGAACTCCGTTTACATCTTTTAATTTTTGCGAAATCTCAAAAGCTTTTTTTCTATATTTATCATTCCTGAGGCAGGAGGTAATTGCAATAGCAATTGACTCCGCCGTAATTTTTTTAAAATTACAGGTAATGGGTCCCAAGCCTAATTTTACAATTTGATCACGGTTAGCAAATTGGTCGCCCATAAAAGGAAAAGCTGCCTGGGGTACACCTGCCCTTGCTGCAGCCGCCATGGTACCGGTGCCTCCGTGATAAATGATCGCTGCCATTTCAGGAAATAATAAATCAAAAGGCATTTCATCAATAAATAAAATTTCACCCGTATCGATTTCAGGTAAATTTGCCCATCCCCTGGATATGATCAGACGTTGTTTGGTACTGCGCTCAACCTGTTCCAGCATATGGCTGTATTTTCCTGGGTCTGTTATCGGGTTACTGCCAAATCCGATATAAACCGGCGGTTTTCCTGAATTAATGAAGTTTTCAACTTTTTCAGGTAAACCGGTCTTTGATGGCAATATCATAAAGCCGGTTTGAACATTTTTAAAGCGTACTCCTTTTTTCACTGTATTTAATTCTTTATCGCATGCAACAATTACTTCCTCCCCCATCCAGTGGGTCCATGTATCTATAATGGGATTCAAGCCGAACAATGCTCTTTGTTTATTAATGAAATTTTTCATGAATACATTGATCATGAACCTGCCGAAACCAAACATCATCCTGCTTTTAAATGGATCACTCCTTGCTGTGCCCAATACAATAGGATAGAAAATCACCAGGCGGTAAGGGACCTTCAATACATCAGCAGCCGTATGGACGCCCAGCACAATACCGGCAGCGAGTATAAGGTCAACTTCTTTAATAAGGTCAGGCAAAAGGCACATTTGTTCGGAAGTTAATTTTTTTCCCGTTTTTGGAGATATCCTGACAGCCATTCCGCCTTTTTGTTTTTCAGGATTTTGTCTAACCGCTTTCTGGACGGAAAGACCAAAGGCAATAAACCTGCACCCATTTTCTGTTGCAAGTCTATCGTTTTCGGGTGGAGCACAAATTGTTACTTCATGACCATGGCGGATAAGCCCGGCCCCCAGGGCTACCATCGGTTGTATATCACCCCTGGTTCCTAGGATAACACATGCAATTTTCATTGATGAAAATATTTACGAGTAGAATTTTTACAGCGCCGGTGAAAACTTTAAAAAATCTATTCCATTTTCCGGTTATGGCAATTTAATAATTCTTCGGAAATATACATTGGGTTAAGAAATAAAGATTTACAGAATCATGGCTGTTCAAATATTCTAAACTCGTTATGAAGCGCTTAGTTTTTCCGCCATATCACAGGCGTTAATAAAACTCTTCACGGAAGCAATACCTTTACAGGCAATATCATAGGCAGTGCCGTGGTCAACCGACGTTCTGACAATCGGTAAACCCAGGGTTACATTAACGGCCGATTCAAAATCGAGAATTTTTACCGCAATATGCCCCTGGTCATGATACATAACCACCACGGCATCGAATTCACCTTTGAGTGCATTGTAAAATATTGTATCGGCCGGTAACGGACCTTTTACGTTCAAACCTTCTTTTAATGCTTCTTCAACGGCCGGCCGGATCTCGGAAGAATCTTCCTCCCCAAACGCACCGGATTCCCCGGCATGGGGGTTAAGGCCGGTAACGGCAATTCTGGCGTCGGGCTTGATTTTATTCATAACCTCATGGGTAAGCCTGATCACATCCAGTACCCGTTGTTTCTTAACCAGATGAATCGCTTCTTTTAATGACACATGGGTAGAGACATGCGTAACGATCAACCGATCGGTAACCAGCATCATACAATAATCCGTGACTTTGCAAAGACCGGCGATATATCCTGTATGGCCTGAAAAATCCATGTTGGTAAACCTGATCGCTTCCTTATTTACCGGCAATGTCACAAGGGCAGAAATCTTTTTTTCCAGCGCCAATTGGCTCCCTTTTGTTATATATTCAAGGGAGGCGGCGCCGGCTTTTACAGAAATCTTTCCAACCGTGATATCTTCCGGCTTCAGCAGGTTTAAATCCAGAATATTC
>CAYNCU010000158.1:0-9931 GCA_964395765.1 uncultured Roseivirgaceae bacterium | reverse complement strand
CTTAAAATCCCTTATTTATTCATATTATTACACTCTTCGTTTTGATACTTTTACTTACTGATTTGACGACTTTCGAAATTTTCATTAAAGTATTGAATAATTGCTTCCTGGTAAAAACCTAAAATATCAACTACCATGAAAACAATTAACTCAAAAGACGGAACCCCGATAGCCTTTGATATCATGGGTAATGGTGAATCACTCATCCTGGTTGATGGTGCCTTATGCGGCCGTACTTTCGGTCCCATGCCCGGCCTCGCCGCCCTGCTTTCGAAAGATTTCAAGGTAATCACTTACGATCGCCGGGGCCGGGGAGACAGCGGTGATTCCGGAAATTATTCCGCGGAACGTGAAATAGAGGATATTGAAGCATTGATCCATGCGGCCGGGGAAAACGTAAACCTGTTCGGAATTTCTTCCGGAGCCGGCCTGGCTGTGCTTGCTGCTTCCCGTGGACTGAAAATAAAGAAATTGGCAATCTACGAACCCCCGTACATAGCCGGTAAAGACAAAGATGATCACCTGAATCACGAAGCGAATCTTAAAAAAATTTTAGAAACGGGCAAGCGGGGCGCGGCCGTCCGTTATTTTCTTTCCGACATGGTGAAGGTGCCTTCTTTCTTTGTCATCATGACACAGCTGATGCCCGTCTGGAAAAAACTGAAGGCATTAGCCCATACCCTGCCCTACGATGCTGCCGTGATGGGTGATTTTACGATTCCTGAAAAAATAATGACTGGCATTAGCCTACCCGTGTTGATCATGGGTGGGGGAAAAAGTGACGCCCGATTACAAAATATTGTCACAGAAGTAGCCGGCATCTTCCCGAACGGAAAGCTAAACATCCTGGAAGGTCAAACCCACAATGTAAAAGCGGAAGTAATCGCTCCTTTCCTGGTTAATTTCTTTAAAGATCCATAAAAAATCAAATTCAAAATGCAAACTGCTGAACATAATCAATCGTTATCCAGGACCGGCTGGCGAATCGGCTGGGCCTTAAGTATTTTCGGAATATTATTCACGCTCTTCGATGCAACCATTCACCTGATCGTCATAAGTCCGGTCGTGGATGCTTTCAATCAACTGGGTGTACCCGCAAAATTTTCGGTTACCCTTGCCGTTTTGGAATTTATATGTATCATTCTTTATCTTATTCCCAACACCTGTGTGCTCGGCGCCGTTCTTTTCACCGGCTACCTGGGGGGTGCGATGGCCATACAAATGAGAATTGAAGCGCCGTTGTTTTCAACCCTTCTCTTTCCTTTTTATACTGGAATTATTTTATGGGGAGGAATTTACCTTCGTAATAAAAAGTTACGTGATATCATTCCTTTTATCAAAACCTGAAGTGTTACCGGCCGTCAATTAACCTGGAATATCAATTTTAAAAAAGATATGAATAAAAGGACTCTTACCGGAACTGAAATTTCAGGAAATGAAACCGTCATCACAAGGTTATTATCGCTCCCGGTGAGCAAGCATGGATAATGTGGAGGGACCCGGAACCGGTAAAAAAATGGCAGATCCCGAAAAACTATACCACCCATATTGTGAAATCGATTTCACAATCGTTGGGAAAATCCGGATGGAAAAATACCCGCGTGATCAATGGGGACGCCGTTAATAAAGCAATTGAAATGAAACAAAAAGGCGACCTGATACTTTTAATATTTGGAAGCCATCAATTGGTTAAAGGCCTCATAAATCATAACCTGGTCGATGATTCCGTAATACTGGTTCAGCCGATGTTTACAAGAAGAGGAGAAAAACTGTTTGAAGGCCTGATTAAAAAAATAATCCTGGAATTATTATCTCGTAAAAACTTCAGTTCCGGGGTTGTTGTACTTCATTATAAATTGAAAACATAATAAAATTTAAAATGAAAGAAAAGATCCGGAGTTGGTTGGTTGATTCCAACCCCAACCTTATGAATTAATGTTTTTTATTGCTTCGCTGTGCGGCGGGGATTATTTTATTCGGAGTAGGTGCTTCAAAGGTGATGGGTTGGTTCGGAGGCCAGGGAATGGACGCGACGATCCAGAATTATTCAAGAATGGGATTCACCCCCTTTCTTACCTACCTAAGTAGTTACACCGAATTTATAGGGGGCTTCCTCATGATAGCCGGTTTGGCAACCCGGCCCGCGGCGATTGCAATAATTATTAATATGTTCGTCGCCACCAAAACCATGTGGCCACATGGATTCCTTTTCGGCGGAGCCGCTTATCCTTTCCTCGTCCTGGTAAGCTTTATCGTAATTATGATGGCGGGACCGATGGCGTATAGTTTGGATTCGTTGCTGTTTAATTCATCTGGTAAGATACCTTAATTTCAGGGATTGGGTTTTGAGAATTGAAGGTTGAGGGTTCCGATTTCCCGTTTTCCCGATTAACTGGTTAACCGATTAACCAGTTAACCAGTTAACGAGTCAACCCGTCTGCCGGTTTATCTCCTGAACAAGCTGTTTTTTTAAGTAATACCTTGAAATAAATTAATCATCTCTTGGAATATGAAATCATTTATATTAGTTTTGAGCATATGCTCATAACGATTTTTTAATCCATATCCGGAACGGAAAATATGTCCAGGCCAAGAAAATTCAGAAGAGTATGTTGTAATCCATCCGCCTATTATTTCAAACCACGGGGTATTCCCATGTATGACCTGGAAGAAATTACACTGGATCCCGATGAACTTGAAGCCCTCCGGCTGGCCGACTTACTGGCCAATTCCCATGAGACGGCGGCCGGGGAGATGAAAATATCAA
Source organism: uncultured Roseivirgaceae bacterium (assembly GCA_964395765.1). Classification (GTDB taxonomy): domain Bacteria; phylum Bacteroidota; class Bacteroidia; order Cytophagales; family Cyclobacteriaceae; genus DATDPY01. The sequence continues at coordinate 7,164 of CAYNCU010000158.1, read as the reverse complement.
GAGCGACTTTCGGGAGGATCCTTGAATCGGCCAGAAAAAAAGTGACGGACGGGATACTGAACGGCAAGGCGATCCGGATAAATGAAAAGGAATTTTTTAATATTAATCATAACAGGAGGATAAAAAATGGAAACAAATTCTAATGCTTCAAATGACGGTTGGTTCACCGGTAAAATTGCGGTGGCCACCAACAATGGCCGCCAGGTAACCGGTCATATCGGCAAGTGCAGGGCGTTTATGATATTTGATATTGACGGGGATAAGATCATCCATACGGAAATGCGTGAAAATATTTTTACCCACCACAGGATGCAGGGTCATGAACATCATCACGGGGAACATCAACACGAGGAAGGGCATGGGATGCATAGCCATACCGGGCTTATTAACGGCCTGAATGACTGCAGTTACCTCATCTCCCAGGGCGGGGGCTGGCGCGTAGTCGAAGACCTCAGGAATAATAAAATTGAACCGCTCCTTACCGAGGTGGAAGAGATAGATGAAGCCGTGGATAAATTTATCAAAGGAGAGCTGAAGAACGTTGAAGGTCTCGTATGCAATGGCAAATAATGGGTCGAATAATTTTTTAATTTGAATTCAACTTTATTCGTACCGTAACGACTTTGCCGGGTCGGTAGTGGAAGCCATGTATATTTTTCTGCCGGAAGTCAGAAATGCTGTTAATAAGATCAGGGTCACCGAAAGGAGGAATGCGCCCGGGCCGATGGTCAGGTAATAGGTAAATATATCGCCGAGGAATTTATTCATGAAGATGTATCCTGTGATACATCCGTAAAGACTGGCAATAATGAGAATGACGATGAATTCACGGTTGACAAGCCGAACGATCTGCGAGGTGGATGCGCCCAGCACTTTCCGGATCCCGATTTCCTTGATCCTCTTATTCACATTGAGTGATACCATAGAGTATAATCCGATAGTGGAAAGGATCAGGGCAAAAATTCCCATAAAGGTGAATTGTACCAGGATTCCGTGATTCACATTGATGGCGTATCCGGAAGCCTCTTCCTGGTAATAACCGTCGAATGGTTTCATGGGAAAGAGCTGTTTCCATTTATCCTGCAATGAAGTATAAATGGATTTTAATTCCGAATTACTTCCATGCACACAGAGTTGTGTGCACTGGCGGTCCGGCACAGATCGGATGATCACGGGGTTTACCGGGCTCATCAGCCCGTAAGGCATAAAATTCTTTACAACGCCTACGATATAATAAGGATGACTGTCGATCCTGATAACCTGGTTGAGTGGGTCGCTGATCTTAAATGTTTCAAGGAATTTATTATTGACCAGTACGGATTCGTTCTTGTCATTATCGGAACCGGCAATAAAATCCCGGCCCATAAGAATTTCCATGCCGATCGTTTTGATATAACGGTCGCCGGTCAAAAGCATCTGGGTCTGGTGCGGTTCGCCGTTAATCTCGATCCTGGCATTCTCGTAACCGAAACCGGCATTATGGATGGTTCCGGCCACGTTGATTACACCGGGTATGGTTCTTGCCGCATTCATGTATACTTCAAGGTTTCCCTCATCATGCATAGGAATTACAATTTCGGAGTTTTTATTATATCCCCAGTCCAAGCGGGTCTGATATCTTGCATTGAGGTAAAGCACTACGGCGCTGAAAACAGCAAGCACAGACATGCCAAACTGGATGGTAAGCAGGATCCTCGTGAATATATTGGTCCCGGAAAATTTCATGTCGCCTTTCAGGATGCTGGAAGGCTGATACCGGGCCACATAAAATGAAGGGTAGGCGCCTGCGATCAGGGATACACCGAACAATACCAGGAAAAGAAACAATAGCAGTGAAGGGTTGGAAAAATAATTATTTTTAAGCTCTATCGGCCATTGCGTGTTCATCCAGGACACCCATAAACCGGCAATATATGTAGCCAGTAACAGGGCCACAAAACACTGGATCAGGTTTTCAGTCAAAAACTGGATAACGATTTGCCGTTTCACGCCGCCGAATATTTTCCGGATACCGATTTCTTTCAGTCTTTTCAGGGCAAAGGCCAGGGCTGTATTGGTAAAATTGAAACACGAGATCAACAGGATCACACTGTTGAGAAACAAGGATCCCCATAGGGCGGATACCGGTAAGCCGGGCCAGGTGATGGCGGAATATAAAGTATGAGATTCCTTTCTCTGGTCTTTAAAGGGCATCAGGTAATAGTTTTTCACCTGCCAGTCCTGGAGGATAGAATTATTTTTTCCGGCAAAGGTATCCAGATCGGGCATCACCTGTTGCGGGGTTACGGATCCATCCAGCTTTATGTAAGTAATGGTCGGTACCTGCAGGGTCCAGGCCGAACGATCTATTCCGTAAATATCATACAGGTTATCATAAGGAACGATAACCGGGAACTGGAAACTTGAATTCTTCGGGACTTTATCCAGGACAGCCCCGATGGTCAATTCGAGTACCGCCTTATCATTCAGGATTACCGAGAGATTCTTCCCCAACACATCTTCTTTGCCAAAATATTTTTCGGCGAATTCATGGGTCACAATAGCCGTGTTTTTACGGTGAAAGCTGCGGGTATTGCCGGCGATCGTCCTGTAATTGAAAATATCGAAAAAATTGCTGTCAGCAAAATAAACATTTTCACTATGAACAATATCCTCATATTTCAGTAACAACGGAGAATTCCCGTAGCGACAGAAGGATCCTATATTTCCATTGGCTACCGAAAGTTCAGGCCCCAAAGCCATGGGCGTAATACCCCACGGCTGTACCTGGCCTTCATACAGCCGCTTCGCATTAACACGGTAAATATTTTTTGTGTCCCGGAACTGATTGTCGAATTTTGCATCATAATCATACAGGAAAAAAATCAGTAACACACTGGATATGCCGATTGACATTCCAAGGACATTGATCAGCGTATAGATATAATTTTTACGAAGGCTCCGGTAAGTAGTCTTTAAAAAATTCCTGAACATATAGATTGTAGAAATATATGTGAAGGAATTAATTCAAATTAAATGCCAGCAAAATAATCCTTCATTTTAAAATGCATATAAGCTTTCTCGCCGATTAAATGGCTTCGGGTGTTTCGGAAAAGGACACCTTTGTCCGGTTACGGACGATTATTTTATTTAAAAAATTCATCCCGCCTTAAAAGACGGGACTATGGAATTCTAATGAATAGGAAAAAGGATATTGAATAAATAATGAAATAAATAGATTGAATAAAGTGTATTCCCCTGCCCCCTCTGCGAAAAAACTCAGCGCCCCCGGCGGTTAAATACCCACTCATTAAGAATAATTATTATTTTGAATTGTAATAAAAACTCATTGTCCGATAAAATCCTATTAAACTCTATTTCTTCTCTTCGTCGATGCTGATGGGAAAATCGTTGCCCCTGGAAAAAGTATAAGGATACTGGGCCTTGCCTTTTAATTTTTCAGAAAGTTCAGGTACAACGGCGTCGAGGTAGGATTTCAGCTCATAAACCGTCACCTGTCCGTCAGCCGGGGCGCCGTCAGCTTTCCCGGCCATAGCCTGCAGGAGCACATAAGTAAAAATGCCATGTTTCAGGTCTTTGTATTCGGAAGCAAACTGTTCACTGCCCGCGCTGGCCATGATGTGAACGCCGGCGCTTCTCGATAATTGGGCGATGGCCTTTTCATTCGCCGCACCCCGCTGCGACAGCAATTCCACGGATCCCCCCGACTGGCAGGCATCCATGATCACCACTTGTTTCAGGGCATTGATCTTCCGGAATTTTTCCTGCATCAATACATCTTCGATCGCTATTTTGTTTAAGGTAGATTCCTCATATAATCGTGTGCATTCCACAGGAATGAAATAAAAATCCGAGCCTACCATACTGCCATGCCCGGCATAATAAAAAACAAATACGTCGCCGGGGTTCGCAGAGGCAGCAATTTTATCCAAAGCGCTCAGGATATTAGCGCGACTGGCATCCGCGTCATAGAGAGTAAAGAGGTTTACCTTCCCGAACAAGCTTCCTTCATTGGTCCTGATCTCCCTGGCAAAATCCACAGCATCATCGCGTGCATAATTCAGGCTCAACGCGGGGTTGTTATATTTGTTGATTCCCACCACCAGACCATAGCATACCGGCGGGCTTCCCTTTCCCTCATAATTCACAGTACGCTCCGAAACCTTTGACTCCACCCTTCCTTTACTGAAAGCGGAAGCCTCAAAGGTATTCAGCCCGGGAATCATGGTTACTTTGTAAGTCTGGAACAAAGATTTCCCTCTAGCCTGAACATTGGCAAGACCTTCGTTATTCAGCGGCAGTCGTTTACCATTATGCATTAACTTGATTTCATCAATGCCACCTCCGTTATTGGTGACCTTGACAAGCACTTCTATGCCTGAATTTTTAATATGCAAACCGTTCGAAGGATAAGTAATTTCCACGCTCGGCGGCGGGGATTTTAGAAGTTCATTGTTAATATTCTCGCCTTGCATCAGGGACCTGTCCCGGCTGAAGATCCCTTCCATCAGGTCGGGCCTGTAAAACTGCTCGAAGAACTGTCCGGTTTCATAGGATTCGAGTCCCCTGACGAAATGCACATAACCTTTCACATCGCCCTGGGAATAAAAGTACCCGGAAGGGCTGGTGATCAGCCACTCCGAAGGGTTAATGATAAACTGCGTAGCCAGCTCGTCCCCGGATTCCAGGTCCCATATTTTAATTACCCCGTCCACATCTTCTGAAATGGCATGTTTTTCATCCTTGCTGAATCTTACCGTCGTCACCGGGGCATTATGTCCGGTAAACTTTTTCAGGATTTCGGCCCTGGCAACATCCCAGAGGATAAGGCTCCTGTCGGAACTTGCAGAAATCATTTTCTTTCCGTCTGCAGAAATATCGAAATCATTGACGGCTCCCTGGTGGCCGGAGAATTTTTTCTCGATATACCCGTTTTTGTAATCCCACATTTTTATGGTGTGGTCCCAGCTGGAAGTGATCATGGATGTGCCGTCAGGGAGAAAACCGATTTCCGACACTACCTCCGAATGCCCGGTAAAAGTTCTGAATTCCTCACCCGTGTCTACTTCCCACATGGTAAATTTCTTCCCCAGGGAACCAGTCAGCAGATACTGATCGTTGGGAGTGAATGCGACGGAAAACGCATAATCGATGGTATTTTCATTTTGCGTAAGATTAATGCTTCTCACTTCTTTTCCTGTCGCCACATCCCAAATTTTTGCAGTGCCATCGTACCCGCCGGTGGCCAGTAATTTTCCGTTATGGCTGAATCGGACATCCAGGATAACGTACCGGTGGCCCGTGAAAGCACGGATGGAATCGCCCGTAGCAGCATCCCAAAGGATGGCATTCCGGTCCCCTCCCCCGGTTACCAGGTACTTTCCATCGGGGCTGTAATCGAAGCAGATTACCGCCTTCGAGTGTCCTTTCAGCTCCCGGCTTACCCTGCCTTCCTTCCACGACCAGAATTGCACATGGCTTCCCTGGTATCCTTTTACCAGGAAATTGCCATCGGGACTTAATTCAAATTGTTTTTTCAGTTGTATTACCTGGTAGGCGTAAGAATCCCAGTAAGAATCAGGGTCAAGGTTCAGGCCTGTTTCAGCGGGGAAACTGAATATACCTTTGAATTCCCTGACTTTCTGAAAGCCGGATGCATCCCATAAAGTTGCCTTGTTATCATTCCCCCCCGATAAAATATATTTACTGTCCGGAGAAATAGCCACCGCATTGACAGGCTTGTTAAGGTCCGAAATTTCACCTGTTTTTTTGCCGGTATTTAGATTCCAGACATTGATAACCGTATCATAAGCCGACACAATGTAATTTTCGTCCGGGCTGATTGCGATGCCGGTATACTCTTCCTGAGTCTCAATATAAGTCCTGACCCTGGTGCCATCCTTCATGCTCCACAGGATCATCGGCCCTTTATCAGCGGCTGAAAGAAAATACTTTCCGGAAGAACTGAAGGCTACTTTGGTATAACATCCGCCGCATGACGAATAACTGAGCTCTCTTACATTATAAACGGTATCCCTGGCAGCGGTATTCAGAATGATCACCCGCCCGTCATCATTCCCGATGGCAAGGTATTTACCATCTTTGCTTACGTCGAGAGAAGGTCCATACTGGCCCGGGTCAACCTTGTACTTAAAAACAATAGCGCCGTTTTTCATATTCCATGCGTATCCCATATTTTCCGCACCGGCGCTATAGGCAGTTCCTCCGGCATCACAAGTCACGGATTTTACCGACCGTACATGGGCAGTAAAATCATTGATCATTTTGCCGGAAAGAACATCCCAGACTTTTACCGTATGGTCCCAGCAGGCCGATAGAAGAAAATTGCCATCGGGGGAAAAATGAAGTGCATTGATCTCCGAAGCATGGCCCGCCAGTGTCCGTAGTTCATTGCCGGTTGATGCTTCCCAAAGTTTAACCGTTTTATCCTTACTGCCGGTGGCAATAACTTTCCCATCAGGGCTGAAAGCTACTGCCGTAATTGCTGCCGGGTGACCCTGCTGAATAACGGTTTCAACGGGCTGGGACAGGCACAGGGCGGGAGGCATGAACAAGAGAACAAAAAATAATAGCCTTAGCCCTTCAGGCCATAAGATTTTAAATTTCATCGGGCAGGTATATTTTGAAATAAATTTATTAAAAATAGTCTTTCTTTTCTAAATTACATGACACATTACAATCAGGTTAAATATGGAAATTATTAATCATACCCACAATTATCCTCCCACCATCGGCGACAGCTACGGAAACGGCTGGAAACAGCTATGGAAATTTTTTCCGGAACTGCTTCTAATCGGAATTATAGCATTTATCATCGGCCTGCCGCTTACTTACATGGGGTGGCCGCGACACATGATGTTTCAGCCACAGAACTTTGACGATGTGGAGAAAATGATACGCATGCCTTTCCTGTCCTATCCTCAATTCCTTTTATATCTCGCCTATTCCTTTTTATTACTTTACCCGTTGAGGTACGGAATCAGTTACGCATACCTGAAGGCAGTCCGGAACGACAAGGTGGAAATCAGGGACATGTTTTCATTTACCTCCAATTACCTGAGCGCCGTTCTGGCTTTCCTGCTGACCGGTTTCATAATTGTCATCGGTTTTATAATGCTCATTATCCCGGGAATTATTTTCGCC
>CAYNCU010000157.1:0-9942 GCA_964395765.1 uncultured Roseivirgaceae bacterium | reverse complement strand
TTCCCTGATTACATTTTTATAAATTAACTGCGTAAGATAAGTGGAATTATAAGAAGTATCCAGCGGCACAAATATGTCAGGCATTATTCCCCCCCCGCCGTAAACTGTCCTGCCTTTCAGGGTGTGGTATTTGAGAGAATCATTAAAGTGTACACTGTCGGCATGGAATAACTCGCCGTCATTAAAACGGTGACTAAAGTCGTGCATGTAGTCGGTTATATTTCCATCGTAGGGTTTTTGAATACAACGTCCGGAAGGTGTGTAATACCGGGCAATCGTGAGTCTTAATTGCGACCCGTCCGACAGGTTCATGGGAACTTGTACCAGTCCTTTCCCGAATGATCTTCTTCCAACGATTAATGCCCTGTCGTCATCCTGTAAAGCCCCGGCTACAATTTCGGCGCCTGAGGCGCTGTTCTCATTAATAAGGACAATAACAGGTTCGGTTTCAAATAATCCTTTACGATAAGCTTTGTACTCTGCATTGTATTTTTCGATCTTCCCTTTTTGTGAAACGATCATTTCATCATCGCCGATAAATTCATCGGCAATATCTACGGCACGATCCATATAGCCCCCGGGATTGTCCTGAAGGTCAAGAATTAATTTATCCATTCCCTTTGCCAGTAATTCCTTCATTTTACTGTGAAATTCATCATAGGTAGTCGAGGAAAATCTCGAAATTTTAATATAACCTACATTCTTATTGACCATGTAAGCGGCATCAACGGAGTATTGGGGAATTTTGTCCCTGGTAATATTGAATTCAAGTAAATCCTTATTGTTTCCCCTTTGGATGCTGACTTTCACTTTTGAACCCTTCGGCCCCCTTAATCGATCCACGACGCTCCGGATAGTAATACCGATCCCGGCTACATTTTCATCGTTGACTTTAATTATTTTATCTCCCGATTCAATTCCTTCGTTGGCGGAGGGTCCTCCCGGCAACGCGGTGACTACCACTATTGTATCCCGGATAATATTAAATTCAATTCCTACTCCCTCAAATTCCCCCTGGAGATCTGAATTGGTGAGCTGCACGTCTTTTTTGGGGATATAAATGGAATGAGGATCAAGTTTTTCAAGCATATTGTTGATAGCGCCTGTTACCAGTTGCGTGGTGTTGACCGAATCCACGTATGAATTATTGATGAGGGATAAAACTTCACCGAATTTAGTGACATTATTCATAACAGCGCTCCGACCCGGCTTGAACTCAAATATTGATATACCAATCAGAATCCCGGCAACCAGTCCCACAGACAGTAACATTGGGGCCCTGATTTGAAATTTTGAATTATTTATACTCACTTTCTTAATTTTTTTCCTGTAAATATATACCAAATTCACCTTACAGCACGGCTGGGGACGATGTTGGGCTTATTCTTACTACTTTTGTAAGAAGTAAACTCTTGGAGACCCTCTACGGTTTTTATCTATTTCATAAAGGGTTAAAATTGTTTTTAAATGGCAAGATTACTGGCAATCGATTATGGTTTAAAAAGAGTAGGACTGGCGGTTACTGATCCGTTACAGGTGATTGCCGTTCCGTTGGAAGTGGTACATCCTAAAGACTTAATAACTTATATTAAAAATTATACCCTTAATAATCCTATTGAAGCTTTTGTTGTCGGATTCCCCAGTCGCCTGGATAATTCAGATACGGATTTGACGCCTGTCGTAAGGAAATTTGCCAGGGAACTTGAAAAGAATTTTGCAGGAATTCCTGTTTTTCTGCATGATGAACGCTTTACTACCGTTATGGCACAGGATTCCATGATCAGGGGAGGAGTTAAAAAAAAGAACCGGAGGAATAAAAGTATTATCGATAAAATAAGCGCTACGATTCTGCTGCAGTCTTTTATGGAACAAAAAAACAAACCTTAAAGGCCAAACAGTATTATTTAATTTTTGTTCCTAATTTTGCAGGATGTAATTTTCAATAGTATGATTTATCCAATCGTTGCATATGGAGATTCGGTGCTGAAGAAAAAGGCTGAGGATATAGATCCGGATAATACGGACATAAAATCCTTAACCGAGGACCTTTTTGAAACCATGCACAAGGCTTCCGGGGTGGGTCTGGCAGCTCCACAGATCGGTAAAAGCCTGAGAGTTTTTGTTATTGATGCCAGCCCCATGGAAGATGAAAAATACAAAACGTTTAAGTCGGCATTTATTAATCCCCGGATATTAGAAGAAGATGGAGATCCCTGGAATTATGAAGAAGGATGTCTTAGCATACCGGGAATTAGGGAAGAAGTTTCCAGGAATGAAAAATTAAGAATCCGGTATTATGATGAAAACTGGGAAGAGCATGAAGAAGAATATGACGGCATTCTGGCCCGGATTATACAACATGAATACGATCATATTGAGGGAATCCTTTTTACCGATAAATTATCAGGATTTAAAAAACGATTGTTAAAAGGCAAACTGGCAGATATCAGCAGGGGGGAAGTAGATGTTAATTATCCCATGCGCTTCCCCAAAAGAAAATAACCATTAACCGGATTTTTCATGGATGATTTAAAGGTCACGCTCATTCAATCCGACCTTCACTGGCAGAGCATTGACGCCAACCTGGCTATGTTCGAGGAAAAACTCTGGTCAGCTGCACCCGATTCCGATCTCGTTGTGCTGCCGGAAATGTTCAATACGGGATTTACTATGAAAGCGCCGGAATTTGCTGAATCGGTGAACGGCAAATCCCACCGGTGGATGAAAAAAATGGCTGAACAATTCAATACCGCAATTACAGGAAGCCTTATAATAAAAGATAAAAATGATTTCTTCAACCGGTTACTTTGGGTTATGCCTGATGGTTACTCCACCTATTATGATAAAAGGCATTTATTCCGTATGAGTGATGAACAGAAACGCTTTACCCGGGGAGAGAAGTTGTTAACCATGGAAATTAAAGGCTGGAAGGTCCGCCCTTTTATCTGTTATGATTTGCGTTTCCCCGTGTGGACCAGAAATAAAATTGAAGCCGGTGAAAAGAAATTCGCGTACGATCTATCGATTTTCGTTTCAAATTGGCCGGCCGCAAGAATTCAGGCCTGGGAAACCCTGTTAAAAACCAGGGCAATTGAGAATTCATCGTATTGCATTGGCTTGAACAGAACCGGCGTCGATGGAAACGATACTTCCTATAACGGTCATTCCATGGTTTGCGATTTTAAAGGCCGGTCATTGACAGTTTTCGGGGAAGAGGAATTCATGCAAAGCATAGCTATTTCCTATCAAAGGCTTGGCGAATACCGTGAAAAATTTCCGGTTCACTATGACTGGGATAATTACAATATTGTAAATTGACTTTTTAATGGAATAGCATGGCAAAACGAAACCCTGAGACCACTACTTTAAAATCCGCCTTGGATGAACTATTGAAATCCTATAAACTGGAATCTAAATTTGTGGCGGCGAGGCTCAGAAAGGACTGGGAGAGATTAATGGGAAAGCCTATCTCCAACCGGACTTCCAGGATCCGGTTGAATAACGGAAAAGTAAGTATCTACCTTACCTCGGCACCGCTGAAACAGGAATTAAATATGTCGAAAAGCAAAATACTTGAAATACTCCGGAAAGAATACGGCGAAGAAGCAATCAAAGATGTTATTTTTCTTTAAGGTATCCTTTTCTTTTTAAAATGGATTCCAGAAACTTAATTTCATTTTCCGAATTAAAGATCCTGTAAGGAAGGTATATAAACTGTGCCTTGGAAATAATCAATAAAAAAGCTTTTTTGGATTTTACGACCTTTTTGATAGTTTCCCATTTGATGGGCATACCCTGTTTTACATTCAGTTTCATCAGGATCTGCTGGCTGGTAATCTCATAGATAAATTTTTCAAACATGACCTTGTTCTGATCCAGTTGGGAAACGCCTGCGAACTGGATCAACCAGAATAATCCGTAAAGTATCAGTGCGATTAAACTGCCGATCCACCACCAATTCGAAGGAATAATGAACATCATACTTGATATGGCAATGGCAATTAAAAATACCCACCACTGTTCCCGGAGAATATTCATCATACCGATCTTAACGTAGGTATTGTTGGTCAACTGGTATCTTTTGGTTTTAACGATCATGATAAAAATTTATATTTCTGCTTTTAAACTTAAATCAAGGCTTTTAACGGAATGCGTAATGGCGCCTACGGAAATAAAGTTTACTCCGCAAAGCGCCACATCCCGGATATTATGTTCATCAATATTTCCTGAAGCCTCGGTTTGTACTTTACCGTTTATCAATGCTACAGCCTCCTTCATATCTTCCAGGTTCATGTTATCCAGCATGATAATATCCACGCCGCCCAGGTCAAGTACTTCTTTTACTTCATGAAGGCTCCTTGTTTCAATCTCTATTTTAAGGTTTTTATTATTTTTTACAAGATATTCCCTTGCCAATTTTACCGCATGGCTGATCCCGCCTGCATAATCAATATGATTATCCTTAAGCATGATCATATCATATAAGCCGATCCTGTGATTATTGCCTCCGCCTACCTGAACCGCCCATTTTTCAATTTTCCGTAACAGGGGAGTGGTTTTTCTGGTATCCAACAAGCGGGTTCCGGTTCCTTCCAGCAAGATAGAGAGTTTCCTGGTGGCGGTGGCGATCCCGCTCATCCGCTGCAGGAAATTTAATACCAGTCTTTCTGCCGATAATATGGCCTGCGCATTACCCAATATCTTCATTACTTTCGCGCCGAAGTTAACAGGACCTCCGTCGGGGATTAATATCTCCACATTCAGATTTTTGTCGAACCGGTGAAATATTTTTTCCGCCAGTTCCGTGCCTGCAATAATACCTTCCGATTTGCATATAATGTAGGCTTCCGCCTTACGAAAGGCAGGCAAAACGGCCATAGTGGTATGGTCACCGTCACCCAGGTCCTCCTCTACGGCACGGTTAATAAGAAACTGCAATTCTTCCTCGGAAAGATAGTCGGGTATCATGGCGCAAAAGTAAACAAACGAAAGATAATGGGAGGTTCGGACCTGTTTAAAAGTTATTCCCGTGTAAAATCAATGGTATCCACGTAAAACTCCGTTCCGGCTTTTTTAAATAATAACCAGATCCGGTAGGAACCATTACTGATCACATATTTGCCGATCGCATATTTTAACCCTTCCCCGGAATTTCCCTGGTGAACATATTGAAAATCAACGGGAGGGTATTTTTTAAAAAAATCCCGTAACACAAATTCAGCCTGGCTCTTGGAATAGTTGGAACGTTCTCCGTCGAAATGGATCTCCACGTTGTCGCCAAAATATTTTGCAAGCTCCCTGGAGCTCCCCGTTTTGATGGCCATTCTGACATTGTTGATCTCTGTATCCTGGCCGTAAAGAGAATTCCCTAAAATCAAACAGCCAATGATGAAAAAAGGGAAGATTAAATTCTTAAACCGGTTCATTTTCGTGCATGAAATTACATATTAATTTAAGCTAAAACTATGCCATCATTGAGTAGCTTTGCCCTCACCAGAATCAGGAAACCAAATAAACATGAATTTTTTAATGTTGTTGAATAGCTAAAAGTAATAAATAATGAGTAAAAAAGTTATATTAATGATCCTTGATGGTTGGGGAATCGCAACAAAACCTGAGGTTTCGGCAATTGATAAGGCGAATACGCCTTTTGTTGATTCACTATATAAAAAATATGCCCATAGTAAACTGAATGCCTCCGGACTCGCGGTAGGATTACCCGAAGGTCAGATGGGTAATTCGGAAGTTGGTCATATGAATATTGGAGCAGGCAGGATTGTGTACCAGGACCTGGTTAAGATCAATAAAGCAGTCGAAAATAATGAACTGGAATCAAACAAGGTTATCCTCGATGCCATCAGCTATGCAAAGAAAAATAATAAGAAAATTCACCTGTTAGGGCTGGTTTCGGACGGAGGCGTGCATTCCCATATTATTCATCTGAAAGGACTGGTTTCCGCTTTTCATAACCAGGGCTTTAATAATGTTTGTATTCATGCGCTCACCGACGGGCGAGATACCGACCCTAAAAGCGGGATGGGTTTTATCAAAGAATTGCAGGCGCATTTGGATAAAACCGCAGGAGTTATCGCTACCGTTTCAGGCCGTTATTATGGAATGGACAGGGATAAAAGATGGGAAAGGGTTAAACTGGCCTATGATGCTTTTGTTTCCGGCGAAGGCGAAAAAACCACCGATATTTTCGACGCCATCCGCAAGTCCTATGAAGCGGATATTACCGATGAATTTATTAAACCCATTATCCATGCCGATTCAAAGGGCAAACCACTGGCTGTGATTGAACCTGGCGATGTTGTATTCTGCTTTAACTTCAGGACCGACCGGTTAAGGGAAATTACAATGGCCTTAACCCAGACCAATCTGCCGGACCATAACATGAAAACCATGGATCTTTATTATATCACCATGACAAATTATGATGAATCATTTAAAAATGTTAAAGTGGTTTATGAAAAAGATAATCTCAATAATACCCTGGGTGAAATTTTAAGCCGGAATGGGAGAAAACAAATAAGAATCGCTGAAACGGAAAAATATCCTCATGTTACTTTCTTTTTTAATGGCGGCCGTGAGGAAGCGTTTAATGGTGAATCGAGAATTCTCTGCCCGTCACCCAAAGTGGCTACCTATGACCTTAAGCCTGAAATGAGTGCGAATGAAGTTCGGGATAAAATAATACCTGAGCTGAAAAAGAAAGAAGTTGACTTTGTTTGCCTGAATTTTGCCAATGCCGATATGGTTGGACATACCGGGGTTTTTGAAGCTGCAGTAAAAGCCTGCGAAACCGTTGATCAATGTGCAAAAGCGGTGGTTGAAACAGGACTTGAAAACGGGTATTCATCCATCATAATTGCCGATCATGGCAATTCGGATTATATGATCAACGAAGACGGGACACCCAATACTGCACATACAACTAACCTTGTTCCTTGTATTTTTACGGATAATGAATATAAGGGCAGCCTGAAGGATGGAAAATTGGGCGACCTAGCTCCAACTATTCTAACCCTTTTGGATATTAAAGTCCCCGATGAAATGACCGGGAACGTGTTATTGAAATAATGCAACACCGGTTATTTTATGCGGTAGCAGGCCTGGTACTTTCAGTGACCGTTTCCTGTATAAGAAAGCCTGAAAATAATGCGCTTGTTGATAATAATCTGTTTAACCTTGACAGCCTGATCACCGGCCAGATCCAATCCCTTAAAAAATTAAACGTTACCGTAGATCGTGAATCCAATATGAACGGAAATAGCGATAAGGTAAATTTTAAACCGGATACGGCTTTCTGGCATAAGGAATTTGAGATTTTTATTGCCGCAGACATCGATAAGCCGGCTCTTTCCGGTATGTATAGTATCAGCCGATCGGATTCAGCGGGAATAAATTTTGTGAATTATAATTCAATAAATCCGAAAATTGACGGCACATCCAGGCTTTCAATAGGCAGAGACAGTGCAGGTCGAATTGTTAAAGTTATAATTATTGAGCAAAATCGAAGTCTTATATTTCGTGGGATAAGGAATATGGTAATGAATTTACAATATAATAAGGCTATTGGTAAAAATATTATATCCGGTTATCGCGTTTTTGGTTATCAGAAAATCATTCTCAGAAAAAAGGTCAATTATAACATCAATGTTTCTCTAAACTGGCCTGATAAGCCCGGGAAAGGCATATAAAAGGAAAAACCTCCTTGAAAGATCAGGGAGGTTTTTAGCGTTAACAGGTGTATGAATAAAATTTGTGTTATTCAATCCTTTATACGTAAATTATTTTGAAAGTAACCTACACGTGTAGAAAAAATGGCCAAAACCCTAAGAATGTTTAAATTGTGTAATTAGTTCTTTTTTAAATGCAATTATTGATATTTTTTGAATCCCTTTGGCTGAAAGTGAATTTATAATTTTATCTCAAATCAAGAATTTTATTTAAAATGATTAAAAATAAGATCCGTGTAATCTTTGTTTGTCTTGGGAATATTTGCAGGTCACCGATGGCAGAAGTTATTTTCAACGATAAAATCAAAAAGATGAAACTGGATCATCAAATTACCGGTTCTTCTGCAGGAACCGCACGGTGGCATATCGGGGAAAATGCAGATCCCAGGACTATCGAAACTGCGGCCAGGCACGGAATTTCCATGAATCATAAAGTCCGGCAGATGAGCTCGCCGGATCTGGATAAGTTCGAATATATCCTTGCCATGGACGAAGAGAATTTAAAGGATATCCGGTTAATGTTTCGGGGAAAAAAGGAAGGTCCCAAAGTTTTTAAGATACGGGATTTCGATACTTCGCATCACGGTGCCGATGTTCCTGATCCCTATTATGGCGAAGAAGAAGATTTTGATGCAGTATACCGGATCCTGGATAAGGCTTGCGAAAATTTTATTGATTTCCTGGTCAAAGAACATAAATTCAGGGAGAATGAAGAATGACCGGTTTTTTAGCGATGCAATCTTTAAGGTAATAGGCAAAAGACCGGCAGTCAAAAATATCCGTTACCAGGGCGGAGGATGCATCAATAATTCGGCGATCATTGATACAAGTGAGGGGCCCTACTTTATAAAATTCAACAGCCGGACTCCCGCTAACATGTTCGAAAAGGAATACCGGGGCTTAAAATTATTACGCACAACAGATATCCATGTACCGGAATCCTATGGATTCGGAGAGATTGACAACGTACAATTCATCCTGTTAGAAGCCGTTAAAAGCAGTTCGCAGGAAGCCGGGTTCTGGAATGATTTCGGTTCAAGGCTGGCTCGTTTACATAAAAATAACATAGCACCTTTTTTTGGCCTTGATTATGACAATTATATCGGCAGGCTTCCTCAGGTTAACAATAAGGAAAATAGGTGGGTCGATTTTTTTATTAATAACCGGCTTGAATATCAGTTGCGTCTCGCACTTGAAAGCCGGCTGGTAAACCATTCCCTGGTTGATCAATTCAGGAAATTTTATAAATTGTTACCGGGACTTTTACCTGATGAAAAACCTTCTCTTCTGCATGGGGATCTTTGGGCCGGAAATTTTATGACAGGAAGTGATGGCTATGTAATACTGATCGATCCTGCCGTGTATTATGGCAACCGGGAAGCCGAACTATCTTTTACAAAAATGTTCGGCGGATTTGACGAAACTTTTTATTCATCTTATAATGATGAGTGGCCCCTGGAAAAAAACTTTGAAGATCGCGTCGATATTTATAACCTCTACCCGGCATTGGTCCATCTTAACCTCTTCGGAACATCCTATCTTCCGGCGATTACCCGACTTATTGATCGGTATAGGTGATGGGTAAATAATGGCTTTTGAAATGGTCTCCGGCCTGCAAGCTTAAAAACACAATTCCCGATATTAAAACCAATAACTTTTTCTGCATCACAATCCGTCCCCCCTGGAGAGTGAATTAAGGGGAGTGTATATTTTACCCTGTTAATTCCTGGTTACAATCTGGTACGTATTTCGTGTTCTCTGCTCCAACAGAATCGCCTTATCCCTGCTAATGCTTTCAATGGATTCATTCGTATAATTTTTAATCGTTATAAGGTGCAGGTCCTCATTATAAAGAACTTTGAAATCCCTCGAAAGAGAATGGACCAGACCATCCACTTTTTCCCGGTCAAGATTTACGCAAATAGTAAAGGAAACGGCTGAATTCTGCATCAGGTTGATTTTCAAATTCAAACGATCCAGGTTAATGAATATTTCACCCAGGTTTCTTTCATTGATAAACTCAAGATCGCGGCGGGTAAATGATATCAGGCACTGATTTTCCTTGAAAATATAGGCAGGAGGAAGGTTGTGCATTATATCGGAATGGATAACGGTGCCCGGCAAATCAGGCTCTTCAAAGGATTTCACATATAAGGGTATGTTTTTATTCGCAAGAGGTTTTATGGTTTTAGGATGAATT
>CAYNCU010000156.1:0-10162 GCA_964395765.1 uncultured Roseivirgaceae bacterium | reverse complement strand
GACGTGGGCATGGGCGAACCTCCAGTCGGAGCATGGAAAAACAAACGTATTTGTTTATTATTTTGACCAGCAGCAACCTTCTGCCCCGGATGCTCCGCATAAACCCCGCGGTGCTTTCCATGGTGCAGATGTAAGTTATGTTTTCGGTCATCTCGATATGAATCCGGATAACCGTTTTACGGACAACGACCGGAAACTTTCTTTAACGATGGTGGATTACTGGACTAATTTTGCAAAGACCGGCGATCCAAACGGAAATAATCTACCTTCCTGGCCTGAGTATAATGCCAACGATCCGCAGGTACAGTACCTCGATGCCGGAATTCATACCGGTGAAGTTCCCAATATTGATAAGCTGCATCTGATGGAAGAATATTTCAAGTGGAGAAGGGAAGGGGACAGCCAGTAAATTATCAGGAAATAATTCCACTGACTCGAATTTTGTTTCTGTCAAAGGACTGGAAATTGAAAATTGAAGATTGAAGATTGAAAATTGAAATTTGTATACGAGGTTACTGCTTCACCAGACCAAGATCTCTTGGACTCGTTTCATAAATATAATGCAATTTCTCCTTATTTCCCGCTTCACATAGTTTGATGAAGACTTCAGTCGGGTTGAGGTATTCGATGTCCCTTTTCGCATCATTCATCAACAGGTAACCCATAATGATATTCCCTGCCATCTCTACCAGCCTCCTGGAATGAAAATCAAGCAATTCTTCATCTTTATCCACGGTTAGATGGGAAACAGCGGACTCAAAATCATGGGTCATGGCTTTCATCTTTCTTTGAAGGTATTGTAACTCAACCGGGTATTCCATAAGTTCATATTCTTTTATCCTTGACAGGAACACGCCGGTATTGACTCCTTTTATGGCGGCAACTACCTGCATCTGGGAGGTACCTTCGTAGATGGAGGTGATCCGCGCATCCCTGAATATTCTTTCTACAGGAAAATCCTTCATGAATCCTGTTCCTCCATGTACCTGTAAGGCATCATAGGCGATTTCGTTACAATATTCACTCGAGATAAGCTTAAGCAATGGCGTAAACACATCGGCAAGCTTTTGCTTTTTCTTCATTTCCTGTTTTTCGTCGGCATCCAGGAGTCTTTCTTCGGCGATATGCCCCAGTGTTTTATAAAAGTCGACAAATCGCGCGGTTTCATATAAGAGGCTGCGCATGGCTAACAGTTTGACTTTCATTTTTGAAAGCATTTCATAAACTGCAGGGAACTGAATAATATTTTTCCCGAACTGGCTTCTCTCACTGGCATATTTAAAGGCTTCGCGACAGGCAGCCTCGGCAATACCTACGGACTGCGCCCCAATCCCCAGCCGGGCCGCATTCATCAGACTGATCACATATTTGATCAGCCCGAGTTTTCGGTCGCCGATAAGACTGGCAGGGGCATCCTTGAATACGAGTTCACAGGTGGGCGATCCCTTGATACCTAATTTATTCTCAAGCCGCCGGATGGTAACCGCTTTATTCTTACGATCATAAAGGAAGAGCGATAAACCACGGCCGTCGACGGTACCCTCTTCCGACCGGGCCAGAATTAAGGAAATGTCGGCATCCCCGTTGGTGATAAATCTTTTTACACCGTTAAGGAGCCAGGTATTCCTTTCCTTATCAAAACTCGCCTTCAGCTGAACCGATTGAAGATCAGAACCGGAATCCGGTTCTGTCAGGTCCATGGCGCCTGTGGCTCCTTCCTCTGTGAATTTCGGAAGGTAGGTTTCTTTTAACTCTTCACTGGCAAAATCGTTGATGGTTTCCGCGCAATCCTGCAAACCCCAGATATTGGAAAAGCCAGCATCGGCACGGGAAACAATTTCGGCCGCCATTACATAAGGAACGGTCGGGATATTCAACCCCCCGAAACGCCTGGGCAATGACATGCCCACCAGTCCGGCTTGTTTAATGGCATTATAATTTTCCTGCGTTCCACGGGCATACTTTACTTCATTATTTATAATTTTCGGACCTTCATTATCCACCTCCACGGCGTTCCCGGCGATAATATTCGCACTGATATCGCCTACAATGTCCAGCACCTTTTCATAACTGTCGAGGGCATCTTCAAAATCAACCGGGGCAAAATCATATTTATCCTTTTCCGTAAATCCACGTTCCCGTAAGGCGACCAGCCGCTTCATTTCCGGATGGGCGAGGTGAAATCGGAGATGTTTATTGTCAGAAAAAAAATTTCCCATTGCTAAAACCGTTTAACCATTGTTTTTTACTTGGTATTTTCCTTATAGTATTTTATCATTTTGGGAAGCACCTCGGCTACATCGCCGATCAAGGCATAGTCTGCAATTTTATTAATCGGCGCTTCCGGGTCCTTGTTAATGCTGATGATCATCGCCGATTGGTCCATGCCGGCCCGGTGCTGAACGGCTCCGGATATTCCGCAGGCAATATATAATTTCGGTCTTACGGTCACCCCGGTCTGGCCGATCTGACGCTCATGATCAATGAATCCCGCATCTACCGCGGCCCGCGAACCCCCTACTTCACCACCCAGAACATCGGCAAGATCGAAAAGTAATTTAAAATTCTCGCGGGAACCTACCCCATATCCTCCCGAAACAATGATTTGAGCATTCTTAATGTCAACTTTCTTCTTTTCCACCTGGCGATTGATAATCCTGACAACAAAATCCTCTTCACTGATATATTGGGTGACATCAATAACTTTAATAGTCCCCGTGTGACCGGCTGAAAAAATTTCTTTTTTCATAACTCCTTCCCGGACGGTTGCCATCTGAGGCCGGGTTTCGGGATTTATAATCGTGGCAATGATATTTCCACCGAAGGCAGGCCGGATCTGGAACAACAGATCTTTATAATGTTTTCCCTCCTTTTTCTCTTCGTGTTCTCCTATTTCAAGGGCAGTACAATCGGCAGTCAACCCGCATTTTAATGCCGAAGCAATGCGGGGGGCCAGGTCACGGCCGACAGAGGTAGCGCCGAATAAGGCAATCTGAGGTTTGGTTTCTTCGAAAATCCTGGTAACGATGGAAGCATGCGGAAGGGTAATATAAGGGGCAAGCCCCGGGTAATCCGCGATGTAAAGCGTATTCACTCCATAAGGAAAAATCTGGTGTTCAATTCCTGTCAGACCGGATCCTATCACAAGTGCATCCAGTTCAACCTTAAGCTCCTGGGCCAGCTTCTTTCCTTTCGATAATAATTCAAGGCTTACATCCGCAACCTTGCCTTCATCCAACTCACAGTATACGATTAAATTATTCACTTTTATAACCTTAATTTTAAAAAATTAACCCAGGGTATGATTTTCGATCAGCTCTTTCATCAGGCTTTCAATTTCGGAATCATGCGAATTTAAAACCTTCGCTTCTTTGGCTGTAAGGACAACATTCATTACTTTTTTTACCTTGGTCGGGGAACCGGAGATCCCAAGTTTTACAATATCGGCCTGCAGGTCTTCAACGGTCCATTCGGTAATATCCAGGAAAGGTCTCTCGTCATGCAACTTAATATAATCTTCGGAAGTATGCTGAAGTTCGGACAAGGTTTTGGCGTGTTTGAATCGCAGCAAGAGCCTGGCGTTCCTGGCCCTGCAATCAGGAGCGGATCCGTGAACCGTTATGAGTAATGGAAGCGGTGATTCCACCTGTTCGGTGCCTCTTTCCAGCCTGCGTTTTATGGTCATCTTTTTATCGGTTACAGCTATTATCTCTTCGGCATAAGTTACTTGTGGCAGGTGAAGTTTCTCAGCGACCTGTGGCCCCACTTGCGCGGTGTCACCATCGATGGCCTGCCTGCCGCAGAGGATCATATCGACCGGCATCAATTTTTTTATAGCAAGGGAAATGGCATAGGAAGTAGCCAGTGTATCGGACCCGGCAAACCGGCGGTCGGTGATCAGGAATCCGTTATCCGCTCCACGGTATAATCCTTCCCGGATAATATCGGCAGCCCTCACGGGTCCCATGGTAAGCAAGGTAATCTTGGTTCCCGGATATTTATCCTTGATCCGTAAGGCCTGCTCAAGCGCTTTGAGGTCCTCAGGGTTGAAGATAGCCGGCAAGGCTGCACGGTTTACTGTGCCGTTTGCTTTCATCGCATCCTTTCCGACATTCCTTGTGTCGGGAACCTGTTTGGCTAAGACTACGATCTTGAATGCATCCATGGTTTCGTGAGATAATGAACTGAATATGAAAAAATTAACTTATATTCTACAAAAGAATGTTTTTCGGCGGCCTTAAAAAATGACTTTGATCAGGGAATAAAACCGCATAATTAACTATACCTTACTAAGGATATGGAGATAATTGAATTCGTCATACATCAGTTGAGAGGTTTCGAGCATTAGGCGGATGACCTTCATTACTTCCTCCTTTTTCGCGGGCGGGAAATTGCTGACGAGCGCATTTAAATTCAGCGGTGAACTTCCCAGTAATTCCATGATCTTATTCTTAATCTGTATCCTGGCTTTTTCATTGAGTTCGTTTTTTTTCTTACTGAGGCATACATCGCATATCCCGCAGGTCTTATCACTTTTTTCCCCGAAATAATGTTGTAGGAAAAGGGAACGGCAAAGGCTGGAATTTTCTACATACCGGATCATGGTTTCCATCTGCGAAAGCTCCTGTTCCTTCCGCTCTTCAAGGAATTTTTTATCGATGGGAAGACGCGAGGCATCATGCCGCGGCGTCATGAAAACAACCTGCGGAGAGTCTTTCTGCCTATCATAATTCACTAATTCCATTTTATGCAGGTACTGAAGTTCTTTCTCGATTTCCTGCGATGTTATTTTCATCGTCGAAGCGATTTTCTTTTCACTTATATTCACAAAATTGGAATATAGCTCTCCTCCGTAAAGCCGGAGCAGGGTCCGGATCAAAGGTTCATATCGCTCATTTTCAACCTGGAATTTATAGATCTTTTCATACCCGCCGTTGAAAAGAATGCAGGATGGTCGGTAAAAACTTTCATTCAGTTGGATCAGTCCCAACTCTTCAAGCTTCTTCAGGGCATGATAGGTGGGAAGCTTCTCCAGCTTGTACACTTTACAAAAATCATCCAGGTCAAAATCGTAGCTGACCAGGGAGCTGCTACCCACAGCGATTTTATAATAATTCGCCAGGCATTGGTATATTTTTTTTAATGTACCGGCATCCACCAACGACTGGTTTGTTTTCTCCCTTAATTCATCCTTATCCTTTTCATGGTAGAAGATCACGGCAATGGCTTTCTTGCCGTCGCGTCCGGCACGGCCTGCTTCCTGGTAATAGGATTCAATGTTATCGGGAAGATCCAGGTGAATGACCAGGCGGACATCTGCTTTGTCGATCCCCATTCCGAAAGCATTTGTGGCCACCATAATCCGGTTTTTGTTCTGCATCCATAATTCCTGCTTTTTCACCCTTTCCCGGTTGGTTAAACCCGCATGATAAAAGTCGGCAGCAAGGTGGTTTCTTATTAACAGGGTGGCAATTGATTTAGTTCTTTTACGGTTCCGGGTATAAACCACTGCTGTTCCCTTCACCGTTTTAAGCAATTCCACCAGTTTTCGCTCTTTATCTTCCACCTTTCGGGTAACATAGGCCAGGTTCGGCCGGTGAAAACTCTTCAAAAACGTGTTGTGGTTCTTATTGAATTCCAGGTGACGGATAATGTCTTCCCTGACTTTGGGAGTGGCAGAAGCCGTCAGGGCAAGGACCGGAACACCGGGAATCAGTTTTCTGAATTTTTCTATTTCAAGGTAGGAGGGCCTGAAATCATAACCCCATTGAGAAATACAATGGGCTTCATCAACGGCCAGCAAACTGATATTCATCCTCTTCGCCCTTTCAAGAAATAACTCAGTCTTCAACCGCTCGGGAGAAACATACAAAAGTTTTGCATGTCCCAGTACGCAATTATCAAGGACCACATCAATTTCCCTCGGGGTCATTCCGGAATGAATGGCATACGATTGCACCTTCCTGAAACGAAGCTGGTCAACCTGGTCTTTCATCAGGGCGATAAGCGGAGAGATGACTATAGTGATTCCTTCCATACATAAAGCCGGTACCTGGTAACAGATGGATTTTCCACCGCCAGTGGGCAGAATGGCGAGTGTATCGTTCTTCGCTAACACCGATTGAATAATATCCGGCTGTAAAGGCCTGAAGGCATCATAGCCCCATACGCTTTTTAATGCTTCAACCGGTGAACTGAAAATCATGTTTGAAAATAATGCAATTCCCTTTTAACCGGCAACAGATGAGAAAATTATTATTGAAAAATTAATCATCAGAAAATCCTGCTATTATATTCGCTTTTCATCGATTTCTGCCATATTTACCACCAGAATAAATTTTTCCCCCAACGCAAGTAAAATGAATGAAGATATACTGCCGGGTAAGAGTTATCCCCTTGGGGCAACGGTTTATCCGGAGGGTGTTAATTTTTGCATCTTTTCCAAAAATGCAAAAATCATAGAGCTGCTATTATTTGATAAGCCAGAAGATGACAAACCTAAACGTATCATTACACTCGACCGACAGGAAAACCGGACCTTTTATTACTGGCATGTTTTCATAAAAGGAATGAGAGCAGGTCAGTTATACGGCTACAGGGTTTATGGTCCGTGGGATCCGGATAACGGGCATCGTTATGATCCCAAGAAGCTATTGGTCGATCCTTATTCGAAGGCCGTGGCAACCCCCGCTACTTTCTCCCGCAAGGCAGCCATTGCACCCGGTGATAACTGTGGCCAGGCTATGAAATCAGCGGTGATCGCCGATGGAAATTATGACTGGGAAGGGGATGTACAACTGAATTTTCCGTTCTCCGTTTCTGTAATTTATGAATTGCATGTAAAAGGATTTACCCAACACCCTTCTTCAGGCGTAAATGATGGGAAGAAGGGGACCTATGCCGGATTAATGGAAAAAATTCCCTACCTGAAAAGCCTGGGAATCACGGCAGTCGAATTAATGCCTGTTTACCAGTTTGATGAACAGGATGCTCCCGCCGACCTGAAAAATTACTGGGGATATACCCCGGTTACATTTTTCGCGCCTCATAACGGTTACGCTCATGAAAAAGACCCTAACCTCCTGGTGAATGAGTTTAAAGACATGGTGAAAGCATTTCACCGGGAAGGAATTGAAGTGATTTTGGATGTTGTCTTTAATCATACGGCGGAGGGGGGGAATGATGGACCGACCTATAACCTGAAAGGACTTGAAAATAAATGGTATTACCTACTAGATCAGAAGGATAGCAGCTACCTTGATTATACCGGTTGCGGGAATACGCTGAATGCCAACCATTCCATCATTCGAAGGATGATCATGGACAGCCTGCGTTACTGGGCTTCTGAAATGCATGTTGACGGATTCCGTTTCGATCTTGCCTCCGTGCTTTCCAGGGATGAAGACGGGCAACCACTAAAAAATCCTCCGATCCTTTGGGAAATCGAATCTGAGCCTGCCCTGGCCAGTTGTAAAATCATTGCGGAAGCCTGGGATGCGGCCGGATTATACCAGGTAGGATCCTTTGTGGGCGATAAATGGGCAGAATGGAACGGCCGGTACCGTGATGATATTCGCAGGTTTGTAAAAGGGGATCCCGAAATGGTGCCCAAACTGGCTTCCAGGATACTCGGCAGCCCCGACATTTACCCTGACCCGAAACGGGAACCTAACAGAAGCATCCATTTTATCACCTGCCATGACGGCTTCACCCTTAATGACCTGGTTTCTTATAATGAGAAGCATAATGAGGCTAACCTCGAAAATAATGCAGACGGCAATAACGAAAATTTCAGCTGGAATTGTGGTAATGAAGGTACCGAAGATGCAGATTCTCTTACGGAAAGCCTCAGGCTGCGACAGATTAAGAATTTTTTTACCATTCTGTTTTTTTCCCAGGGTACTCCCATGTTCCTCATGGGGGATGAAGTACGCCGGACCCAATTGGGAAATAACAATGCCTATTGCCAGGACAACCCGCTTAGCTGGTTTGACTGGAAATTGGTTGACCGGAATAAGGATCTGTTGGAATTCGTCAAGTCGGTAATTGCACTGACCCAGAGCCTTGAAGTCTTCCGGCTGGAAAATATTTTATCTACCTATAAGCGAACCCAGCATCCGCACATTATCTGGCATGGAGCAAAAGCAGGTAAACCGGATTGGAACGATTGGTCCAGGACACTTGCTTTCAGCCTGAATTACCCTCAAAAACGTGAATTCCTGCATGTTATTATGAATGCATACTGGGGAAACCTGAAATTTGAACTTCCTGCATTGCCGGAAGGATTATGCTGGCAAAGAATCATAGATACCAGCCTTCAATACCCAGATGATATTCTTGCATTGGAGAATGGATTTTTAATGGATAAAAGCTATTACACGGCTTCTACCAGGTCGGTGGTTGTTTTAATGGGATTACCAAAAAGCTAAATTGATCTCAAATCTGTCTATCTTACATTGACCTATAATTCCCAATCCGGGTAACTTAAATCTTTAAATTCTGAACGTGAAATGATTAAAAAGTTATTGTTTTATTATAATACTTAATAAAAAACAGTTTTTTTGCGTAATTCAATGAATTTAGATTGTTGTTAAGATTTGAAGTCAGTTAACTTAAATTATAATCAAATTTTTAAATCAGGCAGGATAGAAGATGAAAAACAAATACATTGATCTTATTGAAACGACCTTCGATTGGCCCCAGGAAGAATTTCACCTTGAGGAGGATAATCTCCTTTACAATGACATACCCTTGATGGAAATCATCAAACAATACGGTACCCCTCTCAAAATCTCCTATGTACCTAAGATTACCGAACAGATAAAAAAAGCCAGGCGTGTTTTCAATGTTGCGATGGCAAAGGTGGACTATAAAGGCAGATACCAATATTGTTATTGCACAAAAAGTTCTCATTTTTCATTCGTTCTTGAGGAAGTACTGAAAAATGATGTTCATATTGAAACCTCATCGGCATTTGATCTGAATATTATCGAAAACCTTTTCAGTAATAAACTTATCGATAAAGATAAATTTATCATTTGTAACGGTTTCAAGAAGAAGCAATATGTCGATAACATAATTAAACTCATTCATAACGGATTTGAAAATACAATCCCGGTGCTGGATAACTTCGGGGAACTGAAGATGTTTTCCCACGGATTGAAGAAAAAGGTCAAGATTGGAATAAGAATAGCCTCCGAAGAGGAGCCGCGATTTGAATTTTATACTTCGAGGCTAGGTATCGGTTATAAGGATATCGTTCCGTTTTATATGGAACAGATTCACAATAATCCCAAGTTTGAGCTTACCATGCTGCACTTTTTTATTAATACGGGGATCAGCGATAATGCCTATTACTGGAGTGAATTGATAAAATGTGTAAATATCTACGTGGAATTAAAGAAAATATGCCCTTCCCTGACCTCTTTGAATATCGGGGGCGGATTCCCGATCAAGACCTCACTGAGTTTCGATTACGATTATAATTACATGGCAGAGGAGATTGTCTCTCAGATCAAACAGAACTGTGAGTCAAACAACATTCCCGAACCGGATATCTTTACGGAGTTCGGAACCTTTACCGTGGGTGAAAGCGGGGCGGTAATATATTCCATCCTCGATCAGAAAAAGCAAAATGACCGGGAAGCCTGGAATATGATCGATAGCTCATTTATGACTACTTTGCCCGATTCATGGGCCATTAATAAACGTTTTATCATGCTGCCGGTCAATAACTGGTTCGATGAATATGAAAGGATCTTTCTCGGCGGCCTGACCTGTGACAGCGATGATTACTATAATTCGGAAATGCATGCGAATGCGATTTATATTCCTAAATTCCGGCTCGGGCGGCCGCAGTATATCGGTTTCTTTAATACCGGTGCCTATCAGGAATCATTGGGTGGCTTTGGCGGCTTGCAACATTGCCTGATTCCTCATCCCAAACATGTGGTCATTGACAAGGATGAAGTTACGGGCGAACTTTACACGAAATTGTTTGCCAAAGAACAGAGTTATAAATCAATGTTAAAAATATTAGGTTACTGATCATGGAAAATAAATCTACGCAACGCGGACCTGTTGCTTCCTTCATCGAAAAATATTACCTGCATTTTAATTCGGCCACCGTTATTGACGCCGCCAAGGGGTATGAATCCCTCCT
>CAYNCU010000155.1:0-10339 GCA_964395765.1 uncultured Roseivirgaceae bacterium | reverse complement strand
AAAAGTATTAATTTTAATGTTCATTATTTCACATAAATTTGTAATTACAAGTTATTAAATGATTTTAATGATTGCAATATTTTTTATGAATTTATATCTTGCCTTAATTTAATTATTATTTAAGTTGTTGATTTATAATAATTTGTAATTAACCGCACAGCAGACCATGATTTATTAAAGTTCTGTTTCAACAAAGAAAGCTCCTGAATTTCCGATATTAGGTTTTAAAATTTAATGTTCAAATTGGAACATTAAATAGATTTAATGCTTTACCCGGCTATTGTTTTTTTCATTTCTATTATTTAACTTAATGTGAAAAAATGAACATAAATGATTATTAAGAAAAATATTAAACGGCTTTTATTGTACAGGTTATGCCTTATCAAGTTCAGGGAAATGGGCTTAAAGAAGATATATTCCTACAGCCTGGGAAAAGAAGCGGGTATTACTGCCGAGCAGATCAGGAAGGATTTTTCGCATTTTAAAATCAAAGGGAGGAAAAAAGGCGGGTATGATGTTGATGAGCTCATCGATCGGTTAAATATCATTTTTAAACGTAATGAACTCCAGAAGGTGATTATTATAGGCATTGGTAACATTGGACGTGCTTTATCCAATTATGTTTGCGGATTCAATGAAAGAAGGCAATATATTATGGCCGGTTTCGATGTGGACCCCGTTAAAACCAGGAAGGTCTATGATATCCCGGTGTATCCCATTAATATGCTGGAAGAATTTATCAGAAATAACCGGGTAAAGATTGCTATTATTTCTGTCCCTTCTATTTCGGCCCAGGAGGTATGTAACCGGCTGGTGCATGCCGGCATTAAGGGAATCATGAATTTTGCCCCCGTGATTCTACAGGTACCCACCGATGTGATTGTCAATAATATTAATTTATGTGATGAGCTTGAAAGCGTTATATTCACGGCAGTTGCCGAATGAAATGAATTTTTGGCCCTGTATTGCGGCCTATTATAATTTTATTTTGATCTGTTAATTAAATTCCCTGTTTCAAATTTTAATCCGCCTTCGCGTTCCGCTTCAGCGTACAAGATGGCTGTGGTATAATTCCCGGGAGCCCTTTTCGGAAATTTGGGTCCAGGACTTGCTCCGGGGTTAAATGCCTTTTATTCTGACTTTTATTTTATAATTACTTGATTATATAATCACTTTTAAGTTGATATACATTATTTTTCCACATTATTCCTAAAAATTGACCTTAAAGATGATTTATGTACATTTTTTAGCAAATGTTTAAAAAAATATATTTATTTAATTATATTATTTATATAAAATATTATATAAATTTTTAAATAAAACATCAGCTATTACGCAATTTTTTTATATGTTTTTTAAAAAAATTAACTAAAAATTACTAATAATTAAATTATTAACTCTTTTAATTGATCATATTAAATATAATACAATTATTTATTATGATTTTGTAAAAGATTTATTCGCCTAATACATTTGCCTCATTCATTGATCAACAAAACCATCGTACCATGAAACTAAAACTTACCATCATTGCAGCATTATTTTTATTCGCCTCAGTGAAACTTTATTCACAGGATGATAAAAAACCCGGCTTAGAAGTTTCGGGAAGTGTGGATACTTATTATAAATATGATTTTTCAGGGAGCAGCCAGATCCCTACCTATTATGGCGAGGACCAAAACAGTATAAGTATTGGAATGGTCGATGTATCCCTGTCTCAGACCGTGGGCAAGGCTTCTTTTGTCGGGGAAGTGGCCGTTGGTCCCAGGGCGGCGGAATCTGCACCGGGAGGAGGACCTATACAAAACCTTTATGTGACCTACAATTTCTCCGACCTCTTCAGTATCACAGGAGGATTTATGGCCACCTATGTTGGATATGAAGTAATCTCGCCGGTTCCTAATTTCAATTATTCCACATCCTATTTATTTTCCAATGGACCATTCCAGAACGGAGGGATAAAAGCCAATTTTCATTTCTCGGATAAATTTGGCCTCATGGTGGGAGTATTCGATCATTACGACTGGTATTCGAATCTTGATCCAAGTACGGGTGGAACCCATCCCCTCAGTTTCGGAGCCCAGCTCAGTGTTGTACCGGTTGACGGAATGAATATTTTTATTAACCTGGCCAGCAGTGATTATTCAGGGGAAGAGCTTGACCTGACGGCTACCTACCAGGCTACGGATAAATTCCTGATTGGGCTAAACGCTGCAAAAAGGAAGGATGGATTCCTGCTTATTTCCCAAAGTGAACCCGGGGTAAGCCCCGATTTTGCAGGTATTGCCGCTTACCTGGATTATTCCATCTCCGATCCTTTTGGACTAGGCTTAAGATATGAATACTTCAAGGATTATGCGGGAAATTTAAATATTAATGCTATTACCCTATCCGGAAATATTAAATCAGGTCCGTTACGTCTGATTCCGGAAATCAGGATGGATGCAGGTTCCGAGAATATTTTCACGGATTCCAATGGCGGACCTGTAAAAAGCGCAACTCAGGCTCTAATCGCTGCAGTATATTCGTTTTAATAGTTAAACTTGGTTCGAAAATGAGGGCTGTTCGGGCCCTCATTTTATTTTATTAGGTTTGAATATGAGTAGATTAGCCTTCCCTGTATTTCATTGTATGACCGGATTTACAACCGCCTCTGTAAAATATTCCCTTATTGAAACCGTCCTTTTGCTCACATTGGTCGTTCCCGGATCGCCGGCCACGGCGCTGAATCTTTTCCCGACGATAGCCGGGGATTCCGTCGAATATTCAGCCATGATCCGTTGTGATTCCATGACACAGGAAGAAATAAAAAAAAACAGCCGGAAGCTTTTTGATTTCATAAACCCGACGCCACCGGCATTTAACCGGGATGATTTCTACAATCCGGTTAATGGAAATTTCAGGAAAGCCGTTGGGTTTAATTTGTACGAAAAAAACCTGGTCACAAGGAACCCCGCGGGTTATGCGGTGGGCCTATGCAACCTGCAAATCCTGGGAGACTCCTGCATCATAAAAATTAAACGGTGGAAGTATACGGAAATTAAAAAAAACAGGTATGCCCAGTTTAAACCTTCAGTTTCCGGCTATGAATCCCTGGAGCGGGTGGTAAAGATCCATAACAGCAAAGAATGGAAGGCAAGAATGAATGACCTGAATGACAAAATCAACCAGTTTTTAAATACAGCAGAAAACATAATGAAAGGGAAACAGCCTTAAAATCGGGGCAGAATTATACGAAAATGCTGAAATCGTTGTTTTCAAAGCCCGATTTTGATCGATTTAATGTCCATTCTACGAAAAAGTCCTATTTAATGATTAGTGTCAATGAATCACGGACAAAATTCCTGTAATTTTGACCGTCTCAATGGATTTATGGTAGTAAAACACATAAAAGACGTATAATATGGCCTATTTAAGATTTAAAGCCCTCGAAAACCTTTCTTACAAAAAGCCACTGGAGGTAATTCCTCCCTCTGAAAAGATTTCCGATTATTTCGGCACCAATGCCTTTGGTCTTGAAAAGATGCAGCAAACCCTCTCGCCGGATGTTTTTGAAAGAGTTAAATATTACATTGATAAGGACAAGAAGATTGATAATGAAACGGCTGACGCGGTAGCTGCCGCCGCTAAAACATGGGCCATTGCCAAAGGAGTTACTCATTACACGCACTGGTTTCAACCTTTAACCGGTGCTACCGCCGAAAAACATGATACGTTTTTCGATGGAAATGAAAAAATTGAAAAGTTCAAGGGCAGTGCTTTGGTTCAGCAGGAACCGGATGCTTCTTCCTTCCCTAGCGGGGGGATGAGGAGCACTTTCGAGGCCAGGGGTTATACCGCCTGGGATCCCAGTTCGCCCATCTTTATCTGGGGAACAACGCTTTGCATCCCGACTGTATTCGTGTCCTACACCGGTGAAGGACTGGATTACAAGGCCCCTTTGCTGAAATCGATTGAGGTACTGGATAAAGCGGCCGCTTCCGTATGCAAATATTTTGACAGGGAGGTAGGTAAAGTGATCGCCATTCTGGGTTGCGAACAGGAGTACTTCATTATTGACAGGGCTCTTTATCTGTCCCGGCCTGACCTGGTCATGGCCGGAAGAACCGTCTTCGGGCATAGCCCGGCAAGGGGACAGCAACTCGAAGATCATTATTTCGGTGCCATTCCTCCGAGAATATTCAATTTTATGCGGGACTTTGAAATTGAAGCGCATAAGCTCGGCATTCCTGTCCGCACGCGACATAATGAAGTGGCGCCTTCACAATTTGAAGTTGCCCCTTTATTTGAAGAAATCAATATTGCCATCGACCATAACCTTTTGTTAATGGATGTCATGAGCCGGGTGGCTGAAAAACATGATTTCAAGGTTTTGTTTCACGAAAAACCCTTTGACGGTCTGAATGGATCCGGGAAACATAATAACTGGTCACTGATGACGGATTCGGGGATCAATCTTTTGCAACCCAGCAGCAGTGCCAGGGAAAATCTCCAGTTTCTTACCTTCTTTGTTACCGTTATCAAAGCCGTTTATGAATATGCCGATCTCCTTCGCGCTAGCGTTGCTTCCGCCGGTAATGATTATCGTCTGGGAGGTTTTGAAGCCCCTCCGGCTATCATGTCAGTGTTCATAGGCTCCCAGCTGACCGAAGTTCTGGATGAATTGGAACATAACGGGAATATTAAAATTGAAAAGGGGGATAACATGTATATGAAACTTGGGATTGATAAAATTCCCGAGATCCTCCTGGATAATACTGACCGGAACAGAACCTCGCCATTTGCTTTCACCGGTAATAAATTTGAATTCCGCGCGGTAGGTGCTGAAATGAATTCTTCCTCGGCGATGACCGTATTAAACCTGATTGTAGCCGACCAACTCAGGCAATTCAAGAAAGAAGTGGATACAAGAATTTCCAAAGGAATGGAAAAAAGACTGGCGATCGTAAGTATGCTGCGGGAGTATATCAAAGCCAGCAAGAAGATACGCTTTGAAGGAGATGGGTACTCCGAGAAATGGATCAAAGAAGCTGAAAAAAGAGGATTGTCGAATATTAACAATACGCCCAGGGCCTTAAAAGTGTATTCCAATGAAAAGGTAAGGGATCTTTTCAAACGGAATAAGATTTTAAATGAAAGAGAAATTGATGCCCGTACGGAGATCATACTGGAAAATTATATTTTGAAAATTCAGATTGATTCAAGAGTGATCGGCGACCTGGCTTTGAACCACATTATCCCTACTGCAATATTTTACCAGAATAAGCTGATCGAAAATGCCAATGGACTTAAAAGCCTGGATATTGACAACTCGGCGGTGTTGAAAACCATCAATGAGGTTTCCAAACACATTGAAGCGGTAAAAGCCGGTGTCAATGACATGATCGACGAACGCCGGAGGATCAATAAGATCGAGGATGTTTACCAGCGGGCCATTGAATATTGCGACAATGTAAAAGGAAAATATTTCGATGGCCTGAAGTATCATGTTGATAAGCTTGAACTTCTCGTGGATAATGACTTATGGCCGCTGGTAAAATACAGGGAAATGCTATTACATAAATAAATAATTGGCCCTCCAAAGTTCCCCGTCCCTTGGAGGGTTAATTATTTATTTTTACCTTGTTGCCCTCATTTTTAACATTTTACCAGAAATAGAATGAAAAATATTGGTCTTGTTTTTTTTGCAATTATCGTTTTATACGGATGCGGGCCCAGGCCCGATTCCGAAGGTTGGTATTCCCTTTATAACGGAGAGTCGCTGAACGGATGGAAGGCCGGCGAACATCCGGAAAGTTTTAAGGTGGTGGACGGCTCCATTGTGTGTCAGGGAGAAAGATCACATTTATATTATGAAGGAAATGTAAAAGGAGGCGTATTTAAGAATTTTGAATTTTCAGCCGATGTAATGACCAGCCCCGGATCCAAATCGGGAATATATTTTCACACGGCATTTCAGCAGGAGGGATGGCCCTCAAAGGGATATGAAGTGCTGATCAATAATTCATTTAAAAATGCCGACCTTAACAATCCCGAATTAAAAAAAACAGGAAGTTTATACGGTGTAAGAAACAATTACCTGACCTTCGTTCATGATAATGAATGGTTTACCCTTCGTATCCTCGTTGAAGGGAAACGGGTAAAGGTAATGGTGAATGATAAACAGGTAGTGGATTACCTCGAACCGGCCGATCCTTATCGCCCCGAAGAATGGAAAGACCGTCTGCTCAGCCAGGGCACTTTTGCCTTGCAGGGACATGACCCGAACAGCAGGGTATATTTCAGAAATATTAAAGTTAAGCCACTTCCCGATGATGCTGAATTTCCTGATCACAGAGACTCAGTCCCCGCCGGCATAGAAAGAAAGATCACCATGCTCCAGTCCATCAGCTTTCCTTTGATGGATTTGCATATACACCTGAAAGGAGGGTTGACCATGGAACAGGCGCTGGAACAATCCAGAGTAAAGGGTATCAATTACGGAATTGCCGTTAATTGCGGGCAGGATTTTTACATTAATAATGATGAACGCCTGAAAGAGCACATTGATTCGGTTAAGACGGAGCCTGCTTTTAACGCCATGCAGGCGGAAGGACGGGAATGGGTAGATCTGTTCTCCCCGGATGCAGTGAAAACCTTTGATTATGTTTTTACCGATGCCATGACTTTCAGCAACCTGAATGGCAAACGGGTTCATTTATGGAAGCCCGAAGAGGTCAATATTCCTGACCAACAAAAGTTTATGGACGTGTTGGTCGATTATATCGTAAAGATCATCAATAATGAACCTATAAATATTTACGCCAATGCCACCTATCTTCCGGATATACTTCAACCGGAATATAACCAATTATGGACCGAACCGAGGATGCAAAAGGTGATCGATGCGGCCGTGTCCAAAAGCGTGGCGATTGAGATCAGCGCCCGGTACAAAATACCCAGCTTCCGGTTTATCAGGCTGGCAAAAGCAAAAGGTGTGAAGTTCACCTTCGGCACCAATAACGTGGATCCGAATCTCGGCTATGATGAATATTGCCTTGAAGCCATCGATTCCTGCGGCCTGAAGCCTTCGGATATGTGGGTACCCAGATTTAAGATGAATAATTAGCCATTTAAGAACTCAGCTTGATGGCAATTGTTTTTCAGCTAAAAATAATCATTCGTTTGTGAGTTTACGGGCTTAAGACAATTGGTTTCAAAATCAATGCAATTGTACGAACTAGTGCATTTTAATAAACATTTAAAACAAATTAGAAGAAAGATCGTTTTTTAATATTCAGCACATTTTAATTAACAATCTGAATTATTATGAATAAGAACGCCATTCTTAGTTTATCAGCAATAGTTTTCTCGATAATTATTTTTCAGTGCCGGATCTCCTACGCCCAGGAACCCTGGACTGAAAAACAGTTGATGCAACCTTCCTTACTGGCTAACCTGATCAATAGTTCATCTCCCGATAAACCCATTATTTTCAGTATTGGCGTAGCGGCTGTCATAAAAGGATCCATTGATATCGGACCCGTTCATGAAGAAGCCAATCTTGAAAAATTCAGGAAAGCATTGGAAAATCTTCCCAGGAACAGCAATATTGTCATCTATTGCGGGTGTTGTCCTTTTATTCATTGTCCGAATATCCGTCCGGCTTTCCGGTTACTGAATGAAATGAAATTCACCAACCAGAAGCTTTTAAATCTTACCACCAATATCAAGGTAGATTGGATAAACAAGGGCTATCCGGTACAGAAATATTAATATTATAAAATAAAAATGCAGAAATCTAAAATCTAAAATTGAAAATTGCAATTCACAAATAATAAACGATTTATGATTTTGTAATCCGGATTTATGATTTCGGCTCTTTTTTGTGGAAATATTATCTTGCAGTCTTATTCAGCACCTTCATCCTTTTTCTCATCATAATTCACTTCCTTCTCCACCTTGCCGTGTTTGTTATAATAGGTCCAGAGGCCGGATTGTTCGTCATGAGTATAGGAGCCTTCTGATTCCATCGTAGTTCCGTCAGGATAGTAATAAGTCCAGTGACCGTCCTTTTCGCCGTTTTTCATTTCGCCCATAAAAGATAATTTGCCATCCTGAAAGTAAGACATGGTGCCATTGGGCAAGCCGTCACGGAATTGTATTTTTTCCTTTACGGATTTGTCTTCATTATAATTGATCCTTTCCCCGTTTCCATTTTGGAAAGTACCACAGCTTAACGTATCGCCGGGAAAATATACATTGGTCAGTTTCATAAGCTTTCCGTCCTTCCAGGTTTCCTCCTGCATCAATGACCCGTTGGTATGGAACAGGCCCCAAAGTCCGTCCTGTTTTCCTTGCCGGTAAGATCCGATGGATTTGATCTTATTTCCGGGGTAATAAAAATACCATTGGCCTTCTTCAAGCCCGTTCATAAATTTTCCTTCGGAAATGAGGTAACCGGATTCGTCAAAATATTTCCAGTTCCCGTTTTTTTTGTCGTCGAGGTAAGGCCCTCCGCCAAACAATGTCCCTGATTCATAATAATTTTTCCAGAGGCCTGTTTTTTTTCCGAAAGTATAATGACCGGTTACGGAAATATTTCCATTCCTGAAGTACTCGGTATAGTCCCCGTCAGGTAAACCGTCTTCAAAGCTTATAATACTCTTCGTTTTTCCGTTATCAAAATAATAAGTCCAGGTGCCGGAAGGTTTTCCCCGGGTATAATGTTTTTCCGATTTATGACCGCCTCCCGGGTAATATTCGTTGGAAGCCCCGTTCAATTCGCCGTTGGAATATTCATCTTCTTCGGTAACATTTCCATAAGGATCCAGTTGCTGCCAGTTCCCGGATTTTTTACCCTTTTTATATTCTCCGCGTGTCATCAGGGTCCCGAACATGTCATATTCCAGGAATTTCCCATCCAGCGTATCAAATTTAAAATCCGCTTCCGTTTTCATCAGTCCGTTATCGGAATAATATTTCCAGGTTCCGTTTTTAAGACCGTTATCATAATTTCCCTCGGAGATCAAAACACCATCCTGGTTATATTCCTTCCAGATCCCGTATTTTGTAGTATCCTCCATCTCCCCGGTAATCGATACCTGGCCATTGGGATAAAACCGGGTATATTTTCCCGAGATAATCCCGTCTTTATAATTAGCCTCAATGATCAAATCCTGGTTTTCGTCATAAACATGCCAATCTCCCTGCCGTATATTGTTTTTATAATTTCCGGATTCCGTTGTTTTGGTTTTATAATTATAGAAAACCCAGTTGCCCTCTTTCACGTTATTCACCATCTGTCCCTTTCCGAGGACGGTACTGTCATTGAAATAGTAGGCATCCTGCGCTTGTAAATAAAAGTTAATCAGGAGAATGCCCGCCACAGGGGAAATAAAAATTTTAGCAAAAACCTTCATACGACGAAGAATAAAATCCGATTGCAAAATTATATATTCCTGTTGTAAGACCCGCTCCTTCGGGTCGAATTATGGCAAGATTTGCATGTTTCCCATACTGAACCCCTAAGTTTCAAAATAATAAAGGCTGACGGATCCATTAAAACCCGGAGGGTGGGCAAAAAATAGAAATCAATGCCTAATTTTAAAGCCAATATGGCACAACATCCCGAACCGGTACTTGAGAAACTTGAAAAGAAAGAATACTCCCCTCTTTATTTTTTACAGGGGGAGGAAAATTATTATATCAATAAAATTGCAGGGGAGATAGAAGAAAAAGCATTACCCGAAGAAAGTAAGTCTTTCAACCTTACGGTTTTATACGGCGCTGAAAATAACCTGGCTGAAGTAATTGGAAATGCAAAAAGATTTCCTGTCATGTCTCCCCTGCAGGTGATCATCGTTAAGGAAGCGCAGGACATCAAGGATCTGACGAAGGAAAAAGGGGAAGAAATGCTTATCCGGTATGCCGTTACTCCTGTTCCTTCGACGATCCTGGTATTTTGTTACCGCGGTAAAAAATTGGATAAACGCAAAACCCTCTACAAAACCCTTGACAAGCATGCGATAGTGGTTGATTCGGATAAAATATATGATAACCAGGTTCCCGCTTGGGTGAAAAGCTATGTTGAATCCAAAGGGCATAGTGTGGATATAAACGCGCAGCAACTACTGGCGGATAATATCGGAAATGACCTGGAGCGCCTCTCCAATGAAATTGATAAAGTGCTGATCAATTTCAAGGAGCCTATGCAAATTACGACCGGTATCGTAAGTAAATATGTTGGGATCAGCAAGGAATACAATTCTTTTGAATTGCAAAAAGCCATCGCCCTTAGAAATATCGTAAAAGCGAATAAAATCATTAAATATTTTGCCGATAACCCAAAATCAAACCC
>CAYNCU010000154.1:2445-10789 GCA_964395765.1 uncultured Roseivirgaceae bacterium | reverse complement strand
CGATATCATTTTGCAGGAGAAATTACTGGAGCGGTGCGGTCAGATTACCGGTGTTGTTTTTCCTGGTAATCCAATATAGGAATACGTTTTGGTGCGGATATAAGGTATAAGAAGAAATAATTTTGGGCAAGTGCAGACGGAAGCTATTGGAGTGCAGTGATTTGCTTTATCATAAAGCCGGTCGATCAATAGTGCAAAATCTCCTTAACATAAAACCTTTCGTTATAGAACTTCCTTCGGTAAGCTCCGGAAGCTTCGATAACTGGCTTTATATTAAATACTCCGCTGCGCTCCTTATTACGGAGGTTTTTCCCTTTTGTTATATAATGTTCATTGCGTTATGTTAAATAGTATTTTTAATAAAAACTCATTTCAAAGTTTTAAGAAAAAATTATAAGTGGTCGAATTTCTTATTTGTTTTTTCCAATAACATTTATTGCATTCAATATTTAGTACAAATGGATACGTATATTGAATACATAAAATATATGCTTGAAGTTGAAAAACAATTAATATATACGACCTTCTAATTCAATCGTATAATTCCGGCCGATTATTTAACATTAGCGACAGGTTTTTTTAAATTAGCAAGATTAAACATTTAAAAAAATAATGAGCATGAAGAGTAAGATCCTGTCATCAAACATAAACAATGGGTTATTGATCCTGATCTTATTTATTTTTTCCTGTAATCCGGCCGTAAAGAAACTGCCTGATAGTATTGCCGTGGACGGAGGGAAGGTACAGGGCCTTATGGAAGACAGCATTATGGTTTTTAAGGGAATACCTTTCGCCGCACCGCCGGTAGGTGCATTGCGGTGGAAGGCGCCGCACCCGGTTGTTCCCTGGGATAGCGTGCTGAAAGCCGATCATTTCGCACCGGCCTGTCCCCAGATCAACTCACCCTGGGAGGACCTTCCTGATATGAAAATGTCGGAAAATTGCCTGTACCTTAATGTTTGGACGCCGGCTCATTCGGCAGATGATGATCTACCCGTGATGGTGTGGATCTATGGGGGAGGATTTACGCAGGGAACCACAGCCTCACCCGTCTATGATGGTGTAAACCTTGCTAAGAAAGGAGTGGTACTGGTAAGTGTGGCCTACAGGGTAGGTGCCTTGGGATTTCTGGCTCACCCTGCCTTGTCCGCGGAATCCCCGAACAAGGTGTCAGGGAATTACGGCCTTCTCGACCAGATCGCAGGATTGAAGTGGGTGAAGAAGAACATCCATGCTTTTGGCGGTAATCCTGAAAAGGTAACAATATTCGGTGAATCGGCCGGAGGGGTCTCGGTAAGCATCCTTTGTGCTTCCCCGCTCGCAAAGAACTTGTTCTCGGGTGCTATTTGCGAAAGCGGCGGTTCATTCTGGCCCGTGACTAATGACAGCTCCGGAGACCTGTATCAGATCACTACCCTGAAAGTTGCCGAAAAAAAAGGATTAGCATTTGCAGAAAGAATGGGAGTGCACTCGATCGCAGAATTACGTCAACTGGATCCTTCAAAATTGATGGATGATCCCGTACGTAAAATGGGAATGCGGTGGCCAGTGGTAGACGACTATGTGATCACAGGGGATCAGTATAAGCTATATAAAGAAGGAAAATTCAATGATGTAAATGTCATTATCGGAACGAATTCGGATGAAGGGGCCATATTCGTACAATCCCAAACACCTGAAAAATATAAAGAATCCATTAAGGACCGCTTTGGTATATTTTCCGACAGTGTTCTGGCACTTTACCCCGGAAATACCGAAGAAGAAACTTTCACCTCACAAGCCGATATTTTAGGAGCAACATTCTTTGCCTGGCCGTCCTATGCATGGTCCAACCTGCAGTCGGAACACGGAAAGTCAAAAGTGTTCGTCTATTATTTCGACCGGCAGCAACCCTCTGCGCCCGATGCTACCTACAAGCCACGCGGGGCCTTTCATTACGATGAAGTAAAATATGTGTTCGGCCACATCGATCAGTTTCCGGATAAGGGATTCACCGATGCCGACCGCAAACTCTCCGGAATCATGTCGGATTACTGGACTAATTTCGCCAAGACCGGCGACCCTAACGGGTATGGCCTGCCTCCTTGGCCTGCATATTCGGCTGATAAGCCGCAGGTACAATATCTGGATGAAAATATCCATACCGACGGGGTGGCAAATATTCAAAAGGTGAAACTTTTTGAAGAATATGAAGAGTGGAAACGGGGGGCCAACCGTTAAAAAATGTCCTGCATGGGAGTTTATGGATGATATCAGACGTATGGAAAAAATTGCAATGGAGCATAAGATTTCTTCTGACTATGTAAATTAGATTTCTTTATTGGATATTACCTTTTAGAATTGGTATATCATCAATAATATTATCATTCAGTGACCTGATAATAAAAAGTTTACTGACGATTGGAATAATATCTGCTCATTAGAATTCCTTCTATTTACACATAACGTCAAATTATATAACAATGCGTTGGCTGAAGTCGAACATTTTTGAATTAGTGTTTTCAAATGAATAACCCAACTGGCTGGTTAAGCATAATATAAAATTATATAATCATTAATCGACAGGAAATAAACTACGCCGGAATTCCCTTAACATAATTGCTGACGTCCCGCTGTGGCGGGACTGCAATTATGTTAAATACTCCGCTGCGCTCCGTATTACGGGAATTCCTTGGATTGTTATATAATTTATATTATGTTAAGTAAAGTATTTCAATCACATCACCACGATCTCCTGATCTACTCTTTCCCTCCATGCCTGCATACCTCCTTCCAGATTGATCAGGTTCTTGTAACCATGTTTTGTTTCCAGCATCTGAATGGCCCTGGCACTGCGGATGCCGCTCCGGCAGTATAACACCACATCTCCAATCCTGGGAATCTGATCTAAATGTGCTTCCAACTGAGACACCGGAATAAGTTGTGGGCTCAACTTTCCCGCCTCATGTTCATAGGGTTCACGTACATCAATGAGCGTAAAGGCCTTGTTCGATTCTCTCCAGTTCCTGAGCGCGTCCACGGTTATGGACTTGACCTTAAGGGTTTCCCCTGAATTGCAGAACTCCTCGTAGTCAATCAGCCTGGTAATGGTTCTATTGGGTCCTGATATCGGATTATCCGGGTTCTTGTGAATATTGATGGTCTGTGTTGTGAAGTCTAAAGCATCAAACAGGAACAGACGGCCGGAGAGAGTCTCTCCCATCCCGGTGACGATTTTAATGACCTCGGTTGCCTGCATGGAACCGATAATTCCCGGTAATACTCCCAGTACGCCCCCTTCGGCACAACTGGGAACCTCGCCGGGTAGCGGCGGACTGGGAAACAGGTCCCTGTAATTGGGGCCGTCCTGGTAGTTAAATACGCTCACCTGCCCCTCATATTGAGAGATCGCGCCGTAAACGAAAGGCTTGTTTAGCAGTACGCATGCATCGTTGACCAGGTAACGGGTTGGAAAATTGTCTGTACCATCTGCCACCACATCGTAGCTGCCAATGATGTCCATAGCATTCTGCGCCTCTAATTTCAGGTCGTGTTCAACAAACCGAACATGAGGGTTCTGCTCCCGGAGTTTCTGTATTGCCACGGTTGACTTACGTTTACCCACATCCGAAGTGCTGAATAGTACCTGTCGTTGCAGGTTGGTCACATCAATCGTGTCAAAGTCAACCACCCCAATGGTTCCTACTCCTGCTGCCGTCAGGTATTGGAGTAGCGGTGTCCCCAGGCCTCCGGCGCCCACAACGAGTACACGAGAGGCCTTCAGCTTCTCCTGCGTTTCCAAACCGAAATTCGGAAGATTCAGATGCCGGGCATACCTGATATTTTCTTCAACAGATAGTTTCATTCCTTATATGGAAATTCCTGTCAATCAGTAAAATAATAGTCTCCGTTAAACAACACTTTCCCGCTAATTTGCCTGCTTACTCAGCATACCCTATACCTTTCGCAATACATTTTCTGCAGCTGTTTACTGCCTGCATTTCATCTATCCTCCAGCTATGGCACCCACCACTAAAAATGGTTCTTCGCCGGCCAGTACCTTTCCCGGAAGCAGCGTGTCAGCAGGTACCAGGGAAAAATCTTCCCCGCAGGCAAAATATCTAACGAAAGGACGACGTGTTTTGGTATCATGCTGCCGGATGGTTCCCCTGAGCATCGGGTAACGCCCTTCGAGGGCGTCGAGCACCGCCTCTACAGTGACGTCTCCTGCCACGTCGACTTGTATTTCCGACGGCACCCGTGCCAGGTTCCGGAGGTGATATGGCAGCACTACACGGATCATGGCACCATTTGCACTTCGATCGAATACACCGGAGGAAGGTTTTGTACTATGGCGCTCCAATTGTCGCCTTCATCCGCCGAACTGTATACCTGCCCTCCCGTCGTACCGAAATAAATGCCACACGGGTCGAGGGAATCTACGGCCATGGCATCCCGCAAGATGTTTACATAGCAGTCTTTTTGTGGTAGGCCTCGTGTAAGTGCTTCCCACTCGTTGCCGCCCTTGCGACTCCGGTACACACGCAGCTTCCCTTCCGGCGGGAAGTGTTCTGAATCGCTTTTAATGGGAATCACATATACTGTGTCAGGTTCCTGCGCATGCACATCTACGACGAACCCGAAATCAGACGGGAGGTTGCCACTCACTTCCCTCCAGGATTCGCCCGCATCGTCAGTACGCATCACATCCCAGTGCTTTTGCATGAACAGCACATTCGGGCGATCCGGGTGCATGGCAATACGGTGGACACAGTGACCTATTTCAGCATGAGGATCGGGAATGTACTGTGAGTTCAATCCTTTGTTAATTGGCTTCCAGGTCTTGCCGTCATCATCGGTGCGAAAGGTACCAGCCGCAGAAATGGCCACATACATTCTTCCGGGGTTCTTTTTGTCGAGGATGATGGTATGCACCGCCAAACCGCCTGCGCCCGGCATCCACTTCTCCCCTGTTTTATGACCTCGGAGTCCCGACAGCTCCTGCCAGCTTTTTCCCCCGTCGGTTGTCTTGAAGAGCGCAGCATCTTCAACGCCGGCGAAAACAGTATCGGCTTGTGTCAATGATGGCTCCAGATGCCAGACACGCTTAAACTCCCATGGGTGCTGTGTCCCGTCGTACCACTGGTGCGTGGTCAACGGCTTACCGTTGATGTCATAAGCAAACTTGTTGCTTTCTGTAACCGGCATACCGTCAGGTGCTTTGGCGGGTTCCCCCTCGCTGAATCCGGGCTGAAACCACGTTTTCCCCCCGTCATCCGACCGTTGGATGATCTGACCAAACCATCCACTGCTTTGTGATGCATAGATCCGGTCAGGGTTTGCGGGAGAACCCTTCATGTGGTAGACTTCCCACCCGGCAAAGAGAGGTCCGTCTACGGTCCATTTTGATCTTCCGGCATCTGAGGAGAGTATAAAAGCTCCCTTTTTGGTCCCTACGAGAACTCTAATAGATGTCATATATAGGCAAAATTAAAGTGATTAATCCTGCAATATATGCGAATTCAGGGTAATAAAAAATAAGGGCGGGATGACTTCCGCCCTATATATTTGATCGGATTATTCTTCCCTATTTGTTATTGCTGTTATCGTTGCCACTCCCTGGGCTAAGTGTATCCAGCAGCTTGTTCATTTCATCGGCTTTGTCTTTCATCTTTAACTGGCCGTATAAGGCTGCCAAGGTTTGTACCGTTGAAACGTCTTTGGGCTGTATCTGGTGACATTTTTCGAAATACGGTAAGGCTTTCCGGAAATATACCGCTGCACTGTCCATCAGCTGCTTACCGCTTTTCTGGTATTCTTCCACACTCATGAAATTCGCTTTCTTGGCGATTTTGGCGCCTTCATTATAATGTTTCACACCCAGGTTATAATTCGCTTCAAAATAATCAGGGTTGATTTCAAGGCATTTGCCGTAATATTTCACTGAATTCGGATAATCGTCCTCGTTATCATAGATATAACCCAATTCATAATAGTACATGTAATTGTTGGGATCCTTCTCTATCTCGTCCATCAGGTGCTTTTTAGCCGAATCCACCTGGTGCGTGAGGATCATCATCGTGATCTGGTCCTGCTTCAGGTCCTTGTTATCGGGGTATTTC
The DNA here is from genome assembly GCA_964395765.1 of uncultured Roseivirgaceae bacterium. Taxonomy (GTDB): domain Bacteria; phylum Bacteroidota; class Bacteroidia; order Cytophagales; family Cyclobacteriaceae; genus DATDPY01. The sequence continues at coordinate 4,688 of CAYNCU010000154.1, read as the reverse complement.
TGGATGGCTTTATCAACGGTTTGTAAGGCAGCCGTTGTATCATGTTGTACATTGCGTTCAATGTAGATGATATTCCTGTATACATTGGCGTCGGCCATGTTATTATCGGCCAGGTATTTGAAATGCTTCAGGGCGATATCCATTTTCTCGGATTGCTGGGCGGCATAACCGGCATACATAATGGCCGTAGTGTCGTGGTCATATACTGAGCTGGCGCGGTCGAAATTTATCAAAGCGCTGTCATACTCATCATTCTGGTATTGTTTAGCTGCTTTGTTGAAAACGTACTGGTATAATTGATTAAGCCGTAAATCAGCAAAATTATAATATGTACCATATTGATTTTCAAGCTTTTCTACTTGTTTGAATCCACTAATACTCTTACTGAAGGCTTCGGCGTCCAAAGGAGGCGATAATTTACCGGAATCCTGTTTTTCGAATATGGTCTGGTATAAAAGCCCGGCGTAATAATGAGTTTTGGATTTATCTTTCGTTTTATCATAAATCAGCGCATAATCGATGATATCCTTGGCTCCTGCCAGGTCTCCTTTGTCCATCATGGATTTGGCCTTTTCCAGGTTGGGCGCTTTAGGTTTTTTATCATTCTGGGCGAATGCCGCCAATGTAAAGCACACCAAAAAAATTATTATCAAATTTCCTCTTTTCATAAATTTTATATTTCAGATTAAAAGATAAATTTCTTAAAAGTCAGAAAGTCAAAATTAGATAAAATATTCAATTTACACAGTTTATAAGGGCTTTTCATCGTCATTCATTTCTATTTCAATCTTCTCCACACCGGATATTTCATCGTTTTCATTCAGCTTTATCAGCCTTACTCCCTGGGTCGCCCGGCCCATGACCCGCAGATCGGAAACCGGAATCCGGATCGTTATCCCCGATCGGTTAATGATCATCAGGTCGTCCGTGTCCGTAACTTCCTTTACTGCAACAAGCTTGCCGGTTTTATCCGTTATATTGATTGTTTTCACGCCTTTTCCTCCCCGGCGGGTGATCCGGTAGTCTTCAATCGATGATCTTTTCCCGAATCCTTTTTCTGAAACTACCAGTAATTGCGCATTTTCACGGCTTATGCAGATCATATTTACAACCTTATCCTCCTCATTTTCAAGGGTTATACCCCTTACTCCTGCAGCAGTCCTTCCCATAGGTCGCACGTCGGATTCATGAAAATGAACCACTTTTCCCGAGCTTTTGGCGATCACGATGTGATTATCGCCATTGGTCATGCTCACATTCAGGAGCCTGTCTCCTTCATTGATGTTGATGGCAGTGATGCCGTTGGTCCTGGGGCGTGAAAAAGATTCCAGGACGGTTTTCTTAATGGTACCTTTCTCGGTACACATCACGATATAGTTATTATTGATAAATTCTTCGTCACCCAGGTCCCTGATATTGATCACCGCACGAACACCATCTCCCTGCTCAATATTGATCAGGTTTTGTATGGCCCTTCCCTTGGAAGTTTTACCTCCTTCCGGGATCTCGTATACCTTTCTCCAGTATACTCTGCCTGTCTCCGTAAAGATCAGCAGGTAATTATGGGTATCCGCGATGAAGAGATGTTCGGTAAAGTCGCCGTCCTTGGTAACCACCCCGCGGGAGCCGATACCTCCCCTGCCCTGCACGCGGTATTCCGAAAGGGGAGTCCGCTTGATATACCCCTGGTGCGAAATGGTGATCACCATTTCTTCGTTGGGGATCATATCTTCTATATTGATATCATCGGAGCTGTGAACGATCTGCGTCCTTCTTTCGTCGCCATATCTTTCCTTCAGCGCTATAAGTTCATCTTTTATGATCTTCATCCTCCGCGGTAGCTTGGCCAGGATATCCTTAAGATCGACGATCAGTTTTTGCAGTTCTTCATATTCCTTGATGATCTTTTCCCTTTCCAGCCCGGTGAGACGTTGCAAGCGCATATCGAGGATGGCCTTGGCCTGTATTTCCGAGAGGCCGAACCTTTCCATCAATCCGACCCTGGCAGTATCGGGATCTTTAGAAGCCTTGATCAGGGCGATCACCTCATCTATATTATCCAGGGCAATGATATATCCCTGTAGTATATGGGCACGTTTTTCAGCCTCGTCCAGTTCAAATTGCGTGCGCCGCACCACCACCTCATGCCTGTGGTCCACATAATGGACGATCAGTTTCCTGAGATTCAGCATCTGCGGCCTTCCTTTCACCAGGGCCACATTGTTGACGCCGAATGAATTCTG
>CAYNCU010000154.1:0-2435 GCA_964395765.1 uncultured Roseivirgaceae bacterium | reverse complement strand
TGTAACTGCGTGTATTTGAAGAGGTTATTGAGAACAATATTCGGAATGGCATCCTTTTTCAGGTCGTAAACAATGCGAAGGCCGTCACGATCGGATTCATCCCGGATATCCGCAATCCCCTCGATCCTCTTTTCATTTACAAATTGAGCGGTTTTCTCTATCATGGCCGCCTTGTTCACCTGGTAAGGGATTTCGGTGACAATGATCTGGCTTTTCCCGTTCTTCAGGGTCACGATTTCCGTCTTCGCGCGGACTACCACTTTTCCTTTTCCCGTTTCAAAGGCCTCTTTCACTCCCTGGTAGCCGTAAATTATTCCTCCAGTCGGAAAGTCAGGGGCCTTGATGTAATTCATCAGGCCTTCAATGGTAATCTCCTTGTCATCAATATAGGCAATGATGCCATCCACTATTTCGGTAAGGTTATGGGGCGGCATATTGGTAGCCATGCCGACAGCAATCCCCGATGATCCGTTGACCAGAAGGTTTGGGAGTTTGGCAGGCAGCACAGTCGGTTCCTTCAGCGAATCGTCAAAATTGGGTTGGAAATCAACCGTGTTTTTATTGATGTCATTGAGCATCTCCTCGGAGATCCTTCTCAGCCTGGCCTCTGTATAACGCATGGCAGCCGGCGAGTCGCCGTCAACGGATCCGAAGTTTCCTTGTCCGTCGACCAGCGGGTAACGCAGGGACCAGTCCTGGGCCATGCGCACCATGGTGTCATACACCGATGAATCGCCATGGGGATGATATTTTCCCAGCACCTCGCCTACGATCCTTGCTGATTTCTTATAGGAACGGTTGTAAGTGACGCCGAGTTCCAGCATGCCGTACAATACCCTGCGGTGAACAGGCTTCAGGCCATCGCGGACATCAGGAAGCGCTCGGGAGATGATCACCGACATCGAATAGTCGATGTAAGCGCCCCGCATTTCTTCCTCAATATTAATTGGGATTATTCTCTCGTTGAGTCCGTCAGCCATTCGGGAATGTCAAAATAATCGCGCAAAGTTAAGTAAAATTAATGATATCAACAGGCAGAAAATCATATTTACTTAGTAAGATTTTCATGAAAAAAAATCGTGTTTTTTGGCCCGCTATTTTAGTGACCCATGACCTGGGGACGAAGTGAACCAATTAACCAATTAACCAATAAACCCCGTCTCCGTGTCTCCTTCTAATATCCCCCACTTAATTTTCTTCTGTTAAAAAGCTTATACATGATCAGGTTCCTGTAATCCTCACCGATATCCGGGTTCTGCGGCTTGTAAAAGGGCTGTCCTCGATACAACTTCCCGTTATGGTAGTGTTTCGTCTGTATACGGCAGGTTTTATTGGTAAATTTCTTGGGCCAATCCTTGTCCTCAGGGAATCTGGCATGCAGCGGGCAACGAGGAGCTTCTGGGATATTGTACTTAAAGCCAATTGTTATATAGGCTGCCGGATATTGGTGATGTACAGTACCTAAAAGGCCCATACTTAAATTATAACTTTTATATTCAAATGAAGGTCTGACAACGGCACTTAGATATTCGGAAAACTCAAATTCCATCGGGAAGCCGAGGTTGAAAAAAAGGCTGCGGCTGATATATTGATTATTGAAGGCATTCAGCATTTCAATCTTGCCGATTTCCAGGTCTGCATAGTATGTCCAGCCGTAAAGTTCGTAGATTTTCCCCCCTACCATTCCATAATATTTCAGAAAAAGAGAATTACTTTTATTAGGGTAATACTTTCCTAAAATTTTACTGCCATTCGCAGGCGACATCACCGGCAGCTTTCCAAATTCCATAAGTACACCGGCGCCGGCCCTGAAACGGTCCAGGAAACTGTAAAACAAGGTAAGGGAAATCGGAATACTCGGGCTACTGCCTCTGAATTTTAACAGCTTTTCATCGCCACGGATCATGTGCAAGGAATCTTCCGGGTTAATAGTGATCTGCCGGTAATTTGGATTGTTCAGCCAGTTCTGCGCGGCAATCACGTTTTGAGGTCCGTTCGCTACATTAAAGGAAGAATCCAGAGGAAAAATAAACAGACCTTTGTCGGAACCGGGATCTCTCACGGCGGCATATCCGTCCAGTTTATTGGAATAAAATGTCTGACCATAGCCGATATTAAAATTGATGGATATCTTATTCAGAATATAACGGATATTAAAATTACTGCCGCCCCCTTTATTCTTCACGCTGTCTTCCATATTCAGACTGAATTTGGCTTTGTTTTTACCAACCTGCAAACTATCACCGGCGGAAAGGCTGACCATGCCGTTCGCTTGTGTGGTGTCACTGGTATTTCCTGAAACCGGTGTGGATAACGTAGTGTCAGAGGGATTGGAATTTTGAATTTTTGTGGTATCGGAGACAGCTTGCGCAAAGCTGCATTGAGCAAGTAATATGAAAACGATAGTAGCCTGGGTAAGTTTTCCGGACATCAGT
>CAYNCU010000153.1:0-10861 GCA_964395765.1 uncultured Roseivirgaceae bacterium | reverse complement strand
TGCATTTTAATTCGGCCACCGTTATTGACGCCGCCAAGGGGTATGAATCCCTCCTCGGCAAGGGGGGGAAAATGATGATCACTCTTGCCGGTGCCATGAGTACGGCGGAGATGGGAAAATTGCTGGCCGAAATGATCCGCCGCGATAAAGTACAGATCATAACCTGTACGGGCGCCAACCTCGAGGAAGATATCATGAACCTGGTCGCTCATAACCATTATAAGCGGGTTCCCCATTACCGTGACCTCAGCCCCAAAGAAGAGTGGGACCTGCTGCAGTCCGGCTTTAACCGGGTAACAGACACTTGTATTCCGGAAGATGAGGCATTTCGCAGAATTGAACATCATATCCTGAAACGCTGGCAAAAAGCCAACAGTGAAAACAAAAAATATTTTCCCCATGAATATATGTATGAACTCCTGCGATCAGGGGTGATGAAAGAACATTATGAGATTGATGAAAAAGACAGTTGGATGATCGCAGCGGCTGAAAAGAATCTTCCCATTATCGTGCCGGGCTGGGAGGATTCCACCCTGGGGAATATTTTCGCTTCCTATTGTATGAAAGGACAGCTTCGACCGGAAGCCATGCGGTCGGGAATAGAATATATGACTTTCCTGGCCGACTGGTACATGAAAAATTCCGGGGGAGCAGGCATAGGCTTCTTCCAGGTGGGAGGGGGAATAGCGGGGGACTTTCCCATTTGCGTCGTTCCCATGTTACATCAGGACTTTGGCAAAACTGAAACCCCGTTTTGGTCTTACTTCTGCCAGATTTCCGATTCCACCACTTCATACGGATCCTATTCCGGCGCCGTTCCCAATGAAAAAATAACATGGGGAAAACTTGGTATCGATACACCGAAATTTATTATTGAATCCGATGCCACCATTGTAGCGCCACTCATTTTTGCCTGGTTATTGGGTATGTAACCAAATATTCCATATACAACGATGAAATCTTAAAATTGAAGCCTTAAAACTGAAAGGCAATGGAGGAGGAGTACCTGATCAATACGGACTCAGAGGCCATTGATATATAATCTTTTCTAACCTGGCATAACATCGCCACATCGCCACATCAAAGTATCACAAGATCAAAGCCTCACCCCATTACCCCATCGCCTTAAGTTGTTGCTGATCAGGTTTTATCATTTCTAACATTTTTTGCAATGCCCACAAGTCCTTTACCTTTCTTTCGGTAATTTTGCATCGCTAACTGGAACCTTTACATGGAAAACTTCCGCAACTTCTGTATTATCGCGCATATTGATCATGGTAAAAGCACACTGGCAGACCGCCTTCTACAGTTGACTGGCACCATTACGGAAAGGGATATGCAGAATCAGGTGCTGGATAATATGGATCTTGAAAGGGAACGGGGAATAACCATCAAAAGTCATGCGATACAGATGCAGTATGCTTATGATGGGAAACCCTATGTCCTTAACCTTATCGATACGCCCGGCCATGTTGATTTTTCCTACGAGGTATCCCGCGCCATTGCCGCCTGTGAAGGCGCCCTACTGGTAGTAGATGCTTCACAGGGCATTGAAGCGCAGACGATTTCCAATCTATACCTGGCCCTTGAACACAACCTTCAGATCATCCCGGTCCTGAATAAAATTGATTTGCCGGGGGCCATGCCGGAAGAAGTGGCTGACCAGATCATTGATTTGCTCGGAGTTGAAAAAAATGATATTATTTACGCCAGTGCTAAGGAAGGTGTGGGGATTAAAGAAATCCTTGAAGCTATTGTTACCAAAATTCCGCCCCCCAAAGGAGATCCGAAAGCACCGTTACAGGCCATGATATTTGATTCGGTTTTTAATTCCTACCGCGGCGTCGAAGTAATTTTCAGGATGTTCAATGGAACCCTGCATAAAGGCGATAAGGTGAAATTCTTCAATACGGGTCAAATCTACGATGCGGACGAAATAGGAACCCTCCGGCTTAAACATATACCTGCGGATTCCATTGGGGCCGGCAATGTAGGCTACCTGGTTTCAGGCATTAAAATAGCCAGGGAAGTTAAAGTAGGAGATACCATCACGCATGTGGAAAACCCGGCAAAATCAGCCATAAAAGGTTTTGAAGATGTAAAACCAATGGTGTTTGCAGGCATTTACCCCGTGGAAACCACGGAATACGAGGAACTTCGGGCTTCCATGGAAAAATTACAGTTGAACGATGCTTCCCTGGTCTGGGAACCGGAAACCTCGGTGGCCCTGGGCTTTGGTTTCCGATGCGGATTCCTGGGAATGCTGCATATGGAAATCGTGCAGGAAAGGCTCGAAAGGGAATTCGACATGACCGTAATTACCACTGTTCCATCTGTACAGTATAAAGCCTACCTCACTAATGCTGAAATGCACCTGGTCAATGCCCCCTCCGATATGCCGGACCCTACCAAACTGGATTATATTGAAGAGCCTTTTATCAAGGCGCAGATCATTACTAAATCGGAATATATAGGCCCCATCATAAAATTATGTCTTGATAAACGCGGCGTCATTAAAAACCAGAGTTACCTTACCACCGACAGGGTGGAAATGATATTTGAAATGCCGCTGGCAGAAATCGTTTTCGATTTTTACGATAAACTGAAAACAATCTCCCGCGGATATGCCTCACTCGATTATGAACTTGTGGGTTTCAGACAATCGGATATGGTGAAGCTCGATATCATGCTGAATGGGGACAGGGTGGATGCCTTGTCCGCTATTGTGCACCGGGAAAAGGCTTATGAATGGGGAAAGAAATTATGCGAGAAATTACGCGGGCTGATCCCTCGGCAAATGTTCGAGATTGCTATTCAGGCCGCTATCGGTGCCAAGATCATATCCCGGGAAACGATTTCGGCCATGAGAAAAAATGTTATTGCAAAATGTTATGGCGGCGATATTACCCGGAAAAGAAAATTATTGGAAAAGCAAAAAAAAGGTAAAAAAAGAATGCGGTCGGTAGGCAATGTCGAAATTCCCCAGGAGGCATTCATGGCTGTATTAAAACTGGATTAATCATGGCAACTATTCTAGACGGTAAAATTGTATCCCAGAAAATCAAGGATCAGATAAAAGATGAAGTTTCCCGTATCACACAATCGGGCGGAAAGGTTCCGCATCTTGCCGCTGTTTTGGTGGGTGAAGACGGGGCAAGTAAATCCTATGTGTCGGGAAAAGTGAAAGCTTGTGAATATGTGGGAATAAAATCCACACTTAAAAAGTTTGATGCAGGGATTACGGAAGATTTTCTTTTAAACGTGGTTCAAGAGCTGAATGAAGATGAGGATATTGACGGTTATATTGTCCAGCTTCCCCTGCCCGAACATATCTCGCCGCAGACCGTGACAGAAAAAATCCTTCCCGAAAAGGATGTGGATGGATTTCACCCGGTAAATGTCGGAAGAATGGTAAAAAATCTTCCGTCTTATATTTCGGCAACCCCTTTTGGTGTTCTGAAACTTATAGAGCATTATAATATTACAACGGCCGGAAAAAATTGTGTGATTATCGGCCGTAGTGATATTGTAGGAACACCGCTGAGTATTCTGTTGTCGAGAAAAGCGAACCCGGGAAATTGTACCGTTACACTTTGCCATAGCAGGACTAAGGATATAAAGTCGTTTTCGAAAGAAGCCGATATTGTTGTTGCCGCATTAGGAAAACCGGAATTCCTGACGGCAGATATGGTAAAAGACGGAGCCGTGGTTATTGATGTCGGGATTACAAGGGTTCCCGATCCTTCTGCTAAAAAAGGATATGTGATTAAAGGGGATGTGAAATTCGATGAAGTTGAACCCAGGGCAAGTTATATTACCCCCGTACCCGGCGGAGTAGGCCTGATGACTATTGCCGCCCTGTTATGGAATACCGTACAGGCATCACAAAGGAAAATATACGGATAAATTAATTTAATGGGGTAATGAAAGAAGGTCAGAAACTCCCTTTAATGGAAACTTTTTATACCCTCCAGGGGGAAGGGTTTTACCAGGGAAGTCCGGCCTATTTTATCCGTCTTGGCGGTTGTGATGTCGGTTGTCACTGGTGCGATGTTAAAGAATCGTGGAATGCTGCCGATCATGCCGAGGTTGATATCAGTGAAATTGTGAAGAAGGCCGGTGAATACCCTTCAAGGATCGCAGTTATTACCGGCGGTGAACCGACTATGTATTCCCTGGGACCGCTAACCCGGGAATTACATAAGAAAGGGTTCAGAACACATATTGAAACCTCCGGTGTTTACCCGCTCACCGGTGAGTGGGACTGGGTTTGTTTCTCACCGAAAAAATTCAAGGCCCCGGTGCAGGAGATATTCCCCGTGGCCGATGAGCTCAAGATTATTATTTATCACTCCTCCGATCTTAATTGGGCGGTTCAGCACGTTAATAAATTAAATTCCGGTTGCAAATTATATTTACAGCCCGAGTGGAGCCGGATGAATTCAATGATGCCTGCCATTGTGGACTTTGTTAAACAAAATCCGGAATGGAAGGTTTCATTACAGGTTCATAAGTTCATGAATATTCCGTAGATTGCGATGATGAAATTTATTGCCTGCCTGCTTTTATATTTATGTGTCACCTTGGTTTCATTCGGTCAGAATGGAAGTCCTCATTATTCCACGCATTCAAAAAAGGCAATAAAATTATATGAATCCACGAATGAGATGCTGCAACGGAGAATGTACCCGGAGGCCGCCGCTGTATTACGTACCTGCCTCGCCAAAGCGCCTGAATTTCTTGAAGCACATTTGAGAATTGCCTTTTGCTACAAGGTGATGAACAATATCCAGGAGCAAAAGGAAAATCTTGAAAAAGTGATCCAGCTGGCTCCCGACCCGACGAAATATAAAAATGTATATTATTCCCTGGGAGAAGCTTGCTTTCTGACCGGCGACTATGATAGTGCAAAATCCTATATCTCAAGATTCCTTGACCTGGAAAAAGCTGATCCTAATATGATCAGGGCGGCCCGCAAGATTTATTCCAACGCAGTGTTTGCCGCTGAGGAAATAAAACACCCGGTACAATTCAAACCGGTTCCCCTGCCTGAAGTGATCAATGCAGGACCTTTGCAGTATTTCCCTGTTTTAACGGCCGACCAGGAAACCCTTATTTTCACCAGCCGGGCAGGCAGCGCCCCCGGTTTCGATGAAGATATTTATATTTCGAATAAAGATCCACAGGGACGCTGGACAATCCCTAAACCCATATCAAGGTTTATTAACACCAGTAATAATGAGGGTACTTGTTCCATATCCGCTGATGGCAAGATCATGATCTTTACCTGTTGCCAGGGAAGGCTGGGATATGGAAGTTGCGACCTGTACATTTCAACCCATTACGGGGAAGACTGGACCATCCCCGTCAACATGGGCAAAAATGTGAATTCACCGAACTGGGATTCACAACCATCACTGTCAGCGGATGGCCGAAAATTATTCTTTGTCTCAGATCGTCCCGGGGGAATCGGGAAAAGAGACCTATGGGTAAGTTATATGAATGAAGAAGGAAAGTGGCAACCGGCTGTCAACCTGGGACCCGGCATCAATACACCGGAAGATGAAATTTCACCTTTTATTCATGTTAACGGCGTCACCTTGTATTTTGCCTCAAAAGGATACCCGGGATTCGGCGGTTACGATCTATATTTCACCAATTATAAGAACGGATCCTGGTCGGAACCAAAAAACCTGGGATACCCTGTCAATAACTCCGACGATCAGGTCTCCTTATTCGTTACCGCCGACGGGAAATCCGCATATTATTCACAGGATACCTATACGGAAGAGGGTTACCCGCGAAGCATAATATACCAGTTTGATATCCCTCCTGAAATCAGCGTGAGCCGGCGATCAATGTATGTAAAGGGCAGGATATATGATAAGGAAACATTAAAGCCTTTGTCTGCCAGCGTTGAACTGGTTGACTTGAACCTGGACAGCCTGTCAGAAAAAGTATACTCCGATTCCCTTTTCGGCGAATATATGATGGTGCTGACACAAGGTGCAGAATATGCACTTTACGTGGATAAGCCGGGATATCTTTTCGACAGCCGGTACTTTGACCTTTTCAATACGGATAGCCTTAAACCCATTATCATGGATTTTCCTCTTTCCAGGATAAAAGTGGGGAGCAATACGACGTTGAATAACATATTTTTTGATTTCGACAAGTACGACCTGAAAGATAAATCGATTGTTGAACTCAATAAGGTGATCGGCTTTATGAGGAGCAATCCTGATATTAGAATCAGGATCAGCGGCTATACGGATAACCAGGGTTCTGCGGATTATAATAAAAAACTTTCATTATTAAGGGCCAAATCCGTTTATGATTTCCTGATAACCAATAAAATCGATTCTGCCCGGCTGGAATATACCGGATACGGCCAGGAAAATCCCGCCTACCCGAATGATACAGAAGAAAACAGGAGTAAAAACCGGAGGATAGAATTTGAAATAATTAAATAGTCCTCATTTTTTCATACAGGGAGTAGCGACAACCGCTCCTCAAAGCATAAAACGCCTGAAAATAATGTTACCTGTGATCGATTGATCCAATTAACCACTGAACCAACTGAACCCTTGATATGTGTATCCGGTGAACTTGAATTTTTTAAGAAAAAAGATGTTTCTTTGGACCTGAATATTTTTTAAACCGAATGATTCCGGGAATGTTGTTTTTAAGAAAATGGAAGGTTTCTTCTGAGGGCAGTTTCAAATTAAAGAATTCTTCATTGCCTGACATAAGGTTGATTTTCCTAACTTACCTCCTTTTATTGTTTCAGACTTCCTTTCAGCTAATGGCTTCGGAAATAAATGACCCTTTCGGATCATCCATACATATGGATAAAAATCATTATCAATTGTCAGGGTATGTTTATGACCAGGAAGGTGAAGCGCTGGTCAGCGCTTACCTGGTCATTAATCCTGGAAATGTGACGACGGTTACCAATGACCAGGGTTATTTCAAAGTGGAATTGGAAGAGGGCACCTATACGATTGAATGTCAGTACCTGAGTATGGTACGCTACAAAAAAGTAATCAACCTTTCTTCGAATCTGCAAATTAAGATTACCCTTAACCCGAGTGACATTAACCTCGAACAGGTGGTGATCACCGCCCGGCCGACGCAGGATATTAATTCCTTGAATGTGGGAAGTTCCTATCTTGACCTTCATTCGTTAAACAAGCTTCCGTCATTACTGGGAGAAACCGATGTGATCCGTTCCATTACTACCCTTCCCGGGGTGGTAAATTCCGGTGAGGCCTCTTCAGGGTTTTATGTTCGGGGAGGGGGCGCAGACCAGAATCTAATCCTGCTTGATGACGTACCAGTATTCAACACTTCTCATCTTTTCGGATTTTTTTCTGTTTATAATCCATCCATTCTGAATGGCTATACATTATACCGTTCAGGCGGATCGGCAAAATATGGCGGAAGAATATCTTCCATCCTGGACGTCCGGCTGAAAAACGGAGATATGGAAAAAATGAATTATTTCGGCGAGGTGTCACCCACAACGCTTAGTCTGGAAATGGATGGCCCGCTGGCTCCGCAAACAAGTATTGTACTGGCCGGACGATTCGCTTACCCGAATTATATTCTTCATCTGTTTAACGATAAGAATATTAAATCCAGCAAAGCGGGTTTCTATGACGGAAATTTTAAGATCCGACATGTATTTTCCGATAAGGACAATATGGATCTGTCGGCCTACGCCAGCCATGACTGGTTTAAATTTCCTTCTGATACGGTATATCACTGGTCAAATTACCTGGGAAGAATTAAATGGAACCATATTTACAGCCATAATCTGAGCAGTAACCTGACCCTGGCTAAAAGCGATTACGAAAACATAACCTCGGGAATAACGCCGGGTAAATCGTATGATTACAAAACCGGTATTGACTACTCGGAAATCAAAGTCGATTTTAATTATAACGGCATCCGAAACCATGAAGTTGATTTCGGGGCAGGGGATGAAATTTATAAGATTCAGCCCGGTGAGCTGATTACCGACAGCTCTTCCGCCTTTAACCCGGTTCACTTACAGTTAGATCGGGGCTCGGACTTTTTCGCCTACCTTAATGACCAGGTCGTATTCAACTCAAAATTTTCGCTGGGACTCGGATTAAGGGGCACTTATTTTATGAACCTTGGCCCCTCCGAAACCTATGTCTACCAGGAAGGCATCCCAAAGAGTTATCTTACCATAATTGACACTTTATTTTATTCCCAGGGTCAGGTGACTAAGTCTTACTGGGGTATAGAACCCAGGATCTCGGCAAAATATTCCATTGGTGACGAGAGTTCGCTGAAGGCAAGCTATAACAGAACCCGGCAATATATTCAGATCGTATCCAATACAGCCACCATAACACCTGTTGATGTCTGGAAACTTGCCAACCGGTATATCAAACCGCAATATGCCGATCAGTTTTCCCTGGGATACTTTTATGTTAAAAACGATAAATCTTATGAAATGAGCTGGGAAATATATTACCGGCTTCTGCATAACCAGGTCGATTACAAGGATGGTGCTGTCCTTACATTAAATCCCTTGCTTGAATCGGACCTTCTATTTGGTAAAGGTTATGCCTATGGCTCGGAATGGTTCCTGAGAAAAAATACGGGCTCTTTGACCGGTTGGCTAAGCCTAAGCCTTTCACGGGCTTTCCGGTTGATCAACGGAGCCACACCGGTGGAAACTATCAATAATGGAATTGCTTATCCTTCCGATTATGATAAGCCTGTGAATGTCGACCTGTTCCTAAACTATAAATTTCCCAATTCCCGCTGGTCCTTTTCAACCAATGCAAATTACACGACCGGCCGGCCAATCACCGCCGCGGATTCATGGTTTCTATATTCCGGGACCATATTCAGCAACTATACCGGCAGGAACCAGGAAAGAATGCCGGATTATGAACGCCTCGATATTTCTTTTAATTACGATTCCGATCAGACGAAAAGGGTCCGTACTACATGGAATATTTCAGTTTATAACCTGCTTTTCAGGAAAAATGCTTATTCTGCATTTTTTAAACATTATTATGGCACGCCTCCCATGACCTATAAACTTGCGGTAATAGGAGTGGCAGTTCCCTCATTGAGCTTCGGAATATATTTTTAATTGAATGAAAGGGGCGATAACCGTTGTCGGGATTGTAATTATTGCCGGTTGCATCGACCCTGTAAAATTTAATTATCAAGGCCAGACTGAGCACCTCGTGGTTCAGGCTGAACTCACTAATTACAGTCTTCGTGGCCTTAATTATGTCCTCCTGACCAGGTCCAGTTCCTTCGATTTTCCCTTTAATCAATATGAAGATAAAGATTCGGTATTTATCACCAGTAAGGAGGGTGAAATTTGTCCGTTCCGTTATTTTTCAAAGGGATATTATCATCCTGAATCGGGATTCAAGGGAATCATAGGCCATACCTATACACTGAATATAGTTACACCGGACGGCCTTGCTTATCAATCGGAACCCGTAACCATGAAAGCAGCCATTCCGATTGACACTGTTTACGCCTTATATTCAAAAGAATATACTATTATACATGGCGAGGAAAATAAGATCCTTAGCCCCGGCTATAACCTATTTGTAAAATATAGGGATCCGGTTAAGGATGAAAATTTTTATCGCTGGACTTACCAGCTTCAGTATAAGGTAAACACAAGTCCTGATAAGTACCTCGATTCTACCAACGGATATCCCTGGATACCGGCCCCCAAAAAATGTTGCTCCGTATGCTGGGTCAGTGATTTCGGCCAGAGTTATACCGTAGCGAATGACCGGTTGAATAACGGGAATGAAATCGCAGACCAGAATGTTATGTTCCTCCCCTATCTTAAATATCTGAATATAAGATGCAAGGTTATTATTTATCAGCATTCAGTATCTGAGGAAGAATACCAGTTTTATAATACCATGAAAATGCAAATTGAAAATAATGGAGGTATCCTTGACCCGCCGCCATCCGAAATCAAGGGAAACATTCACAATGTGGAAAATAAAGACGAAAAGGTGATAGGATTCTTTGATGCATCCGGCCTGTCCGATTTTGATATTTACCTGGACGGCAAGGATTTTCCCGGCCCGAAGGCTTCCTTTAATTATAATGATGACTGCCGGAGGATCCCGGATTCTTCCGTTGATCCCCCGGGAGGTTGGCAATAAACAGGTTCCGTGAATACTTAAGGTGGCAATTTCAAATGTGGAATTTAATTTATGGTAAAAAAGATTTTTTTAATATTGGCTATGGCGGCGAGCGGTTGTATTGATCCTATAACTTTCAGTTATCCCGGACAGGTAGAACATCTTGTGATTGAAGCTGAGTTGTCAAACATTACTCTTAATAACCTGAATTATGTAAGACTTTCCCGTTCGGGCTCATTTATAGACCCCTATAACCGCTACGAAGAAAATGCGCTAGTGTATATCGGCGGAAATGAAGGAGAGAAAATAAAATTCCAATACCAGTCTTCCGGATATTACTATCCTGAATTACCATCTTCCGGAATTATTGGGCATACCTATGCACTGCATATTATCACTCCGGAGGGAAAATCTTATCAATCCGAACCGGTGCGGATGAACGGCGCGCCTCCGGTAGATTCGGTTTATGTTTCCTTTGCCAAAGGTTATACTATAGTACCCGGTGAAAGGAATCTGGTTTTTTCTGAAGGATACAATGTATACGTTGATTACCATGACCCGCCCCTGACCGGAAATTATTACCGTTGGAATTATGAGCTGCAATATAAAGTGAAAACCAATCCTGATAATTATATCGATGTAAGTGGCGGGTACCCAGGGGTCAGAAGCCCGAAAAAATGTTGCTCTATTTG
>CAYNCU010000152.1:0-10870 GCA_964395765.1 uncultured Roseivirgaceae bacterium | reverse complement strand
AAATAATACCCTGCAATCAGTTTTCCGGATTTATCTTCTCCCGCATCAGGATTTAGTTTCCAGGTTAAATTCAAAGAATGCGTATAAACTTCTTCATTCATATTTGAGTAGTACCGGCCGGCGTCGAAAGTGCTGGCACCAGGGGGAATAACAATCGCCCACAGATCGTCTGGCGACCGGTCGCTTTTCTGGGAACGGATTCGCCGGTAGTCCGGCTGCTTTGCAGTAACTTTAGAATAGCCGAAAATCCAGTTCAGTTTCAGGTGATCGCCGATATCATGAATCCCGGACAACTGGCCCGAATAGATGCCTCTTTGCTGATAATTGAGTGCTTCATTATTCACAAGGGATCCCTGCAGATCTTCATCTCCGGTCCGCAGGGTAGTTTCACTCTGGCCCTGCTGGTTAAACAAATTTCTGAATTCAATCCGGTTATTCGGGTTTATTTCAAAAACAAAATTAGAAATGTAACCCATCCGGTTATTTACAAAATCCCTGCTGTCGTCATAATAATATCTTCGCCTGCTTTTCATATCGGCAGGTACATAAACATCATAATAATAACTTTTCACATCTTCATGCTGATTGGTATTCGTATAACTGAGCGAGGTAATATTACTGAGCTTCATTTTACCTAACCTTATAACCCTTGAAAAATTCAGGGCAAACCGTGAATCCGGAAAAGCCTTCCCGGTTTTTATCGCCCAATCATTCGGTAACGATTTACTGGCAGCTACCACTTCATCTCTTCCCTGCTGGGTCGTGATATCAACCGATGAAATATTTTCCTTAGGGAAAGATGCCGGAAGTGACCTGCCGCCATCATCATATCCCAGCCAGTCTGTAGAGCTTCCGGCATATGTATTAAAATTTTTGAAGGAGGACCCCATTCTCACACTTGAGGTATATTCCACAGACAAGGAATTTTCCTCAACAATATTTTTAGTATGGATATCGATTACTGCGCCGGCAAATTCTCCGGGTAATTCGGGGGAACCGGATTTATAAATCAACATACGGTCGATCATCCCGCTGGGGATCAGGTCAAAGGCGAAAGCCCGGGAGTCGATTTCGGTGCTGGGAGCGATCACATCGTTCAGCATTACGATGCTATATCGTTCATTCAACCCTCTTACATTCACAAAACGGTTATTAACAATAGTAATGCCCGGAACCCGGCGGATTACCTGTGCTGCATCCCTGTCCTGTGAAAGTGATATTTGTTGCGCTGAAATACCTGTAGCTACCAGATCGGCTCTTTTCAATTCGGTAATCACCGCCACATCCGTATTGGTAATTTTTGTACTGCTGACCACCAGTTCGTTCAGTTGTACCACATCTTCATGCAACTGGGTGTTGATAAGTGTTGTCTGGTCCGGGTAAACGGTTACATTATTGATAGTATCCGTTTTATAGGATATGAAAGAGATGACAATTGAATAGGTCCCCGATTTCACCTTTTGCAATTCAAAATTGCCATTAATATCAACAATAGTGCCTTGGGTAGGGTCTTTTAGGTTGTAAACATTTGCACCTATTACAGGTTCGCCTGAACCGGCATCAAATACCGATCCCTTGATGGTACCGGATTGGGCAAAAACAGGGAGATACAGACTTATAAAAGCCGAAACTAAGGTAAGGTTGCGCAGCATTTAATGAAAATATCGGCGAATTTAGAAGGAATACAAAATTCATCAGACTAGTTCATATTACGAATTTGTTAATAATAGTTTACAAGACCTTAACCTGGAACATTAGTCTATCCTAGTAGCAAAATGAGTTTTAATTTATAAGTGTAAAAATGAATTAGCACATAGTGGAAGGCATCTTTTTACGCACTTTAAGATAATCCGTTTTTTAATGACATTATCTGCCTTTGATTTAATTACAGGGATGGTATTTAGTTTAAAATTTGCCGGGTCATTTTCCTGGTATCTTAATCAAGAACCCAATCCCGGTAATTGAAAAATGATAAGGAGAAACCTTTCGGCTTCTCCTTATGCAAACCATATACAAGTTATTAATCATAGATTAATAACTTGCCGGGTTTTATAATAATTTTAAAAGAGTGAAATATCAGGTAAGCGGGTTACCGCATTTTTAAGAAATAATAAAACCTTATGCCAGCAAATGTATAGCGGCAATGTTAACTCATGACCGCCAGACTATTATGTTTGTGTTAAAATGGTCAGGGGTGAAATTAATTAAGTGTTAACAGGAAGAGTCCCGTCCAGCTAATACTAGGGTCTCGAAAATTAAGTAAAATCAAAATTCCGGTTGCACAGGATTAAATATCAATTTATAGTTGCCATAGCATTAAAATCTTTATCAAAACAAAAAATACCTGTAATGAGTCAAGGGCTGTTCCTATTAATTATTACTCAAAAACCACAGGAAATTAATCGCAGTGAATCAAGGCTTTTTCAATATGTTGCCGGTGTTAACAATAACTTAATATAACGATAAAATTAAGTTTCATTTTAATCCATCAATTAGCTATTTATTTGAATAACCAAACCATATACAGTATTATGTTTAAACATAAATTCTATTACTATGCTCTTTTTTCCCTGATTTTCTTTTCAAATGCACAGTCCCAGAACATAAATTCCGTGAATAATGATGAAAAATCAACCTTCAAGCCTTCCGGCAAGGTATGGGGATATGTGTTCGGAGATTATTTCCTCAAAGTGCATGCTGACGAACTGAACCGGGGGAACGTACAGTACTCAAACTTACCGAAAGACTTCAATGCATTTTCATTTCGCAGGATTTACCTGGGTTATGATTACCGGATCACCGAAAAGATCACAACCCAGTTACTTTTAGCCAATGAAAATGATAACGCCGACCTGATTGGTGAACGCACTGTTTACATTAAAGCCGCCAACCTCAGATGGAAGGATATAATTCCGAACAATGACCTGGTTATCGGCCAGACAGCAACCCCTATTTATGCCCTTTTATCCGAAAAGATATGGGGTTATCGAAGTATTGAAAAAACCGTTACCGATATGCGTAAATTAAACAGCTCAAACGATTTCGGTATATCGTGGCAGGGAACAGTGAATAAAGGAAATATCGGATACAATTTAATGCTCGCTAACGGTACAGCTCAACGACCGGAAAATGATAAGTATAAAAAATTCTACGGTGAACTTTATGCCAAGTTCCTCGATCAGAAATTAATTCTGGATGTTACCGAAGATTATGAAGTTTCATCAACAAGCAGAGCAATTTCCGGCATCAGAGGATTTTTAGGATATGAGAGTAAATCCTTAAACGGGGGAGTTGAAATATATAGCAGGGTCTTAAAGGATGCAGCAAAAGATACTGTGGGCGGGCTTTCCAATGCAAAAATCAATGATATAACACCCTTTGCCTTATCGGTATTTATAAGAGGTCAGATTATTGGTTCCACCCTGGGCTATTTTGCCCGCTTTGATAGTTACAATCCCGACAGGAATTTTGATCCCAATGCCGAATATGCGAGCAAGATGTCCACTGACAAGGAAAATTTTATTACTGCGGGCCTGGACTGGTCACCGGTAAAAAATGTTCATCTGATGCCAAATATCTGGTATAATTCTTACAACAGCATGCTAAACAATGCTTCCGGGAACCTGAAACATGACTATGATATGACGGCCCGTATGACCTTTTATTACATTTTCCGCTGATTATTAATTAACCGAATCAAACATTATATATTACTTAAGATGAATACATTTAAAAAAACATTATTTGGAATCATGGTGGTGTCGTTGTTCAGTGTAGCCGGCATCCATCATCCTGTTTTTGCACAGGGAAGTGCAAGTGAATTGATTGGCGCGGGGGCGACTTTTCCCTATCCGCTTTATTCGAAAATGTTCGATGAATACCACAAGCTTAACGGGGTACAGGTAAATTATCAATCCATCGGTTCAGGAGGAGGCATTAAGCAATTGCAAAACAAAACAGTTGATTTCGGAGCTTCGGATGCGCCGCTCAGTGACGATGAGATGAAAAGCATGCCAGGACCCGTAATACATGTCCCTACCTGCCTGGGAGCCGTTATGATCACCTATAATCTACCCGGGAGCCCCAAATTAAAACTGACTTCGGATGTAATTGCCGATATTTTCCTTGGGAAAATTAAAAAATGGAATGATCCCAGGTTAACTGCATTGAATCCATCCGCCAATCTTCCCGGAATGGCCATTACGGTTGTTCACCGGTCCGACGGAAGCGGTACTACATATGTTTTTTCCGATTACCTGAGCAAGGTCAGCAGCACCTGGAAGGAACGACCGGGAAAGGGCAAGGCTCTTTCCTGGCCGGTCGGTATCGGCGCCAAAGGGAATGAAGGAGTTGGTGGAATGATAAAACAGATACCCGGCAGTATCGGATACGTTGAACTTGCTTATGTTATCCAGAATAAAATACCTTCCGCCATTGTTAAAAATAAATCAGGCGTTTTTATTGAAGCCACGCTCCAGTCGATCAGTGCATCCGCCGCGGTAAAATTACCGGAAGATCTAAGGGTATCATTAACCGATACGGAGGCTAAAGACGGATATCCGATCACAAGTTTTACCTATATTTTACTTTATCAGAACCAGGCGTACGGAAGCCGGTCTGAAGCTAAAGCAAAAGGGACAGTACAGCTGGTGAACTGGATGATCAATTCCGGGCAACAGTATGCAGAGCCCCTGTTGTATGCCCCGTTGCCTAAAGAAGCCGCACAGGCAGCAGAAAACCGGTTGAAACTTGTAAATTTTAACAGCAAGCCTTTGATGTAGAAGAATTCAGCATTTATAGCGGGGTTTTCATAATTTAATTTGACAAAAAAAATTATTACCTTCCCCCCGTCCACATAAAAACCATTGAAGGCGTTTTATCATGACTTCAATGGTTTTTATTAATTTTAAAATTGGTCATTATTAATATTCCATAAATTGAAAAAGGGCAAAATTGAAACAGGCTTAACCCTACGGGAATCCATTTTCAGAAAGGCCCTCACCCTATCGGCTATCCTGATCATAATACTTTTATTATCAATTTTCCTCACACTCCTTCTCTCTTCCATGCCTTCTATAAAAGCCCTTGGCATAAAATTCATCTATGGTAAGGTTTGGGACCCGGTTTCGGAGGAATTCGGTGCATTACCGTTCCTGACCGGTACTTTGGTTACCTCTGCTATTGCCATCCTTCTTTCAACTCCTTTTGCACTGGCGATCGGACTTTTTTTAGGTGAATTTTTCCCAAAAGGATGGTTCAGTGCCATTATAAAGAATGCCATAGAACTACTGGCCGGAATTCCATCGGTTATTCTCGGATTCTGGGGGATTTTCACAATCGTTCCATTCATAAGGTCGATTGAGATGAAGGTCGGTGTGCCGCCCTATGGTGTCGGGATACTGGCGGCTTCCTTGATCCTTTCATTAATGATTATTCCCTACTCGGCTTCCCTGATCCGGCTAGTGATATCCATGGTACCGACCGAACTTAAAGAAGCAGCTTATTCATTGGGAGCCACCCGGTTTGAAGTGATCAAATATGTTGTAATCCCCTACGCCAGGTCCGGAATCTCAGCCGGCGTACTGCTGGCCCTGGGCCGGGCGCTGGGCGAAACCATGGCAGTAACCATGCTGATTGGTAATACCCAATCAATTCCGAAAAGTATATTCGAAACGGGAGATACCATGGCGAGTGTAATCGCCAACCAGTTTACCGAAGCAACCGGTACGGTTTATTTTTCTGCTTTAATAGAAATAGGGCTCTTATTGTTTGTTGTAACGACGATCATCAATTTTATCGGAGTAAAAATCATAAAACGATTTGAAGTGCAATGAACGGACAATTCGGATATCGTAACGGGAAGAATCTATTATTCAAGTTGATGGTAATAGCGCTTACCATTATTACCATTACGCCACTGATCGCTATCCTGGTTTATATTATTCGCCAGGGCATTTCCGTAATAAACTGGAATTTTTTCATAAGCCTCCCCAAGCCGGTCGGCGAAACCGGAGGAGGTGTTTACAATGCCATCATTGGAAGTCTGTTGCTGATCCTTGTCGCTACCTTAATTGCCACACCTGTCGGCATTGCTACCGGTATGTATTTCAGTGAAAATTCCGATTCGAGGATCTACAAAATCGCTCACCTGGGCGTGGATGTACTCCAGGGAATTCCGTCGATCGTCATTGGTATCATTATATACCTATGGCTGGTCAAACCATTCGGCAAGTTCTCGGCATTTTCAGGTAGCATGGCGCTTGCTTTCATGATGTTGCCTTCGATCATAAAATCAACTGAAGAAACCCTGAAACTTGTCCCGCAGTCACTGAAGGAAGCATCCCTGTCATTGGGAGTTCCCTATTACCGGACGATGATATCGGTAATATTACCGGCCGGGCTTAGCGGTATCCTGAACGGAATAATACTCGGGGTAGCCAGGGTAGCCGGGGAAACCGCCCCGCTGTTATTTACAGCATTCGGCAACCCCTTCCTTAACTGGAATATATTCAAACCCATCGCAAGTCTCCCCCTGATCATATTCAATTATGCGATCAGTCCTTATGACGATTGGCACAAACTGGCCTGGGGAGCATCCTTTATTCTTGTAATGATCGTACTGATCCTTAATATCTTAACAAAACTCGCTGAGAAAAAATGGAAGGTGCAATTCTAAAAACGATTGATTTCAATGCTTTTTTTGGGAAATCTCATGTGCTTAAAAATGTAAATATTGAAATCCCGAAGCACAGGATCACGGCCATAATGGGACCTTCCGGATGCGGCAAATCAACTTTTATTCGCTGCATCAACCGCATGCATGAGCTCACGGAAAATGCCAGCATTGAAGGAACCATCCTGCTGGAGGATGAAGATGTTTATACCTTGAATCCCACCCTGCTAAGAAGACGAATCGGGATGGTATTTCAGCGGCCCAATCCTTTTAATACCATGAGTATTTACCAGAATGTATTATCAGGATATACATTAAACGGTTACAAACTTTCAAAGATGGAAAAGGATGAGTTGGTGGAGGAATCGCTGAACAAAGCCGCATTATGGAATGAAGTAAAAGACAACCTGCATAAAAGGGGAACTTTTCTTTCCGGCGGCCAGCAGCAGCGTTTATGCATTGCCAGATCACTGGCCATGAAACCGGAGGTCCTTTTGCTCGATGAACCTACTTCCGCCCTCGACCCGATTTCCACTTCGAAAATCGAAGAATTGCTCCTTGAATTCAAAAACAACTATTCAATTATTATCGTTACCCATAACATGCAGCAGGCGGCCAGGATCAGTGATTATACCGCCTTCTTTTACCTGGGGGAACTGAAGGAATATGACGAAACCAAAACAATCTTCACAAATCCTAAGGACATTGAAACGCAAAATTATGTTACCGGGAGATTTGGCTGAGATTTGTTTCCAATGAATAATTCATTTACTATATTACCAATAGCAATCGAAAATCCATATACGACATGACTCATCTGACCTCTGAACTGAGCTACCTGAAATCTACCCTGATAGAAATGTGGAATCTGGTTATCGATCAGATTGTGGAATCCAGTGAAGTGTTGCTGAAGAACGACAAGGAATTAGCTTCGGAAGTCCTGGCTAATGAAAAACGGGTGGATGCCTATGAACTCAAGATCAACATGGATTGCGAAAATATTCTCGCCCTCCAGACCCCGGTCGCCAACGATCTTCGATTTTTACTGGCGGTACTTAAAATAACCTACAATCTTGAACGGATAGGAGATTATGCCAAGTCTATTGTGAAATTCGTGAATGACTCGGAAGGCAAGTTCAAAAAAAGGGAACTCAAGGAATCCAAGCTCCCGGTAATGTTCGAAACCGCGGTCAACATGCTTACCGAAGCGCTTGAGGCCTTTGAAAAAGAGGACGTTAAGGCGGCCAAGGATATTTTCAAACGTGATGTAAAACTTGACAAGTTTAATAAAAATGCCAATACGATAATTGCAGGCTTGATTTCCAAAAAGCCTGAATCAGTTATTAACTACCTGAATCTCCTTTCAATCATTCACAAACTTGAAAGGGTCGGGGATCAGACTAAAAACATTTCCGAGGAAATAATTTTTTATATTGAAGCCCAGGTCCTCAAACACAGGAAAAAGGAATTGGGCCTGAAAAAATAATAACCAATTTTAAAAATCTGTTATTCCTGTTTGAAGGTAAACGACGTTGGGAAAAGATTACATACCCCTAAACGGTCATTTCGTGATCGGCACTTTTTTAAGGATCTTCTCTACGATTTGCTTTGTATTCACGTTATCCGCCTCTGCCTCGTAATTAAGGATGATCCTGTGGTTTAATATATCGGGAGCAACTTCTTTAATATCTTCAGGCAATACATAATCCCGGTTATCAAAATAAGCAATTGCCTTCGCCGCGAGATTTAAAAATATGGAAGCCCTGGGGGAAGCCCCGAACTGGATATAGGCGGATTCTTCCTTCAAGCCGTAATCCTGTGCATTCCGCGAAGCAAATACCAATTCAACAATGTATTTTTCAATAGGTTCTGAAACTCTCACCTTGTTGATATCATTTTTTATATTAAAGATATCTTCTTTCGTCAGGATAGTGTCCAAGTGATCCTCGAAATTCATGTTGGACATACGCCGCATGATTTCAAGCTCTTCTTCTTTACCCGGATAATCGACAAAAACTTTCATCATAAAGCGGTCGACCTGGGCTTCAGGCAAAGGATAAGTACCTTCCTGGTCGATCGGGTTCTGGGTAGCCATTACCAGGAAGGGCCTGTCGAGCTTATAAGTGGTTTCGCCAATGGTAACTTGTTTTTCCTGCATGGCTTCCAGCAAAGCTGATTGTACTTTTGCGGGGGATCTGTTCACTTCATCCGCTAAAATCATATTGGCGAAAATCGGGCCTTTTTTTACTTCGAAATCCGATTTCTGCTGGTTATAGATCATGGTACCGATAAGATCGGCCGGCAGCAGGTCGGGGGTAAACTGAACCCTGTGGAAGTCGAGATGAAGCACCCTTGCCAGTGTATTTACTGTTAAAGTTTTAGCGAGGCCCGGAACTCCTTCCAGTAATATGTGGCCCTGGGTGAAAAGCCCGATCAGCAAACGATTGATCATATAATCCTGACCGACAACAATTTTGGCGACCTCTGCAATTACCGATTTGATTTTATCAAGGTATTCTTTATTTAGTCCTTCATCCATGGTTTTTCTTTATAAAACGGATGCCAAAGTAAACAATTTTTCGGGAAAATAATTTCCGGTTCAGCCCGGAGGAGGCAAATGATTTATATTCCGTCAAAAAAACTTGTGAGATTAAGCAGGGTAAATACAATATTATTAACGAATTACTTCAATCGTTAAAAATTGTTAAACCATTTTACCGGAAATCTAAGACAGGTGCCGGCTTATTTTTTAAAAACACTTTCTATCACCTTGCCTGCGGTCCCGCTATCCTCGTAATCCATACCCAGTAAGGCTGCCATGGTCTTCGCTACCTGGTTAAGGTAAATCTGGCCGGATGATTTTTCTTCACCTACTCGCGGTGTATCTGGCCCGATGATGGCTAACCAGTCCTGATCGGATCCTGGCACATCTTTTCCGTGTGATTTCCATTCATCACTGGTCTGACCCCGTCCATGATCGGCAGTAATGATCAGTGTTGTAGATTGATGGTAAAATGGTTCGGACTGTATGTACTGCCAGAGTTCACCCAGAAAACCGTCAATACTGTGAGCGGAATTCAAATAAACACCATATTCACCCTTGTGGGCAAAGTCATCTGTCTCATCAAAAGCAAAATACATAATTCTCGGTCTTGTTTTTTTCATGTATTCCAGGCCATAGTAAAAAGTAAAAGCATCCAGCCTGACATCATTTAAAGGATCCGGAATTGACGGCATCAGCTTATCCAGCAATTTCTCATTATCTGTTAGCTTATTACCGAAGGCCTTTACATTTCCGGCGTTAACGAATATTCCGTTTCTTCTTGCATTCACGATATAAGGAAAACAATCCCAACTGGCAAACACTGCGATACGGTCGCGGTAACCTCTCTGATCGTTGAAAAAATCCAGGACCGTAGAATTCGGATTCAGGATTTTCTGATTGGAATTGATCCTTTTATCATCGGGATGGCCTGATAATAATTCATTATACCCGGGATATGAAAACCAATAGCCGTTGGAAACATTCACATCATTATTATATTTCCGGTTACCGTAAATCTGGCCCCTTGTACCAATAACACCCCAGATGAAAGGGAGCAGGATCTTCCGCCTTTTTATGGTGTCGTCATCCCAGAAATGATTTTTAATTCCTGTCGGATCTACAAAATTTATCTGCTGGTTCATGAGCGATGAGTCCGCACCGTTAAAAACTTCCTGCCAGCGAAATCCGTCAATGGTCACCAGCACGATATTTTTTGTACTCAGCTTCTGTGCCGAAATTTGAAATGCCGTAAAAGAAACAAATAAAATTAATATGATTTTTTTAACCATTGTTCCCGCTTTTAATGCCGGAAGTTATAATAAAAGATTATCAATTTATAATTTGAAAATATGGATTCATGACAGGAAACAATTAAATTATCATAAAATACGCATCATGAAAAACATATTGCCGATTTTTTTGTGCCTGAATTTTTTAAGCCCGGCAAAAACGGATTCACCGGTTACGTACAATGCCCCGACCGGAATTCGTGAAAAGCAATTATTTGATTTTGGCTGGCGATTTCACCGGGGGGGTGCGCAAGGGGCAGAACAAATTTCATTTGACGATTCCGGTTGGAGAAAAACCGACCTTCCGCATGATTGGAGTATCGAAGATATTCCCGGAACAAATTCTCCCTTTGATCCGGATGC
>CAYNCU010000151.1:0-10880 GCA_964395765.1 uncultured Roseivirgaceae bacterium | reverse complement strand
ACGGCTTCTATTCCATGCATATTAAAATCCGGTTGGAAACATGGGCTCTTATGCTTCCGATTTATTTGAATTCAATCAATTCAATCGGGGCGCCATTGTCCTCAATCATGGCTACCCGGATACCAGGGGCGCTTGACTCCGGAGGGGAAATTACCTTCAGTTTCCTGTATGCAATCTCATGTTCGATATCATTCACCATAAATGCCAGGTGAGGAACTTGACGGATCAGCGGGTGAACGCGGCTGCCCTTTTCAAATCTCATCCATTCAACACCGAAAAAACCGGTTTTAAATCCTGAAACATAGAATTTTTTTTCTTTTAAATATTTTTCTCCCGGTAATTTATTATCTGTTGGTATTCCGAGGTGGTGAAATTTCCAGCCCCATTTTTCACAGCATAACGGTAATTCATGGTCTTGACGGAATGAGTTCATCTTTTAATAATTTTAATGAAATAGGTGCATTTAATCTGTACAATTATAGCAGATAAAGTTATTAAAATTAAGTTCGTGAAATTTTACCTGAACATGTCGTGCGAAATAGTCGTTGGGAAAACACGCTTTGATCAGTTCATTTGGACATGTCTCTTATTCCGGTATATACAATCGCTCATATCACAACGATTGCATATATATCCGTTTCGCTTAACATTTTTACCGATACCTATTATGCCGCTTATCGATTTTATGGGATCCATCAATGAGGAAGGGGAGAGGGATATCCCGCAATATTGATCGGGGAAAAAACCGAATAACTTCTGCTGTTCACTTACCTGCCAACCGCAATAGCCGGGACTGAACCGTTCCGAGATATGATAATTTTTCTCCTCCATATGTTTCTCCAAACGATGCTGGATGTGATCCATGGCTGCTTCAACGGTTTCCGAACCTACTATATCCACGACATAGCCTGTTAACATATCGCCCGATTTCATCAGTTGTTTCGACCAGTCTCCTATACCGGCTCCTGCCGTACATAAAAAAAGTGCAACCTGTTCGGTATCTTTAATCTCCCGGGCTATTATAGGGTGAATGTCAAAGCCGATACCGTCTATATTCAGGTTTTTAGTCAATTTATTGAACCGGATTTTATCCCTGATCACAAAGCCACCCGAAATATCGGCATACTGCGAAGCTTCCGATAATACTTCGTCGATGATGCCGGAAAAAGGTTCCGGGGCCTGTCCATTTTCATAACCCATCACATATGAAATTTTTCGGGCAGTCAGCCCTAATTCGTCAAATTTAAAATGAAAGGTATTATATTCCATTTTCGATTATTGTAATCGTCCGTATTAAAAGAATGAAAACAGGAAAGGCACGCAAAAAACCGGAATAATTCCTGTCATTGCTATTATTTATAAACACCGGATTTCAGCCTAACGACGTCAAGCATTCTACGGATATGATCCGGGGTTGTACCGCAACATCCTCCGACCACGGTGGCGCCCGCTTCTAATACCGGAATCGTCAACTGGGCCATAATTTCAGGAGTTTCCGGGTATACAATTTCTCCTTCTATATATTCCGGAATTCCGGCATTGGCATGAACAATTACAGGGATTTTCTTATTTACACACCGGATCTCATTGACGATTCCCTGCATGTCCTTCATTCCGTGTCCACAGTTAGTGCCGATCAAATCGGCGCCTGCTTCGATTAATGCCAGGGCCATTTCTTTCGGGCTTACTCCCATCATCGTCCTGTATTCGCCATTGACGGTTTTATCAAAAGTCATTGTACATCCTGTTTCCAGCCGGGTATTTTCCTTAGCTGCCTTTAACGCTATCAATGCCTCCTGCAAGTCAGTCATGGTCTCGATGATCAGGGCATTCGCTCCGCCGTCTTCCAATGCCAGCGCCTGTTCCCGGAAAGAATCATATAATTCTTCAGCAGTAATTTCCTCTGTGATGAGCATACGGCCGCTGGGCCCGATGGATCCAAGGACAAAATGTTCTTTTCCGGCCGCTTCGCGGGAAATCATCGCAGCGGCCTTATTAATTTCGAAGGCCATATTTTTAAGTCCATAGCTTTCCAGTTTGACGGAAGAACCTCCGAAACTATTGGTTTCTATAATATCCGATCCTGCGAGAATATAACTTTCCGCAATCTCATAAACATCGGATGGCCTGTCAATATTCCACAATTCAGGGCATTCTCCTCCCTTTAATCCCTTTTTCTGAAGCATGGTTCCCCATGCGCCGTCGGATAACATTAATTTTTTTCGTGCAAGTATTTTTAGCAGACGTTCCATAACCTGTCGATTAAATCCCGGTTAACGGGTCATAGCATTAAGGTACTCGACAACTCCCTGTGGATCGGGAGCATAAAAATCGGCGCCGATTTTCATCCGGAAATCATCATTTACCGGGGCACCGCCTATCGCCACCTTGGTATCCGGAAAATTACGCTTGACTTCTTTCACAATTCCCGCCATATTTACCATGGTTGTGGTGAGCAGGGCTGATATACCTATTGAACTACCCGGATGTTCCCTTAGCGCATCCATATATTTAAGTGCCCCAACATCCGTGCCCAGGTCAATCACCTCGAATCCATTTCCCTCTACCATCATGGCTACCAGGTTTTTACCGATGTCATGCAGGTCGCCGGCAACGGTCCCGATAATGAAGGTCCCCTTTCTCCTTATTTCGCCGGTCCGGAAAAAAGGTTTCAGGTGGTTAAGCGCAGTATTCATCGCCTTTGCCGACATCAGCACCTGGGGAACAAAAATTATATTTTCCCTGAACTTTTTGCCGACTCTTTCCATGGCCGGGACTAATGCTTTTGTCAGGATATCAGCGGCGGCAATTTTATCTTCCAGCGCTTTTTGAGTGAGTTCATCCGCACCTTCCTGGCCTATCATCTCCGGTGGATAAGGTGATAAGTGGTTTATCTTACCAAACTCAACGCAATTGGAAATTTTATCAAGCAAGTCGCTCATATTAAAAAATATGCCTTAAATATTATAAAAGTATAGAAAATAAAACATGATACTCCTCATAAAATGCCCGAGAGGGCAATTTCACTGTTATTGAAAAAATTAATTAGCCGTTTTATCTGATGATTTTTCCCTTTTGATTTGTTCCTCATAGGAAACACTATCGCTTCGTAGGTACGGAAAGGTTATGTTCTCAATTCCCTTATAGCCATAGGGATCCCTGCCGCTGATCATCAGGATGTCACGCATGTCTTCCTTCAATTCAATCCGTCCGTCCCAGTTCCAGGGCAACATGGATTCGGCACTCATATAATGCGATACCAGGGAAAGCCTGAATTGATTTTTTGTTTTATTCCGGAATGATCTGTGAAGGATGTAACCGTTGAAAAATATGACACTACCCCGGGTAATCTGGACCGGCAATGCATCTTCTTCAATAAAAGGGGAGAGGTCACAAGCAAATTGCTCGCGGTATTCGTTATTTTCAAAAGGTAAAAGTTTGCGGATTATTCCGTCCCGTTGGGAACCGGGAACCACCCAAAGGCATCCGTTATCAACGGTTGCATCTTCGACCGCAATCCATACCCCGGTCAGGGAGCGGTCCCTTGTAGGGATATAATATTCATCCTGGTGCCATGACTGTCCGGCTTTTCCGGGACCCTTGACAAAAAACATGCTCTGCATGCACTTCACATTCGTGCTGATAATTGTTTTAAGGATCCTGGCAATCCGTGGATGACGCACATACTTTAATATCACCGGCGAGATCTTATGGGGGAAATGAATGGCATTATACAATTTTAATATTCCTTCATCTGTTTCTTTTTCAGGGGATCTTACAATGCCTTCCACTTTACCCCGGTTGCCTTTGAAGATCTCAATCACTTCTTCCCTTATTTCCTCCAATTCCTTCGGGTGGAAAAGGGCATCCGCAACCAGGAATCCTTTTTCCATGAAGTAGTTTGTATTTACGGGCGTTATGTTACCGTTGATTATTATTGAGGAACGGGAAAGTTTTTTCATCCTTGGTCGTTTAATTTATGGAGAGTATTGATCATTGCAATTACATTTTCAACCGGGACGTTCGCCTGTATGTTATGGACCGTGTTAAAAACGAATCCTCCCTTTTGGGCAAAAATATGACAATTGTTTTCCACCTGCCGTGAGACTTCCTCCGGTGTACCGAAGGGCAGCACCTTTTGTGTGTCCACACCTCCACCCCAAAATACGATCCTGTCGCCATATTTTTTTTTGAGATGCATGGGATCCATACCCCGGGCGCTGATCTGTACTGGATTCAGGATGTCAAAACCTGCATCAATAAAACTGTCGATAAAGGGTTCAACGGATCCGCAGGAATGTTTAAATGTTTTCCAGGATGTGTTTTCATGGATCCAGGCATTGATTTTCCTGTAATAGGGAAGAAACATTTCCCTGAGTGTATCAATGGAACAGAATTGTGAATCCTGGGTTCCGAAATCTGTACCGCAGATATAGGCAACATCCACGTGATCGCCTGCCACCGGCAATATTCTTTTCAGGTTTTCAAGAGCAATTTCGCATTGTTTATCAAATACGGCGAGGATATAATCCGGTCGCATGATAACAGACATATACCATTCGGCAACATCCCGGATCCCTTTCGGTTTTTTTAGGTTTAACCCGGGAACCAACGCAATATCGCCGAAACCGGTTCCTCCGAAATTGGCAACCACGGCCCTGCCTGAATTTACCTGTTTGTTTATTTCATGCTTCCAGTACATGATATCGCTATCACCAATCAGGTTGAATTCTTCAGTATTATCTTCAGGCTCAAGCTTATCTTCCTGAATGGGTAATTGCCTGATGATGGCATCAAAGAAATATCCTGTTTTAGGCATTTTACCGCTGGGTTCGGCTGTGGTATCTCCCTGTGGAAAGACCAGTAAATCTCCCTGGCTGTCCAGGGTTGTATTGAAATTTTCCGGAACCATGACTACCTGATTCCAGAAGGTCCTGAATTCTTTCTGCTTCCCGTCATTGGCGATGCCGAACATGTTTTCTTTCGGACTTATACCGGTACAATCAATTCCGACTGCATCGGCCAGATCGCCTTCAATCTCCCCCAGCATCTGGTAGGGCTCAATAACTTTAACGGGGTGCCTGTCCAGACCGTAATATTGCCGTAATTTATCAACAATTAATACGTGAATACCGGTAACGGGTGTACTGCCGAAATCAATACCGATTTTTCCGGTATCCTTGTGATCCAGTATTGATTTAATCCTTTCCCTCGAATTCATAATAAAAAAAATGAATTAAATGAATGAAAATCAGAATATAAAGTTATAAAACCTCATCCGCAATTACTATCCTTTAATCGAATCACCGTTGCAATCGCTTTAAAATATCCTGAAGTCCTGAATAAATCAGGGGAGCCGTTT
The DNA here is from genome assembly GCA_964395765.1 of uncultured Roseivirgaceae bacterium. Classification (GTDB taxonomy): domain Bacteria; phylum Bacteroidota; class Bacteroidia; order Cytophagales; family Cyclobacteriaceae; genus DATDPY01. The sequence continues at coordinate 5,518 of CAYNCU010000151.1, read as the reverse complement.
CCGGACCCAGGGAATTGATTTCACCGTAGGGCGATTCAGAAGCATCGTAGAGGTAGGGTGGCTTTTCATCCCATTCGCTTTGCGGAATGATATAACCGATCTCATCATTGGCAAGTCCGAATGTAAATTTATATTGTCCTTTCATTAACATTCGAATGGGAGGGACCTCGATCGGTGGAATAATATAATCGGCTCCGGCGGGGTTAACGATTCCGCCGTTCACAATTTCGGGATACATTTCGCCGGGCATTGTGATAAATGTGGCCGGGCCAAGTGTAAATGCTGCAATTTCTGATTGGACGCTCATCCATCCGTCAAGGCCGCGGTCAATAACTCCTAATGCATCTCCCAACCTGAAAAGTTTGTTATCCAATGGCAGGTTTAAAGTATTGGCTACAAGATTAATATTTCCGGTAATGGTAGTATCGGGAGATTTTAACATTGATTTTATGGCAATGGAAGCGATCTGGTAGCCGAGGGATTTTGCTTTATCAAAGGAAGGCTCCCGGTAGTCTTTACCTGTCCATGGATCATGAACAGCGGTTTGGGGATTCATGGTCATAAGACCCCCTATACAACCGTTAATATAAACACATACTCCGCCAAGCCCTTCCTCAACAAGACTGTCGCCGGAGTAAATGCCCTTTTGTATCCCCTCACGGACATAATTTACAAAATCGCTCGTGATCAGAAGGTTTTGGCTCCAGAGTATTTCAGGATGACACCCCCAGGAAATGAGAGTCCCAAGGGTATGGTTATCATCGGCGTCGATGGCTTTGATTATTCTCACGCCGGGATCTTTAACAATCGGCTTCCTGCTGTCGACAACCAATGGAATAGCACTTTGCAGGTCCTGGCTGAAAATTAATTTGGCTGGTTTCAAAGCAATAACCGCATTGCCGATCGATTCAAGAATTTTATTTTTTACCATTTCCAAATAATCGCTGTTCACGCCGGATTTAAAATACGATCTGCCCCAGAGTCCCAGTAGGTCCGGTCCTTCATGGGTATGGGTAGAAGCAATGATTGCATAGGTTATCCCGTCTTCGGCCGGAATCCTGTTTCTCACGTCGATGATATCATCGTGCATAATACCAATGGCATCAATGACGGTCAGGGAAAGTCTGGTTTTGCCGTCATCAAGAATCATCGTTCTCGCCCACAAATCATCATGAATACCATTTGCAGGCCTGCGGTGTTGAAAACCGGCCATCCAGACGGCATCAAATTTTCCATTACCATTCAGGTCCTCGAAGGAATCCCCATCCTGCGGATTATATTGAGCATCATTATTGGCATCATGCCAGCGGTCAGGAATATCGGGCGTAATCTTGATGGAAGAAAAGCCGGCTTCTATTTTACCCTTCGCAGCATTTTTAATGGAAAGATTGATTTTATACCCGGGATGCCTGTCATGGAAATTTTTGTACAGGAAAACTGCAGCGATGAATATTAAACTTAAAAAAATGCCGCTTATCCAAAGAATTAATTTTTTCATAATTCATTCAAGGCCGGTCAAATTTATAAATTTAAGCCGGAACACAAAATGGAATTAAATAATCCTTACAGGATTCCGATAATTATGGCCTGAAATTACAGAAAGACCCGGAAAGAAGATATTGGAGGAAAGGTCAGGCTAACTGAATTAGCCTGACCTTATTATAATTTTATTGAAGATATTTATTGGCAGATGAATCGGCCCAGGCCACAATTTTTTGACGGTCTGAATCTGTCAGCCTGGCTTTTGCATGCATCATTTTATAATTCGTGGGAGGCATTTCGCCTTTTTCGACTTCATCATGGATATCATCCAGTTTTTTAACTTTTTCAAGCTCTGTATAATTTCCCCACATTGAAAAGTTCACATGATGACGGCCTTCCGAGATATCATTTTTTACCAGCCACTTAACCGGTGCAATGTGGCTATACCAGGGATAAACGGTTTCCATGGAATGACAATCATAACATGCATTTTTCATAAGCACTTTTACATCTGAGGGGACATTCTCAACAGAAGCGATATCTTTTTCGCCTGAAACGGCTGTGTCAGGTAAATGATAATCAATAAACTGAATAAGAATGATCACCAATAACAAAATCCAAAGAATTCGTTTTATCTTCATTCTTACATGGAGGATTTGTTATGGTCCATATCATTGTCCTTATTTTTATCCTTATCCTTTTTCTTTTTCTTCATCATTTTCATGGCATCGTCATGAGTCCAGGTGAGTATTTTCTGAACTTCTTCATCAGTGGGTTTTGCATCTGTGAAATGTTCCAGGAATTTGGGGGGAGGCATATCTCCTTTTTTAACTTCTTCATATATTTTGCCAAGAATCGCAACTGCTTCCTTTTTTTTCATATGCTCGAGCTGGTCGAATTGAAGTTTTGTTTTTGCTTTTTCATTCCTGGAATTGGAGTTGTGACAGCCAAAACATGATTTCTTTATGATTGGCTGAATGTCGTCAGGAATTTTAACTTTCGATGCCTTGTGTGCTTCCACTGCTTTTTCATGTTCCTCCGGGAAGTTAAACCCCAGAAAAAGGATCATTGAAAAAAGAGCCAGTGAAAGCGCTAAAATAGATTTTTTCATGGTGTTGGTATTTATTTAATGTTTAAACAAAGATAATCTATACTTTTATTAAAATACAAAATTTTTACAGGTGGTAATATTGCATTCCCAAAGGTAATTTTGAATTATATTTTTTTACAAAAACATAATTTGATTTTCAAAAGCAGTGGGCCGGAATTCCTCAATTTTCACTTTGCATAATTGGATTCATAAATTGTTAGTTGCCGTTTAAATAAAAAACCTTCACCGGCACAATAAATTATTTAATTCCATAACATTATGGAAGATTAGGACATATTTTCAATGAATCAGGGAAATGAAAATGAATCACCGGCTTTAATAAAAATGATCGGTACGTCATGGACAAAATCTTTCAACCAATCCCTGCAATAAATCATACCTGCTTCCTCTGAATTGACATGTCCAATGAGTATCATTGCTTTTTTCATCCCCAGAGAAGTGGCGTCCCTTACATAAGAGATGGATTCCCATTCCGGTACCTCACCGCCTACAATAACATCGACATCATTTCTTTCCAGCAAATGTACGTGGGCCATGTAACCCGGGGCCCCGGCAGCATAGGCGACATGGGTTATTTTCAATGAAGGATCTCCAATGACCCTGACCGTGGCGGAACTGAATTTGTTTTTCAGGGATGCGGCCAGTTCCTTCACCGTCATTTCGGGTAAATCAAAAATCACCGGGTTATCGGTTTTATATTTTTCCCAATCCAGTTTACGGATCATGCCGGTCAAAATGCCGTCGGGCTCCATTTGGTGAAAATGGTCATGAAAACGCCAGATCACAAGACCATGATCGGCAATATACTTTTTCTTAGCTTCAACGACCGGGTCATTATCGAACTGTGATGTTTCGTCCAGGTGGTTATAAAAGATAGGTTCATGGGTAATGATAAAATTGCAGTTATGACCTACCGCTTTATAAAGCACATCCATGGTTGCCATAAAGGTACATACAATACCGGTTACCGGAGTGTCCGGATCCCCGGCTTTAAAAGTATCAACGGTAGGCGTTGTCCATGATACGTTTACCTGTTTTTTGATCAGCTCAACAATCTGGCGAGCTGTGGGTGGATTATCTTTCGGCCCCGGGGAGTTTACCGGATAACCTGTTATTGGCAGGAGGAGACAAGCGATTAAAAGAAATTTCAAATGTTTCATTATCATTTTCATAGGAATTAATTAATTCTCGGAATAATGGCATAATATAGTAATCCCTGAAAGATTTTTAACGTGAGGAGAATAAATATTTTTGGAAATTCAACCTGATGTTAAAGGTTTCCTGATGCTACTGGATTGAATGACAAAATTGATGCTATGAAGTCTTTAAGCGAGGGACCAGAATATTAAATGAAAAGGTAAAATGAATTTAAAAATTTATTGGACCTTATTTTTAGTCCTTTCATTCTTTGAAACAGGTTATGGTCAGGCAGGCCAGGTCATTTACGGGCGGGTGGTAGAGCAGGGGACCAATAATCCTGTTATCGGGGCCAATGTTGTTGTGGTTGGAAGCAATCCGGTAACTGGTGCCTCGACGGATCCCGATGGATATTTCCGGATAAAAAATGTGCCGGTCGGTCGGATTGATTTACGTATTTCAGCCATAGGTTTCGAAGATGTATACCTTCTTGGCCTTACCCTGGTTTCAGGTAAGGAACTCCAGGTACAAGTCGAAATGCGGGTGAGTATTAAAACCCTGAACGAGGTGGTTGTAAGACCCTCCGAGGACAGGTTCAACCCGAATAATGAATCGGTATCAGTAAGCGGAAGGGCTTTCGATCCCGAACTTACAAGTCGTTTTGCGGGTGCCAGAAATGACCCAGCTGTCATGGCTATGAATTTTGCCGGGGTGAGTGGCGCTAACGACGGACGGAACGACTTGATCATCCGGGGAAATTCTCCTTCGGGAATGCTTTGGAGAATTGAGGGCATCGATGTTCCCAATCCGAATCATTTTGCCTCCTTTGGTTCGACCGGAGGCCCCGTCAGCATTCTGAATTATAACACCCTGGCTAAATCGGATTTTTTAACGGCTGCCTTTCCTGCGGAATATGGAAATGCATTGGCCGGGGTTTTTGATTTGCAAATGAGAGATGGTAATTACTCAAGGCATGAATTTTTAGGTCAGATAGGCTTTAACGGGGTGGAAGCCGGAGCGGAAGGACCATTATCGAAAGAAAAAAAATCAAGTTACCTGGCGAACTTCCGTTATTCCACTTTGGAGGTTTTTAAAAAACTTGGGCTCAGCATTGGTACCGGAACTGCGGTACCCGAATATTCCGATCTTTCATTTAAAACAACCGGATGGCTTGGAAAAGGAAAGATAAGCTTCTGGGGGTTGGGAGGGCTCAGCAGCATTTCCCTGCTGGGACACGAGATCGATCCGAATAACCCGAAAAGCGATTTATATGGTAATGAGAACCAGGATATCGTTAACATCAGTAAAACAGGTATTGTCGGTACTACCTATGTAAGGTCTTTTACAAAAAATTCTTCCTTTCATCTGTCTGCCGGTTTAAGTCACCAGACGGTGCTGACCAACGTGGATTCGATAAGCCCTTCCAACCGGTCACTGATCTATGATTATGCCCACCTGAAAAACCGTCAGAATAAGATAAGTATACACCCCAGCTGGTATCAGAAAATCGATGCCAGGAACAGCATCCTTTCAGGGATAATCCTGGACAGATATTATGTGCTCTTTTCGGATAGTGTGTATAAAAATTATAACGATAGTTGGGATGTATTTCATAAGCTGAACCTTTCAAGCAATCTCCTTCAGGCTTATTCATCCTGGGAATACAGGGTAAATAAGGATATTACGACTGATATCGGAATTCATTACCAGGATTTCCTGTATAATAACAGTCAGGCCGCAGAACCCAGGCTCGGACTAAAATATGAGCTGTCGGAAAAACATCTTTTG
>CAYNCU010000150.1:6690-10933 GCA_964395765.1 uncultured Roseivirgaceae bacterium | reverse complement strand
GCGCCAGTAGAGCATTCACCTCCGGTTGATTGGTTTTTTCATTCTCAATCAGCAAGGTACACAACCGGATGGCTTCCAGCCCCAGGTCTTTGCGGATGGTCTCATTCCTGCTTTCAGAATAATAGCCTTCGTTAAATAACAGGTAAAGGGTGGTCAGTACCGTGGATAACCGCCTGTCCATTTCTTCGGGTCCGGGAAATTCAATTCGGATCTTTTCTTCCCTGAGCTTGTCCCTGGCACGAAATAACCTTTTATTGATGGTTTCCTTATTCGTCAGGAAAGCATCGGCAATCTCTTCGATCCCGAAGCCGCACAGGATCCGGAGCGCCAGCCCGATCTGTGATTCGGGGGGAATGACAGGATCACAGATGGCGAACATCATTTGCAACTGGCTGTCGCTTATATTTTGTGGAGAGAGATCGATATCAAATTCCATCGCTGTTGAATCCTTGCCAAGTAAAGGCGATATTTTATTTCTGAAAACCGCATCTTTTTGCAGTTGATTTTTAGCCTTGTTTTTTGCCACAAGATATAACCAGGCTACCGGGTTTTCCGGGATGCCCTTCATGGGCCAAACCCGGGCTGCCGTAAGGAATGTTTCGCTGGCGATGTCTTCGGCGGATTCGATATGTTCAAAGCCGAAACGCCGGCATAGGACGGAAATAATTTTCCTGTATTCTGTCCTGAACAGGTGCGGTATAAGTTTCCCTTCTTCCATGGCAGAAGCGCTTCCGTAAATATACGTAGGCGCTGCTTCTTCCATGCAGATAATTACATCATTAGTAGTATCCTGCATCAATATGAAAGACCCGGTTAAGAAGGTCAATGAGACCCGTCGCCATGGACAATTTTTCTGACTTCGACAGTATTCCCGTCTCCCTGTAATACCGGGCTCCCTTTGGCGAATTCGCAGGCTTCCTCAATTGATTCGGCTTTTACCGCTATATAACCCCCGATGGTTTCCTTTATCTCTCCGAACGGACCGTTCGTGACAATGCCCTTGTGATGCACCACTCGTGCAGCCTCGAAATGCAGGCCTTCGCCCCTGATGAATTTGTTCTGTGCCGAAATTCCCCCTATCCAGTCCATGGTTTGTTTCATCCATACCTGGATCTGCTCCGGTGAGGCAACTTTGTTACCGTCCTGGTGCCTGAAAATTAATAGGTATTCATCCATGATTGTAAAGTTTAAGCCTGTTCCGAACAGGCAGGTTACAAATTATTTAAAATTCAAAACCATAACAAGGGACTTTATTCAAATTGGACAATCAGATTAAATTATTTTTGAACCGGTAACCATTTTGCCGGATCACCCCCGGCATAACACCATTAAACTATTTTTGAAATATCCTGAACATTGATTATTTTTCATGTTCGGTTCTGAATTCATATAAGCTGTTTTATAATTATACTTTACTGGCAACCCACATAACAATTAAACCATGAATACATTTAGAATTTCCGTTAGAGCCGCCAGGCACAAATCGCTGCTATTCTTTTTAATGTCATTAATTTCCGTCACCGTTTTTGCTTCCGGCCAGACCGGTAAAGGCAATGAAAATGATGACAATATTCTCCGCTCTACATTAAAAAACGGTCTGCGCGTAATCATTGTTAAAAATGACCTGGCACCGGTAGTAACTACTGAAATCAATTACCTGGTCGGCGCCAATGAAACCCCGGAAGGTTTTCCGGGTACGGCCCACGCCTTGGAACATATGATGTTCCGGGGAAGCCCTGAGCTTTCAGCGGATCAACTGGCGGATATCTCCGCGGCTATGGGTGGTGATTTTAACGCCGATACACGCCAGACCGTGACCCAGTATTTCTTCTCGGTTCCCGCCGATCAGCTGGATGTGGCATTGCACATCGAGGCTATACGGATGAAAAACATATTATGTACGGATTCCCTGTGGGTCCATGAAAGAGGCGCCATAGAACAGGAAGTGGCCAGCGATATTTCCAACCCTCAATATCTAATATATACCAAGATGCTGGCCGCCTTGTATAAGGGAACTTCCTTTGCCCACGATGGTCTTGGAACCCGTCCTTCCTTCGACAGCACTTCTGCGGAAATGCTGAAAAACTTTCACGATACATGGTATGCTCCTAATAATGCCATATTGCTTATCGTGGGTAAGGTCGATCCTCCCTCTGCTTTAAAAACAGTACAGGAACTATTCGGAGATATCCCGGAAAAAAAATTACCGGAAAGGCCTATGCCGAATTTTCAGCCGGTGACCCCCGACACACTAAGTTCGCCCACGGACCTGCCTTATGGCTTGGTCTATATTGCTTTCCGGATACCCGGCACCAGCAGTCCCGATTTCTGGGCTTTTAATGTTCTCTCCGCGGCGCTGAGCAACCAACGGGGAAATCTTTACGGTCTGGTTCCCCAGGGGAAAGCGCTTTACGCCGGATTTGGCTCCGAAGCATCTTCCGAAACGGGAATGGGTTATGCCATCGCCGTTTTTCCGAAAGGAGCCGATGCGAAAAAGCTGGTTTCCGATATGACGGACGTGCTCAATGGCTATATCAAAAATGGTATTCCCGCCGACCTGGTGGAAGCAGAAAAAAAACACATAATTGCCAGTACCGAATTTCAGAATAATTCTATCTCCGGCCTGGCTAATGCCTGGTCTGAAGCAGTAGCTGTCGATGGGAAAGAATCCCCGCAGGCGGAAGTGGATGCGATGGAAAAGGTGACAGTGGATGAAGTTAACAGTGCAGCCAAAAAGTACCTGAATTTAGATCATGCCATTTATGCGATCATGACGCCGCAGGAATCCGGCCAGCCGGTTTCTCAAAATTCATTCGGCGGAAGCGAATCCTTTGCGCCTGAAAACCCAAAGGCAGTTGAACTTCCTGACTGGGCCCAAAAAGCCATGAGCCGGTTAACAGTTCCGGAATCCCTGGTCAACCCAACCGTCTATAGCCTGGATAACGGGATCAAGCTGATCGTTCAGCCTGAATCCATCAGCAATACTGTAAGCGTTTACGGCAGAGTAAAGAATAATTCCGATCTTGAAACGGCAAAAGGAAAGGAAGGGGTTTATAGTGTTTTAGATCAACTTTTTTCCTACGGCAGTGAGTCCCTCGACAGGATAGCTTTTCAGAAAGCACTTGACGACATCAGCGCCAATGAAAATGCAGGAACCAGTTTCTCCCTGCAAGTCCTTACCAAAGATTTTGACAAGGGTCTCGGCCTGCTGGCTGATAATATTTTGCACCCGGGTCTGCCTGTCAATGCATTCAAGGTGGTTCAGGGGCAAACGGCAAGAACGGTCGCCGGCGAGTTAAAAAGCCCTGATTACCTGACCAGCCGGGCGTTGACGAAAGCACTGGTTCCCGAAAATGACCCTACGCTTCGCCAGGCAACGCCTGAAACGGTGAATGCGCTTACCATCCAGGACGTAAAGGATTTTTACAATACTGTTTTCCGGCCCGACCTGACCACCATGGTCGTAATCGGAAATATAAAACCGGAAGATGCTAAATCGGCCGTGGAAAAATATTTCGGAATATGGAAGGCCATGGGAGCGAAACCGGAAACGGAACTGACGCCCATCCCCCTCAATAAACCATCCACCACCTCCGTTCCCGATCAAAGCCGGGTACAGGTTATCGTCAACCTGTCGGAAAACCTGAAGATCACAAGATCGGATCCCGATTTTTATGCCTTGCAATTAGGAGACAAAATACTGGGAGGGGCATTTTATGCAACCCGTCTGTATAAGGACCTCCGGGAAAACAGCGGCCTGGTTTATTACGTTTCCTCTTCATTTAACATCGGGAAACGCAGATCCACCTATACCGCCAATTTTGCCTGTGATCCGCCCAATGTCTCAAAGGCCCGGGCCATCATTGTGAGAGACCTTAAACAAATGCAAAATGAACCGGTGAGTGATAAGGAACTGAACCAGGCAAAGTCCATTGCCTTGAGAGATATTCAATTATCGGAGTCGAGTACAGGTAGTATCGCCGGAGGTTTGTTATCCCGTTCCCTCCACGACCTGCCATTGAATGAGCCGACGATTGCTGCGGAAAAATATATCAAGCTTGATGCTAAACAGATCCAGGCGGCTTATGCCAAGTGGCTCGATACCGATAATTTCGTGCAGGTAACCCAGGGTCCTAATCCTCAGTAATATACATTATTATAAGTACAGCCATTTTCTATCAGCGGTCTGACGGATAAGAGTAACCAAATCCATTATTAATTGATCTCTGAATGATCAATTCCC
>CAYNCU010000150.1:0-6590 GCA_964395765.1 uncultured Roseivirgaceae bacterium | reverse complement strand
CTTAAGATAAAATTACAATGCATCCCGCACTTAATTTCCTCTTATTTCACCTTTACCGTTTTCCCCAGGTTATCTTTAAGTACATTCGAAAATTCATCTGCCCCCTTTTGCTTGTTATCGATATATCCCAGGGTCAGCGATAAAATAGTGCTGTAGGTCCCGGTAGAATCACAACCTCCCGATGACCGGGCAACATCGCCAAGGCAGCAAAAATCTTCATGACCGGCTGAGTCTACTCTGAGGATCAATTTGTTTCTTACATGCGCCGAAAAATTATAAATGGAATCTTTTTTTGTACTTGTACTATCAGGAGAGCTTTCAAGTCGCAGGTAAGGAATAGTAAGGGTCATATTTTTAAAATCTTCGCCATTGGCGGTCTGGTTAAAATCGGAATCTTCACTCCTATCATTACCATAATGATGGTATTCGGAACCATCCCATGATATGAGGCATTTTAGTCCGGGCCTTTTGCCGGCAATGACCGCTCCCGCCAGTCCGCCCCAGCTATACCCTATAAGGCCTATATCGGAGGTGTCCACCGACGGATCTTCTGACAAAGCCTGAATGGAAAACAAAGCATCATCCACTTGTGCCATCAGGTCGGCCTTCTTCATGGTCATGTCTCCCGGATAAGTTCCAATAGAACTGACAGAGGCAACCACATATCCCCGGGATGCCAGTTTTTCAAAAAGGGTGAAATTTTCATAACACATACCGTTATAACTGGCCAGGTATACAACCATCGGAAATTTACCCGACACAGCCGGGGCATTTTCATAGGATTGCGATTTAAAATTCAGAAGTTTCGTGGTATCGGAACATTTGAAACCGTTGCAAAGGTAACCGGCGATCTGGTCCAGTGTTCCGGGAGCTGCCGGAGTTCCGGTATAAATATCGACCCGTAAGATGAGCAAGTTTAACAGGTCGCGGAAAGTTAATGCCGAATCGGATCCTACAGTCGTTGCCGGGTACCAGACATCCAGGTCGATGGGCCTGAAATGCAGGCGGTCCGCAACATCACTTCCCGGTTTGTAAATACGGGAATTGTCAGTCAGGTGGATAGTTTTGAATCCGGCCGCATAAATTTCAGTTTTCTTTTCCGGCTTTGAACAGCCCGCTAAAACAAGTAACAGGATTAAAGAATATACAAGATATAATTTCTTCATGAATTTGTTTTTCATTTCAAAATGATAATTATTGAGATTTATACCAAGCGGCTATTAAAGAATTGATGTTAATCAGGGTTAATAAAAATAATTTTAATAATATTCTATCGATCGTTTAATTATTGAATTGGTCCTTCCACGCTGATCTAAAATATCTTTTTCTATCCAGTTTCCATTGGCATCGAACTTTAGTTTGTCAGCATAGGAAAATGAAACCGCATCATTCAAATGATCCCGGTCGATAACTCCTTTTGCCTTCCCGTTTGCTTCTTTTTTAAAGGATATAATCTTATTCTGTATATAATGTTCCGTGGCGACCTGGTCATTATGATCATCGTAATGATATATGTCTTTGCTGTATAAAACACTGTCTCCCCTGTATTGATTCATTTGCAGCATATTCCCGGCTGAATCGTAACTTCTTTCAACTTTCAAGCCTGGTTCGCCGTTATCGTTATATTGAATATCTTCGGTCGTTTGACCGGCATTGTTGTAGCTATATTTATGGGTTAAGTAACGGTTAGTGTCTCCATGATATTCACGCATTGAATCCAGTCTGCCGCTGGCGCCATAAAAGTAATTATAGGTGGAAAATTGTTTCTTGCCCCTGTTGTAACCGATATTCTTCATCTCAGTCATTCTGCCTTTTGCATCATATTGATACGAATTGGTTATCCATCCCTGTTTTTCACTGTTAAAATGGATTACCTCAACCAATTTCCCCCGGTCATTATAATTATACCTGTCCCCCGACATAAGCTTACCGTCGGAATGATACCAATCCTGCTCTGTTAAATTACCATTTCTGTCATAATGATTTTCCCATTGCAGATTCACGTCTCCTTTGGTGGCAGGGTATTCCATTTTGGTTTTATGGCCGTGCCGGTCGAAGGAAATGATAAAATCATCCGAAAGACTGTCCGGAATGGCATCGCTGCCGGCGGCTCCGTGACGGATCTGGTAGATTTTCTGTTCCATGCTTTTCACATTCCCCTTTAAGCCGTTTTCCGCCAGACCGTTCCGGGGCAAGGACGTTTTTCTAAAATCCCGTTGGTTTTCCGTACAAGATAAAATCGTAAATGAAATTAAAAGAATAAACACAAAAGCTCTCATAGAAATTACCGGTTTATTATTTTATAATTTTACTCAATATCTTCCTGAAAGAAAAATGGTAAATTTAAAGGTTATTCAATCATAAATTTACCCGGTTTGATGCGACTCAGGTACTTTACTCCATTTGCCGAGTTCGTGTTTTTTTAACCGCATATCGGATTTCATTGGTCACTAAAGAATTACCGTGTTGATTATCAACAAAAAAGTTGTTTGGAAAATTACGGATTGCTACTTGCCCTGGTTGAAAGATAAAAAAGAATGGAAGGACACTACCGTGGTTTGGGAATTCACTCCCGAAAAAAATTCAATCAAAATAAAAATGGCGCATGTGGGACTCGTCCCGGGCATAGAGTGCTTTGAAAATTGCAGGGAAGGCTGGGACTTTTATATCAGGGACAGCCTGTTCTACCTCCTCGGTAAGGATAATGGTAAGCCTGACAGGGAAAGAATAAAGAGGTAGATTTCCAAAGGTTCATTCTCTCTTCAGTATAAATATTGGATTGATATGTGTTGATCTTACAATATGATATTCCTCTATTAAGAAATGGCTTGTAAACATTAATTCATCTTTGCCCGGAAGATGGATTTTCTGCTAATTTTAAACTAAATTGTTCTTGCAAGTTGCCTCCCGGCAACTCTTTTGTGAGCTCTTCTTTCAGCAACCGGAGGAATAGCCGATTGTTGATTGGAGGCGATTCAGATCTCGTATTCTTCAATCGGTTTCCGAATTCATTTTCCCTTTATTCGGTTCTCAGGCTCCTCACAGGATTGGTCATGGCGGCTTTTAACGTTTGAATACTCATGGTCATCAGGGACAGGATGACAAGCGAAAATCCTGTAATGAGGAAAATCCACCAATTCATCGGAACACGATAAGCAAAATGTTCCAGCCAGAGTTTCATGGAATACCATGTCAGGGGGACAGCAATGATGCATGCGATGATGATGAGTCTGATATAATGACGGGAAAGAAGATAAAGGATATTCCCCGCGGTCGCCCCGAGCACTTTACGAATTCCGATTTCCTTGGTTCGCCTGACAACCGAATAGGTGGTCAGTCCCAGTAATCCCAGGCAGGCAATAAATATGGCGAGCCCGGCAAAGGTGGTGAATAGTTGTTCGAACCTGGCCTCGTTGCCATATTGCTTATTGAAATTATCATCCAGGAAAAAATACTCAAAAGGTCTCCATGGAACCAGCTGATCCCACTTATCTTCTATCCGGCTGACAGTCTGGCTGATCTGCCGGGAATCGATCTTCAGGGAAAGATACCGGCAGTCTTCCGGCCTTACCCGCAGACTTAAAGGCTGAACGTTCTCCTCCAGAGACTGATAGTTAAAATTTTTAATCACCCCGATAATCGTACCTCTTCTCCCCCACTGATCGAATTTTTTCCCGATAATATCTTCAGGATTAGTATAACCGAGACTGGACACCGCAGCCTCATTGAGAATTAAGGCCTGCGTTGAATCGGTTGGGAATTCGGTTGAAAATGCCCGTCCGGCCACTAATTTTATATTATAGTGTTGAATAAAATTAAAATCAACCGAATAAAGCGCGACATTGGTCGCCTGCATTTCCCCTGAAGGGTTTTCAACCTCAGTATAGGCACCGGCATTGTCCCTGCCGGGTTCGCTGGAGGATGCTGTGACGGATAATACCGAAGGGTCCGAAAGAAGATTATGCTTGATCATTTCAATTTCGGATTCAACTTTCGGATCCCTCCTGAAATCGATCACCAGCATCTGGTTCTTAATAAATCCCAGGTCCTTGTCTCTCATGAATCTCATCTGACTGTAGATAATCAGGGTTCCGGCAATCAACGCCATGGACAGAACGAACTGGGCCACAACAAATATTTTCCTGAAAAGAATGCCACGGTCGGACCTGGATACATATCCCTTGAGAACCAAAAGAGGATTATACCCTGAAATAATCAATGCAGGATATATTCCGCTCAGCACACCGATGACCAGTGCAATGACCGGGGCCCATAACAGTATTCCGGTAAAAGAAAAAATATTCCGGCCGACGTCCTTTCCCGCTAGCCGGTTGAAAAGAGGCAGGAGCAACTGGCTTAACAATAAGGCCAGCATCACGGCAATAAAGCTGATTAAAACGGCTTCTACTAAAAACTGAATTCCCAACTGATGGCGGGCCGCTCCGATCGTTTTCCTTATTCCGACTTCTTTCGCTCTTTCAACAGCACGCGCCGTTGCAAGGTTCATGAAATTGAATCCGGCGATCGCAAGAATCAAAAACGCAATAACGGAAAAAATATAAACATTAATGATATTGCCAGTTACGAAACCGCCCCTGCTTGAATGAAGATATACACCGGTTAATGGCTCTAGGACCAAATGGTATTTCATATTATCCATCTTCATTACCTGTCCGGCATGAGCATCCATAAAGCCGGGCAACTTGTCTTCCAGTGAAAGTGGTGAGGTGTTTTTAGCCAATAATAAATAGGTGAAGAATTGGAAATTTCCCCAGTCTTGATATTGTTGAGGGGATATTTTTTCAACCAGTGTCGACAGCGACACCACAATGTTGAATTTCAATTGTGAATTTTCAGGAACATCCTCTATGATCCCTTTCACGGTGGCATCAAACTGATTCTCTATTTTTACGGTTTTCCCGACGGGATCCACATTCCCGAAGTATTTTTTAGCCGCCGCTTTCGTCATGACCACGTCAAATGGATCCGATAAAACTTCATCGGGACTGCCTTCGATCAGTTTATAATCAAAAACCTTAAAGAAACCGGCATCGGCAAAGATGGCGTTGTCTTCCTGGAATTTTTTATCCTTGTATTGTAACAGGAAATTACCGGTATGAATCCGGACCGCCTCCTGTACTTCCGGGAATTCCTCTTTCAAGGCAGGCGCCATGGGGCCGGAAGTACTGGCCGAATGTATAGTTTCAGTAGGTGTGATCAGATCCGTGACCAGCCTGTAAATCCTGCCTGACTTTTTATTGAAGGTGTCATAGCTTAATTCGTTATTAACGTAAAGGTAAATCAACAGGGAGCACGTCAAACCTATGGTAAGGCCGGCAATATTAAGAATAGAATAAAATCTATGCTTGTTAATGTAGCGGATGGCATAAATAATATAATTTTTATACATACCGGAAGGCTTTAGTTGTGGATAAAATGAAAACTTTTTTTTGATTGCAAACAATCGCAGGTATCGGATTACCTGGAACCAGTAATTTAGCTTCGCACGGAAAGCCTTCATCTCCTCAAGTTCCAGATAAAACTGTTCCCGCAGATCACCCTCCACTTCTTCTGCCAGTTCTTCCCTCAGAAACCACCGGAGGAAATGCTGAGCCGCTTTGGGAGGGTATATCCCGATTTTTTTCATTAATGGAAACTTTTAAAATCATTCATTCTTGAGACAGTCCACTGGTTTCGTCCTTGCCGCATGAATGGTTTGAAGCCCGACTGCCGACCAGGCGACCACCAGGGTTATGATGGCCGCACCAATAAAATAATACCACTTCATATCGATCCGGTAAGCAAAATTTTCAAGCCAGCTTTTCGCAATAAAATAGCTTAAAGGAACAGCAACGATAATGGCGGCTATTACCATTTTGGAGAAATCACCTGATAACAGGAATACAATATTCCAGTCCCCGGAACCCAACACCTTGCGAATCCCGATTTCCTTGATCCTCCTTTCAGCCGTAAAGGCCGCCAGGCCGAAAAGGCCAAGAGAAGAAATAATAACGGCGACCAGTGAGAAATATTGAGCAATCACGGAAATCCTTTTCTCGGAAACATAAAGCGCCTGGTAATCGTCATCCACGAAGCGGTAATCGAAGGCCAGCCCGGGATAGAATTTATGGTAAAGCCTCGTAAGCCCTGCAATGGCCTCCCGTTCCTTTCCGTTTTTGATCTTAACGGCTATTTTATATCCTTGCGGAACCAGTTGAATGACGCATGGTTTTACTTTATTGAATAAGGATTCAAAATTAAAATCTCTGGTTATCCCGATAATATGTTTTTCCTTTCCCCACAGACGGATGGTTTTTCCTATTGGATCTTTCAGCCCCATGAGCTTAATAGCGGACTCGTTAAATATAACAGCAGACCTATCGTCGGCATATTCCCTCGAAAAATTCCTGCCTTCCTTCATGGTTATGCCGAAGGTGCTGATAAAATCATAGCCCACCTCAAGATTGCCGAATGCATCCTTTACATCCTCATCCCCGGCTTCCCAGTCTATACCGCTCAGAGAGCCATGATCGCCGGTCAGGTTATGATAATAATTGGCCGCTTCCATAACTCCGGGTACATTCCTGGTT
>CAYNCU010000149.1:0-10948 GCA_964395765.1 uncultured Roseivirgaceae bacterium | reverse complement strand
TTTTAAGGTCCTATTCTGATTTATAAAGGGTCCCGTTCAGGAAGCAATCTCTCAGGAATATTTTCAGCAGGAGGTTAATTATAATATTCATGTTAGGCTAAATGATAAAAGCCATGAATTAAACGCCTTTGAGACAATTGAGTACATAAACCATTCGCCGGATACCCTTCGATATTTATTTTTTCATGTTTGGCCGAATGGCTATTTCGATAATTCCACTGCATTAGCGAAACAGTTATTTAAATCAAATGGAAAAGAAAGATTATTCAAAGATCCGGAATTAAAAGGCTTTATTGATTCATTGGATTTTAAAGTCGACAACCATCGTGTCAAATGGAATTTTTTGCCGGGTGAGCCGGATATTTGCCGGATTTTGTTAAATGAAACAGTAAATCCAGGTGACAGTATAAATTTGACCACCCCTTTTCATGTAAAAATCCCTGAAGGTGTAACCTCCCGGCTAGGTCACATCGGGCAATCCTATCAAATCTCCCAGTGGTATCCGAAACCGGCCGTATATGATAATAACGGCTGGCACCCTATGCCTTATTTAGATCAAGGTGAGTTCTATTCGGAATTTGGCAAATATGATGTAAGCATTACCCTGCCAGCTAATTATATTGTGGGGGCAACCGGAGACCTGCAAAATGACCGGGAAGCTAAAATGCTGGATCAGCTTGCTTCCGACACTTCCTGGATAAAAGCAAAATACAAAAGGAAGGAAAATTTTCCGCCCTCGTCAGAACAAATGAAAACCCTTCGATATACCGGGGAAGGGATACATGATTTCGCATTTTTCGCCGATAAACGGTTCCATGTGCTGAAAGGGTCAGTGCGGCTCCCCGGATCCGGCCGTGAAGTAACCACATGGTTAATGTTTACCGAAATACAGGCAAGTCTTTGGAAAGATGCCCTACCCTATGTTGATCAAGCAATTGCATATTTTTCAAAATGGATCGGTGATTATCCCTATAATAGTTTTACGGTAGTTCAGAGCGCCCTCACTACCGGCGCCGGAATGGAATACCCGGGTATTACCGTGATCGGAATGACGCGCGATGCCTACTCCCTGGATGAAGTTATCGCTCATGAAACGTGCCATAGCTGGTTCTATGCTGCACTGGGAAGTAATGAACGCCGGTACCCGTTTATGGATGAAGGTATAACCAGCGCATACGAAATGCGGTATATGCACGAAAGATATCCCGGAAAAAAGCTATGGGAAATCTTTATAAAAAAAAAGAAAGCGGCAAAGTTATTACATATAGACAAAATGCCGGTAGAGCGAATTACGGAACTCGAATGGCTTATCCAGGCCCGTAAGAATCTCGAGCAGCCGATGAACCTGCCGGCTCCCGAATACACCATGATGAATTATAGTCTTATCATCTATAATAAATCAGCAATCGCTTTTAACTACCTGAGGGCTTATCTCGGTGATTCCCTGTTTGATTTGGCCATCCACGAATATTACCGGGTTTGGAAATTCAAGCACCCGCAACCCAATGATCTTCGCAACATATTGGAAACCACGACCGGTAAAAATTTAAGCTGGTTTTTTGACGATTTACTGACTACCACCAAACGTCTTGACTATTCTATAATACGCCTTAAAAATCAGCAACTCCTTGTAAAAAATATGGGGGAAATGGCATCGCCTTTAGTTATTGCCGGCATATCAGGTGATTCAACCTATTTTGAGAAATGGGTGAATGGTTTTGCAGGAGAACAATGGATTGATATTCCCCGGGGAAATTATTCTGAAATAAAAATCGATCCTGCCCATGTAATGCCCGAAATGTACCGGCTCAATAATAATATCCGGAAATCGGGAATTTTCCGGAAGGCCGACCCTATCCAAACCGGTCTTTTATATACCATAGAGGATACGGATAAACAGCCTTTGTTGTTCATCCCGGCTGTAGATTGGAACAGGCAAGATGGTTTCCTGCTGGGGATGACAATACATAACGGATTTCTTTTGCCAAAACCGATGGAATATATTTTTATACCTTTCTATTCAGTTAAAAATTCAACCCTTGATGGATTTGGAAAAATTTCAGTCAACATCATTCCTTATGAGCATTTCATTCGGATGATAACCCTTTCTCTGGAAGGCAGCCGGTTCGGTGCACCCGGAAATCAAATCTATAATAAAGGTAATGTAGGATTCGACTTATATTTCAGGAACCCAATCGATAACAGTCCTTTTAAGCAGAAAGTTTATGGAAAGTACATTGTGGCAACGGATCTCTTTCGGATCGAGCTTTTGGAGAAGTCAAAGATGAGTTCATATCTGCAGTTTGGATACCAATTGGAAAAAACGGGATTTATCAATCCTTTCACCCTGCTGGCCTCTTTTGAATCGAATCAATCTTTTCAAAAAGCATCCTTGGAATTCAATTATAAATATAGTTATCATAGAAAAAACAATGGATTGGATATTCGGTTATTTGCAGGTAAAATATTTAAAAATACGGTGGAGATTCCATTTTATGATCTCTCCGCCAGTGGAAGAAGTGGATATGACTTATACCTTTACCAGGGCACCTATCCTGATCGATTTACGGAATTTCCAAAAACCTTCCTGTCCAGGCAAATGACACTTTCAGAAGGGGGCCTTGTATCTCCCGTCAATAATAGTCTTGGCTATAGTCTTTGGCTTATTTCTTTATCTTTCACAAGCAATCTGCCGGGAATAGCCCGTCGGGTTCCGGTTAAGCCTTTTGTTAATCTACTTTTGAATGATCGTGGGTATAGCCAGGGTTACATTTCCCCGTTTTTTTACGAAGCAGGACTTAAGGCTGGTATCTGGGGATTATTCGAAATTTATATTCCTGTAATAGTATCGCGAAACATGAGTTCAGTCACCGGATCATTCAGCGACAGGATCCGTTTTACATTGAATCTGGATTCAATCATGCAGTTTAAATTAATCAACGACTGAGCTTATTGTAAATTCCGGATATCATGATCCGCAATTTAATTTAAACCTTTTACAACGATCATCCGAATAACAGTCTTTTCGCAAAATGAATCAGTCGATTTTTACTGAATATTAATCATAATTTCCGTCGCCTAAAATTTTTGCTTTGATTTAAACAAAAACACCCGGCTCAAATAAAAGAACCGGGTGTTAAACCCACTAATCATGAAGTCATTATAATGATAAACAGGGTAAAAAGAACATCGTTATCTTACATTTGCAGCAGGCTGTATAATTCTTTCAGATCCGGCGATAAAATAACCAGGGTTCTTCTGTTATTGGCCCTCCCGGCAGCAGTATCATTCGAATCCACCGGGTGAAATTGACTGTTACCTGATGCGGTTATGCGTTTAGGATCAAAGCCGTCGGCTGTTGTTAAAATTCGCACTATGGAGGTTGCTCTGGCTGTACTAAGATCCCAATTATCTTCAAAAACCTTATTTTTAATCGGAACATTATCTGTATGACCTTCAATCATGACATTGATGTCAGTAGTACTGTTTAAAACCTTAGCGAGTGCCTTAAGTGCTTCTTTTCCCTTGGCATCAACCACGTCGCTGCCGGATTTAAAAAGCAGCTTTTCTTCAAGCGAAACATACACGTTTCCGTTTTTAATATAAACGTTCATTTCGTCACTTTTGTAATTTACAAGGGCTTCCGTCATTGAATTTTTTAGTTTCGTCATTCCATCTTTTTGGGACTGAATCATTCCTTGCAGGGTTTTTAAACGTTTTGCCTGATCGGCAATAGTCATTTTTGATTCGGTATTAAGGGCTGCAAAATCATTTTGCATGGAGGCATTTTCTTTTTGAAGATTCGTTTTCTCCATATTAAGATTACTGACCTGATCCGTGCATTCGCCTAGTTGCCTATGAGTACTCGAGCTGTCTAATTGAAGCTTGGAAACATTGGCTTCCGAGGCCATGTACTTTTTGCTGGTCACACATGAGGTGAATAGCAGGATTAAAACTACGGGTATGAATAAAAGAAATCGGATGGCATTTTTCATATTACTGTTTTTAAGAGGAAAATTATACTGGAAGTTTATTTTCAAAATCTGTTATAATTTATGAATGGCCAGACCGATGGTCGACACACCGCTGGATAGGTCAAGGAATACACCCATACGTTCTGTAAAGTGATACTCGGCTCCTAAATGGATATCCAGGAAAAGTGAGCTCCCCCTGCGATAATAGTTTTTATCACCGGCATAACCTGTACCCCAATGCGAACTTACAATAGCAAATCCCAGCGAGCCGGCAGCGTAAAAGTCCCATTGTGTATTTGCATTTAACAGCTCATCAAAATAATAGGTTCCTTTTACTCCAATGGGAACAACCGTTTCGCGGAAAACATAATTCCCGGGATCATAATATCGCGAATAAGAATAAAAATTCATGAATGGTGCCAGGGTAAAATTTCTTGCTACAGCTATTTCATAATCGAAATGAAATACAGGTAATATATGCCCAATGTAGCCGTAATACCCCGCGTAGCCGCCTGCACCTACGCCTAAATTTAATGTATTTCCAAACTTTTCCTGAGCATTTCCATTAAGTTGAAAAATACCGATGAGGAGAAATGTTATTATGATAAATCTTTTCATACTTTTTGTGTTTAACTGAATTGAGAATATTTTAAACCTCGCATACATAATTGAAAATGAATATCACACCTTTGAGTGTGTAAATCTTCTTCAGCTGCGAAGTTTCGCAATCCGGTAGTTATACATTTATTCTTTTTTTGGTACCCACTAAAAATACTACTCCGCCGGTAACCATCGCAACGATTCCGATGATGGGGGACCATGCTACGCGATGGTTTTGATTTGTAGAAATCTGCAAATCTCCCACATCCACAACTTTCTTTTTTGTAATAAGATTAAAGCCGGTGAATATCGTGATCAGCAATCCGACAACCAGAATGATTATACCTATTTTTTTCATGATTATGTTAATATTTTAAAGAAGACATTGATTTGAATTTGTTTTCTGATTAATTGAATTTTTTAAAGTAGAATAACCAATAACAATATAATAATGATGAGGGCACCTACAGAAATATATACTCCTCCGCCGATACTTTGCATTCTTTTTTTGGATTCGGTTACTTCTTTCCGTAATACTTTCTTTTCTGACTGGGTGAGCTTGGATTTATCCATCGCTTTGATTTCATTTAAACGATTGAGGATGGTTTGGGCTTCTTCCGACTCGATGGTTTTCGTGGTAGAGGGAAGCGTTTTAGAACCGGCAGTCAGCTGGACCGGAATAAACGTGAACAGCAGTCCGGCCGTTAACAGGCAAAGGATTATTTTTTTCATTTTGATGGAATTTAGGTTAGGGGAACATTTATGTAACAAAGGTCAATGTAATCTAATGAGTAATTGCTACACAACTTTCATTGATTATTACATAAATCACTGATTATCATTGCATTTATTCACCCTCTATGATATTGGCTCAAAACTGAAAGGGATAAACGGTATACGGAAAAATTCTTAAACTATCAATAATGAATCTGCATTGGATCTTATTTTATTTCGTCCGGTTACCGGTTTAAAAATGGTTTGGATAACAGGTAGCGGGTTACACAATTTTTCTGGCGAACGTCCCCTAGATGTGCCAGGGCTCAACCCAAGCTTCCTGGAAAAGGTTTTCTCTCTCGTGATCCCTATTTTCGAATAGGCCTGAATTTTATTTCATCAGGTACTTCTTATTTTTCAGTAAATTGAAATGTTGATTAAATTGCGATTCGTACAAGCCTTAAAATAATAAACACACAAACTACTAAAGATTTTCCAGGTTCAATATGCGTTTTTGTTTCATTTGTTTAAAAAATGAAGGCGTGAGGCCGGTAATTTTCTTGAACTGGTTAGACAAATGTGCGGCGCTGCTGTAATGAAGTTTATAGGAAATTTCGGATAGGGTGAGTTCGTCATACAACAGCAATTCCTTTACTTTTTCAATTTTATGCAGGATAATAAAATGTTGGATAGTAATCCCCTTAACCTCAGAAAATATGTTGGAAAGGTAGGTATAATCGTAATTTAATTTTTCACTGATATAATCCGAATAATTTACTTTAGGCAATTCGTCGGAATAATGAATCATTTCAATAATCACGGCTTTGATTTTTTCAATCAGGATACTCTTTTTATCATCAAGTAATTCCAAACCTGAGTGAAGGAGGTTTTCCTTCAGTTGTTTGCGCTGCACTTCCGTTATGTCGTCGAAAAGCTCAACCGTTCCCAGATCAACTACCGCATGATGTAAACCAAGTTTTTTCAATTCTTCATTGACGAGCATTTTACATCGCAGACTTACCATGTATTTAATATAAAGTTTCATGTTGGATCTGGCAGGATTTAATGGATAAAGTTATAAAAAAATATTAATTATTCCTAGTATAATGAAACCAGGGCTCTTTATTCGAATTGAAATTAAAGCAAGCTTAACTATCAATTATTAATATAAATTGAAATTAACTCACTTATTGACTTGTGGAGTCTACCTTTACATAAATTATAACCACTCCATGCAATTTGCCGTAAACAGAAAGGATATAAAATTCCTTCCTGACGCCAGCAGGGTAATCGCCCGATTTCTATTTATGAACGACGAAAGGTCAGTGAATATCATACAATCGGTAATAAAGATGTCTGAAAAGGAGGCAGCCTTTGTTTTGAACCAGGTGCTGAGGGATTATTCGATGCGTCATAGAAATATCTCGAAAATTTTCATAAAACATTTCGATAAGGTAGCCCATGTGCTGTCACAATTAAACATTGACCCGGAATCAATTGGCATACCTCAAAAAATACTCATTGGGTCCTATTTTACATCTGAATACTCAATTGAATCGGCGGCTTTCTTTAATCCCTCCATGGTTGAACATCCGGATCAGTCAGAGACCGGGCCCGGTGAGAAAAGAGTAATTATTAGTTTCCGGGCAACCGGAGAAGGACATATTTCGTCCATTGTTTTCCGGACAGGAGTCCTCGATAAGAATAACAATTTTACAATTGAACCTGTCGGAAGAATGCTTGAAGAAGCCGAGCGTATCCGGCGCCATGTTTACGATAAAAAATCATTTAAAAGTAAGCTGAATGAAATGCAGGACTTTCATGCCATGATTCCTGCCGAATTGATACTGGATAAGTTAAAGGATAATTTCACCTACGGCGAGCTTCAGAAAAGCATTGCTGAGGTAAGAACATCCCTTCAACCTGCGGTTGAAAAGGATATATTTTTAAGACAGATTTCATGGCTGGCTTCCTCCCATTATGAGCTCGATTTTTCATTGGACACTAACTTATCCGAAAGAGTAATTTTTCCGGTATCGGCCAATGAAAAAAATGGAATTGAAGACGCACGGTTCGTAAAATTTACAGATGAATCCGGAACCACGATATATTATGCCACCTATACAGCCTATGACGGAATTACGATATTGCCAAAAATGCTGGACACCTCGGATTTTTATCACTTCAGGGTAATGCCGGTTCATGGGGAAATAGCACAGAACAAGGGAATGGCAATTTTTCCAAGAAAAATAAATGGCAAATTTGCTATGCTTTGCCGGTTGGATGGTTTCAATAATTATCTTGCCTATTCTGATAATATATCCATATGGCGTGAATCAAAATTATTACAACAGCCTGTATTTCCATGGGAATTCATTCAGATAGGAAATTGCGGATCGCCCATTGAAACCCCCGAAGGTTGGCTGGTCATAACCCATGGTGTCGGGCCGATGCGTGAATATGTATTAGGGGCATCGCTTTTCGATCTTCAAAATCCCGAAAAAGAAACCGGGAGATTAAAATCACCTTTACTAATACCCAATAATAAAGAAAGGGAGGGTTATGTGCCAAATGTGGTTTATTCCTGCGGCTCGATGATCCATAATGAAGATCTGATAATTCCGTACGGCATTTCTGATTATGCATCTACCTACGCTACGGTTAATTTGAGGGAACTTCTGAATGAATTAAAAAATCCGGCCTAACCAACCGTCATTAATTGACATTCGATTCAAATACCGGCATTATAATTATAATCCGAATACGTTGGCTTTGTAATAACGAGGTAGATATCCATAAATTCCGGCTGAGTAAATCCGGTTTTAAAGGCTGATTTGCCTTAAATCGCGCAATTAATTAATCATATAAAACAATATCCCGGGGAATAGGCGTACCTTGCAACATTATTTTAAAATTATTTTATGAACAACGGAAAAGTAAAATTTTATGATGAATCAAAAGGTTTTGGATTTATCAAAGACGCGGACTCACCTAAAGAATATTTTGTGCATTCATCCGGATTAAGGGATAGTATCAAAGAGAATGACGAGGTAACTTTTAATCTGGAAGCGGGAAAAAAAGGATTAAATGCAGTAAATGTTAAACTGGCATAGTTTAGATAATTATAAGCATTAAGATTTTTGAGCCTTACTTATGTGAGGCTTTTTTTTTCTTAGCCTGCAGCGTGATATTCCTCGTATGCCTGCATTACCGTTAAATGTGAAATTAAATACGCCAGGGAACTTTCAGCGCCCTGGTTGCGATTAACCCCATAGCTTTCAAATCCATCGCAACATCCCTGGGTCTCAAAATCATAAAGGCTCATTCTCAGATCGTTTTCGCCTAAAAACCATAAAAAGGAAGTGTATAGTTTATTTAAATAATCTTTGTCTTTTGTTATGCGAAAGGCACGGTGGTACATTAAAACCATAGCCATGGCGTCAATCGGTTGCTGAGCAAAGAGAGAGCGTTCTCCTTCTTTTTTATACCATTTTTCATTTCCGATGACTGATAAATAATTATCCTTCAGCGTATGCCGGGTCAGGAAGTTCATTGAATTAAGGGCCACATCCGTAATCTTATCATCATTCAGTATTTCCGATGAATGCAACAGGGCCAGGGGAAGGATACCATTATCATAAGCAAGTAAAGATTCAAACCATTTCCAATCCGATGACTCATTTTCCTCGTAATGTTTTACTAACCCCATGGCCATGTTCCGTAGCCTTTCGGTCATCGTATCATCGGAAGGGTTGCTTTTCAGGTAATAGCTTATGCCAATCATCGTATTGGCGATACTCCGTATTGATTTTAATTTTTCGAAATTTACCGACGCATTAAAAAATACGGATTTGCCGGTCTGATAATAGGCGTCGTTTGGGGCATTACCCAGCAAATATCCCAATGCCCAAATCGTTCGGCCGAAAGAATCCTCAGAGCCTATCTCGTCAAGGAAATTCCTGTTGAAGCTCAGAAAATTTCTGAATGTACCGTTCGCATTTTGCATGTAATGGATATAGCTCATATAGATAGGTGATAATTCCAGTGCCTGAATATCTTTCATCTGGCGGTAGGCCATCAGCACCATCAGCAAGGCCCTGGAATTGTCGTCAAGGCAATAACCTTCCTTTAAATTGGGAATGCCGAATTTTGCGTGTTGGATAATACCCGTATCATCGGTTAAGCGGTTGATGTGAGCCAGGGAAAAAGGAGGCAGAATCAGTAAATCCAGAATAGTGTCTTTCTGTTCGATTACCACATGGTTTTCACGAAGAATAGCTGAGGCAAGAGCAACATACTTATCTCCCGTTTTCGGCCAGGTAATATTCCTGCCATAATCATAGGCTTTAATTTTTATATCCTTTAGCTCCTGCGGATGATCAAGCAGGCCGGTTAATGCAAAAGCCAGGCTGTCCGAATCATTAAAGTCAAACAGTCTCCCCCGGCCCTCTGCCAATAATTCGGAAGCATGCCAATACGGTGTTGAAAGAACCGCTGACCCTGCCCCAACCGCATACGAAAGCGTTCCACTAGTGATCTGGGCTTCATTCAGATATGGCGTTATATAAATATCACAAGCGGAAAGGTATTTAAATAAATCCTGCTTGCCGATATATTCATTTAAAAACATAACATGCTTCTCCAACTGAAGACTTTTAACCAATCGCATTAAGAATATACGATACTCTTCCCCTGAATGGCGAAGCACGTTGGGGTGGGTTTTTCCCAACACGATATAGATAACCTGCGGATGTTTTTCAACCACTTTGGGCAAAGCCCTTAGTACCGTTTCAATTCCTTTGTTCCGCCCTATAAAACCGAATGTCAGTAATACTTTTTTGGATTCGAGCTTAAACTCCTTCTTCGATTTTTCCTGATTGAACTTAATGTCAGGGACACCGTGTTCGATAAAAACAATTTTCTCTTCGGGAACATCATAAATATTCTCAAGGAACTCAATTGCCTTATGGCTCATCACTACTATTTTATCAGCCATTTTACATATTCCCTGTAAAACCGCTTTTTCATTATAGGAGGGTGTTTTAAGAATTGTATGAAGGGTTACAATAAGCGGTATTTCCAATCGATGCAACAAAGGAAGAATATATACCCCGTTTTGACCGCCAAAAATTCCAAATTCATGTTCAAGAATACACAGGTCTGCTCCGCTGAGATTGATATATTTAACCGCCTCCAGATAATCCTCCTGATGTTCCTGCCTTATCGTCAGTTTTACCTCTTCCGGATATTCATAGCTACTATCAAAATCATTTAATGCAATTATAAAACTTTCATTGATATTTTCATTTTCCCCGTCAGAGCCAATCATTGAATTAAACAGATTGTTGGTGAAGGTTCCGATTCCACATTCCCTGGGCGGGTAGGTTCCAATAAATGCTAATTTCACTTTTTTCGGTTATAAGGTAACAGGAAAGCCAAAATGCAAAGGGGCAGTTCTGCTTACATGAATAAGAGACTTTTCTTAATATCAAATAATATTATTCAATAATTTTTCCGTCAATTTTTTTTCAGTGCGTTTGGCTGCCTTGGCGGCCCGTTTTTCCATCAGGTTTTTAAGCGGCTTTTTTTTGACATTCTTGTCTTTTCCTTCTTTTTCTTTTGACATATATTTAATATTTAATGGTTTAGAATTAGTTTAT